>NZ_JAVHZY010000003.1:0-275257 GCF_031119655.1 Phocaeicola sp. GP0067
TAACCGCCTGCGGTAGCATCACTTTCATAAAAGAAGAAATTCATACCCACTTGGGTATCCAAAGTCCATTTCTTCCCCAGGGAAAACTCTACAGAAAGATTGGGTGTCAGCAGGGCGTCATAGACAAGGTTGTTTTTTAGCACAACCTTCTGTGAGAAAGACTGCAAGCTGAACAGCAGAAAGAAAAAAAAGCATATTTTTTTCATATTGTCGCTGATTGTTTTTATTAAAGAAAATACTTATTTTATGATGTTAACTATAATAGTACAAAGTTAAAAATATGTATTTGTATTTTTATTACGTGTATTGGACAGAGAATTACGTAAAACAGTCTTTTTGTTTATACAAGATAGCCAGGCAGATGTTCCTTTTTAATATTATCATCAATTCGAAAGGAAGTTGTCATTCCACCTTGCGAAGAAAGAAACTTGAGAGTCATCCATTCCAGCGTGATGTTCATCGGCTGTATTTCTCCTTGTCCGGAATCCAGCTGTCTATCAAATCCCTATGCCCATCCATCCACTGGCGTACAGCTCTTGTCTCGGTTCCACGGGTTTCCTCTATGCCCCGCATCAGGGAGCTGATCTCGCTGTCGGAAAGATGGATGTTTCCCAAAAGGGCGGCAGCGAACGGATGTTCCTTACTGAACCCCTTCCTGGCAATAGAATGGATTTGCTCGGCCTCTCCATAAACGTTTTTCGAATCTTCCAGCACCCTCAGGCGAAAGCGGTCAAACATCCAGTGCGGGGTCCATCCGGTCACCACGATCCATTCCTTCTTGTCGATAGCCTTCTTCAGCAATGCCGTCATGGCGGGACCACTGGAGATCATGAGCCTGTAGTCCAGACCGTATTCAGGGATGGCTTTCTCCGTGCATTTCATGATACCGGTACCCGCATCAATTCCCACGATCTCTCCGGAAAACCGTCCGGTATGACCGTCCAGTTCCTCTATTGTATGGACTGGGACATATTCGGGCACCACAAGCCCGATACGGGCACTGTCGTATATCTGCCCGAGGATTTCCAGTTCATCATTGTATTTCCGGAAATAATCGGCATGGGTCACCGGCAGCCAGCTGTCCATGAACACGTCTGTCTTGCCTCTTGCCAACGAAGTGAATATGGGAGCTATGTCCGCATTCAAAAGTTCTATTCTGTATCCTTGCTCCGAGAGAATCTCCTTGGCCAGATAGGTGACCGCTATCCCTTCGGCCCAGTTCGCATAGGCTATACGGATTTTCTTGTCAGAAATGTTTCCGCATGAGAAGAATATCGTGACAGCCAATAAGACTGTAAAAAAAATCGTTCTGTTTCTCATAATCATTCTGTCTTTTATATGTTTTTTACTCCTTTTATTTTCTTCGTGCTATTCCCTGCGTGATCCGGTCAAGCACGATAGCCAGTATCACGACAGCGATCCCCCCTTCGAATCCCATGCCAATCTTCATTTGGGTAATGCCTTTCAATACTATTTCCCCCAAACCTCCGGCTGATATCATGGCGGCTACCACTACCATGGAGAGCGACATCATGATGGTCTGGTTGACACCGGCAAGAATAGTTGGCAACGCCAGCGGTAATTGTACCTTGTAGAGCAGCTGCCAAGAAGTGGCTCCAAAAGACCGGGCGGCCTCCACCACATTTTTCGGCACCTGACGGATACCCAATGCGGTGAGCCTTGCTACCGGAGGCATGGCGAAAATGATCGTGGCAAAGGCTCCCGGCACTGTCCCCAGCCCGAAAAAGAGCACTGCCGGTATCAGATAGACAAAGGCCGGCATAGTCTGCATACAATCAAGTACCGGCAGCATGACTTTGTTGCAACGTCTGCTGCCCGCCATCCAGATCCCCAGAGGGATTCCCAGCAGCAGCGCCATGCCGGTGGAGGAAAGTACCAGAGCCAGGGTCTGCATGGTCTCCTCCCAGAGTCCCATCCCGTAAACGAGTGACAGACCCAAGAGGGTAAACAGGCCTGTACCCCGGCCACTTTTATACCATGCCATAAAGGAGAGGATTGCAATGGGTATATAAAAGGGCATTCCAAGCAGGACATGCAGGATCCAGTCAATGATTCCTTCCACTGCCAGACCCAGCAAGTCAAAAAAAGCCGCTCCGTGTTCAGTCAGCCATTCCACGGCCGATTCGATATATTTTCCTATTTCTATCATAATTCTATTGCATTTTGAATGATTTCATTAATTTCTTTTCTGTCTTTGCCCGTCACCTCAATAATGAGTGACGCGAGCGGTACCATCCCTTCGAACTCCCGTTTCTCATTGACCACCCAAATGGGTGAGTTGGTCTTCGTCATCAGGGGAAGTATGTCCTCCACCACAGTGTCACTTAATACGGAATGTACCTCTTTCTTGATCACAGGGTCTATATGCAGGATATGCTCCTTGCGCAGTCTGAGAAGATCTTCCAGGCGGACCTCGCCTACCAGTATACCATCCGGGTCCACTACAGGCAACACAGTTGTCTTCCGTTCTCTCATCTTCCGGGTCAACACCTCCGGTCCTTCTTTTCCCAACCTTGCCACCATAGGCTTGTCCACCATGATGGCGGCGGCAGTGACAATCCTGCTGCGGTCCACATTTTCCACAAAACACCTCACATACTCATTGGCGGGGGCGGTCAGTATCTCCTCGGAGGTGCCGGTTTGCTGTATCTCCCCATCGCGCATGATAGCGATACGGTCACCCAGCTTGACAGCCTCCTCCAGGTCGTGTGTGATAAATACGATGGTTTTTTTCATTTTTGACTGCAAGGCCAGCAGCTCGTCCTGCATCTGTACCCGTATCAGCGGGTCCAGAGCGGAGAAGGCCTCGTCCATCAGCAGGACTTCCGGATCGTTGGCCAGGGCACGTGCCAATCCTACCCGTTGTTGCATGCCCCCGGACAGTTCGCTGACCTTCAAGTCAGCGTATCCGTCCAGCCCGACCAGACGCATGCTTTCCGCCGCCTTTAGTTCACGTTCCCTCTTCTCCACTCCCTGCAGTTCAAGCCCGAAAGCGATATTCTGCAATACGGTATAATGGGGCAGCAGCCCGAAATGCTGGAATACCATCGCCAGTTCCTTCCGACGCAGGGACCGCAACCGTTCCACTGGCATTCCGGCGATATCCTCACCGTTGATCAGAATCTCACCGGAGGTAGGCCTGTTCAGCCGGTTGATGCATCTGAGCAGGCTTGACTTTCCGCTTCCCGAGAGTCCCATGATCACAAATATCTCACCCTCCCGGACAGAGAGGCTGGCATTGTTCACGGCAATCGTGCATCCGGTTTCCTTCAATATCTCATTTTTACTCTTTCCTTTTTTCAGCATTCTGAAAGCCTTGCTTCTTTCAGAGCCGAAAATCAAATACAAATCCCTGATTTCAATTTTGTTCTTATCCATAATCCTTTAAAAATAATATCCTATATTTATATTGAATCTGACATTCCAGTTGTCTTCCGTCCCTCGGGCGAAAGCTTCATCCCATATATCCCCCAGCCATGCGTGGTTCCTTCCCACGGCATAGTCGATGTAGGCGAAGACCTTTCCCATCGCCAAAGAACACCCCGTCACGTTCTCCAGGCTGTCATTAAACCCGGCAACGCGTTTGTTGAGTAGGCTGAAATCATTGTACAGGCAGATATCGTCCAGAAACAACCTGTTCACGGGAATCCGGTAGGACAATGACACCGTATATATATCCGCCCTGGAAGCGATTCGGTAAGACGATCCGTAAGCCGCCATTGTCACCACATGTCTGTCTTCCCCTGGAGCCCGTACGGGTCTGAGATTATAGTTGGTATACTGCATTTTAAGGTTCCACCGTCGATAGTCGGCTACATAGTGCAGGGCAAAAGCGGTACGGAGTCCCGTCTTCCGTGTGTCCATATTATATAGCCCACCCACCAGTACCGAACCTCCGAGCCGCTGTCTCCACAAGTTTCCGAAATGATATACCACCCGGAAATTGCCCTGATGCGCCTCCTTGTCACGTCCGGCGATGTCATAGGCATAACGGCTGGCGGACAGTTCTGAGTCGCCGCCAGTCCCGGAAAGATCGGCATTCTGGAAATAGGCGAACGACAATTCCCAGCGATCTTTATAGAAGAGGTATTTTATCCCCATGTCCGCATCGTCCTCGAGACCGGCATAATAGTTCAGATTGAAGAAATAATTGTTACCCGTATAAGGCAGGATACCGAAAGGGACCGTTGTCAGGCCTATTTGTAACCGATGTGAATCACTGAAACGATAGCCTATCCAGCCCTCTCTGAGCATCCCGCCTCCCGAGGAGGAAGGATAGAAACGGTAATCCGCCGCTAAATCAAATTTCTTGTAAGAAGCGTTCACGTTCAGACGGAACACGTCGAAGTCGAATTCTCCGCCACGATTCCGGTTTTCAGGTTTCCAGTCCGAGTAATTGTAGTTGAAACGGAGTGCGCCTCCTATCTTCAACATTGGTTTTTCCTGCGCCGCCAAAGGTGAAACGGCGATTATTGCCCCAAAGAATGGCAACAGCAAACTTTCTTTATATCGCATAAAGTCACGTTTTGACAGGGGTATTTGTCCAACACCCCACAATGGTTTATAAAATGATTTTTCTTTAAGCAGGACCTGTGTGATTTTTAAGAGGAGGATGAAAAATATCCGATGCGCAAAAAAGAATTTATGTGCTAAAAAACAGTAAATTAGAGCCTGCTATTTTTGCAAATATATGAAAAACAAATGGATATACCAAATTTTATTCAAATGGAAATTTGGAAAGTTTGTGATAACATAAGCGGAACAGCTGCATTTTTGTTAATATCATTTTACACGAAACAGCTTTAGATATTATATTCTACAGCATTACGGATATTGCTCTGCCTAATAAATGCAGCATATCCTAAAATTTTATTCAAATTAAAAAGTCTTTCTCTAAAATATCTCCTATTTAGATAAATAACCACTAGATTGTTCCTTCAGAGAGAACTATTATAATATGAAGGTATGTCAAATTAAACTGCCCCCCAAAAGTTTTATGTCTAACTTTTGGAGGGCAGCTCATCCATTGTGACACACCTTCATATTAAAAGATAGCGATTCTACAAAAGTATGTAATTCTACCATATCATTCTTTGTCTTTCACGCACCTTATGTATCCTGTGGCATTGTCATCACTTTCATTGTAAACATGAAATTTTCGGACTCCACCTATTTTCTCAAAAGCTTTCAAATACTTTCCATCTTCCGTCCATGTCGAGACAAAGAACCTATTGACACCATCCGCCAAAGTTTTTGTATCGTAAGTGTCAGCTATCAATTGCATTTCCCGCACTGTAGGCATCCTCCAATGTTTTACTCCTTTCTCTGTATAATTCTCACACGGACTTGTACCTTGCTGCAGCATCTTTTTAAGTTCACCCATCGTGTAGGGGCCCAGGTTCTTTTCTGAGACATAAAAACTCCAGTAGGGTAATGAAACATCATCCTTAAAATAATGCTTTGGGATTTCTCCATGCTCGACAAATTGTCCCGGCAAACGCATGGTCTTATTGTTCAGATTATTGTTGTATACATATGCAGGTGAGGAAGCTGTGGCTGGTATATTATTGGAAATTGTGTGCATCCCCTGATCATCGTAATGCGCACCGGGAATCTGTCCCAACGAGCGTACGCACCGCAAATTATAGCCATTTTTCTTATCTCCTCCTGAAGCAGGATTCCAGTCAGCCCCGATACTGAACCCTTCCTCGCTCCATAAGAAATAGGGAAACCTCCCATTGTTTATGTTTCCCGGTGAGGAACTGACATACCACCGGTGCTGCCTTATTCCCGAATGATCATCTTCCTGATACAGACGGACGCTTTCCGGCAGCCCCTTGTCCCCCAAGGCAAGGTCTATCAACTGTATGGCACTGGGAACATACCAGCGCACCTCATCCAGGTCGATTTTGCCATTACGGTTTAGATCCCTGTTGCGATAAAGGCAGGCATAGAAAGGGTTCCTTTTTTTATCATTGGGGGCATACAGCTGGTCGTTCCAGTTTCCCCCGTGTAGGTCTGCCCAATTGCCAAAATTTCCGTTATTATGATAACTGAAACAGTTGCTCCATCCGGCAAAGTATCTCCATTCTTCATTGGAAATATTGAATTCCGGTAAAAGAGCATTTCCTGTCTCGTTGACAGATTCCGTACCGAATGCGTAATAGGGCTCGGCCTCTCTGGAATCATAGACGGTATATATGGGATTCTGCCGAACCGAGAATAATGGTTGGTCATAATAGACAGACTGGCCGTCAACACTTGTTCTTTTCTGAAGAGCGATTGTCAGTTCTCGGGGGAATGTGTTAACGAATTTGCTCCAATGAACAGGTGAACCAGTCAAAGGGTCAGTTTCATAAAAATATTCATCAAAATATACCGTAATATATGCTTCGTGCCTGTCGTATGAGAATATTGTCTCGGATTCACTGTAACGGTTTGGGTAGTTTTGTAGAAGCCATAACCAGTTCTTTTGCAGGATATCCAATATTTCTTTCAGGGACTTTATCGGATTTCCGACACCATTCGCCGGATACCTGTTCAGTTGGTCTTGTGTTCCCGCATAATAATATTTCTTTCCAAACCAGGTGGCCATAGAATTGCACCTGAATGTAACCCAGGAACACAATTTTTCATATTTAGGGTTTTGTTTCAAATCCTCCAATGAAAACCTCTCAGTCCCGAACGGTGTCTTCACTATGCAAGTGATACCTTGGAGATTCATTTCTCCGAATTCCTGCTCAGTCAATTTCAGCAGACGTTGCTCATAGTGTGCATCGATCTCCCATTGGTTCTGCACTTCCGTAACAGCACCCTCCGTTCCCGGATGCCTTTCCGAGTCCGGATTACCTTCAGGATCCTTCCTTACTGCTTCCACATAGATGTCATTCACCCCTCTCACCCTGATATTATAGATATAGTGCGTGTTGCGTTCTATCTTATAATCATTGACGGGATCTGTATTGTCAGTATATCCCAATGGGATAGTATATTTGACATTTCCTGCAACCATCGTTGGCTCTCCCTCTTTTCGAGGCCCGTTGTATTCCCCCTCAATGACCACATAGGTTACCTGTTCCGGAGCATTCATGAATTCCCCGTTAGTCTTTTGGTAATCATTTCCAGTTTTCTTATGTAATGCACGCTTCCTGTATCCACGGTCCCCCGATTCCGTTATTTTAGATTGGGGCTCCAAAAGGCTTTCCAGTTGATAGAAAGTAAACCTGTCACCATATCCGGTACCTGCGAATTTCTGATCTTTTTCCATAAAGTAATCCCTTTGCTCCAAAGAAGACGTACTTGCCGGTCTGAGTAGATAGGTTTTGGATGGTATATTGATCACGTGCCAGACAGTGGGAATAAAACCGGGACTGTCAATTATTCTAAACTCCACTTTTGCCATCAGCCTGTGCAGGGGAATGGTGACGGCATTGGCTCCACCTGTGTTGTTCAATGTGATATCCGTCACATCTGTACACATGAGAAAAAGCTCGTCTTCCGATAATGTTCCGGTCTCTTTGTCCGATGCCAGAAATGCGGTCCACTGCTGCAAGTCCTCTAGAGTATTGATGGCATCAAGCTCTTCCTTGGTAATTCTTATTCGCTGTTTTACATCTGAGACATCAGCCCTTATATTGGCGAGAGCCACCACTTTCTTATTTCCGGCCGTCATGTCTGACAACCTTACCTTATATCCTTCATCAGTCTTAACCAATTGGTCTCCGGTACAATATACGCTTGCCTCTTTATTGCCATTTTCCGCATTAAAGAGAAACATGTACAAGTTCTCCACTTTCTGTTCCTGAGCTGGAGTCGCCCCTGAACGTGTCTGAATGACAGTATGTCCAGATACTGAAAAGGTCAGATATCCGGTATCTCCCTTCACAAAATCACCCGTATTTTCGTCCTCACAACCGGAAAGGACGGAAACCACCCCGAGCATCCCCGGAATTGAGAGACATATGATGAAAATATGCAGGAGTGAGAACTTATATTGCTTGATAGATTTCATTGTCATCGTTTTCATAAGCCATAAATAACTTTATTGAAAGTCGGGAATATTCGTTTCTCTCGTCTTCCAAGGTTCGATTCTATAAATAAGATCCTGCTCAATGCTTGCAGGAAGGATGAGGAAAACGCGGTAATCCCTATTAGGGTAGATGGCACCGTCATATTTCAGGCCATTGCCTTTCTCTCCTATGTCAATGAGATACTCCCGAATTTTTACTGGTTGCGCTTCCCCCTCGTAATAACCTATTTTAAGAAGCAGTTTTGGATGGGGCAGTTTCGCCTGCCATGCGTTCTCCCGTGGCAGATAAGGAGCAAGGTACTGTGGAAATACCAGTTCATAACCTTCCTGCCTTAAAATGGCATCATAATCAATACCGCCTGAAGGACCGCTTTTCACAGGTGCCTGCCGGATGGCTCTTTCAGAGGAAGGATAAGCATAGTTATACCCGTAAGAATACGAGCCCGCCTTTTCTGCCAAAACACCTTTTAAAGCACTTTGTCCCAAGCCTGCTTCTGCATCGTCCTCACGGAAGGAAGGTGATGTAACAACGGGAAAATACAGGAATGCGACCGCCTCCAGGCAGGCTTTCCCCTTGTGGTCGGAAGTGGACGCGATGAAAAACTTGAATCTTGGAAAGTCCCTGTATAATGGAATGGCAAGCGATTGGGACGGAATATCTTTAGAGACGGGAATCACCGTAGCGGTCAGTTTCCCTGAGACTGTAAACAGGGGGGCCTTGTTACCGATACCCAAAATAGGATTGGTCCACGGGTTGCTGTTCAGGTTATACCAGAACACATCCTTTCCGGAGTTTCCGGTACCGGAAGCGCCGTTGTAGTATGCTTCTGAAGGGATTGTATAAGTATCGCCTGATTTTTCAAAGAAAACCGGAAAACCGGCATTCCGGAAATCATCCATTTGTACATCCTGCTGGAAAATAGAGTGAAAGTCCCACGGCATTCGGGGGTGCAAGGTGCCGGCAGAGGTATAATAAGGAATCTCGGGAGAGCCGGGAAACTGGTTGGAGACATACAGGGCATAAAAGTCTGTTTCACCTGCCGGAATGCGGACTTTGGTCCTGTAAGTTCCGTTTCCTTCCGGAATGAACGGAGTCAGCTTGCTGTAAACATATCTTTGCTGCTCCCGACTGTATATCATCAGCGCCACGCTCGGAGTAGATCCTTCTTGCGGGAACAACTCGCCGTTGATAAACCACTTGTCCGAACTGTCATGCAAGAATCCCCCGGCAGAAATAGCACGTGTATCCAGACTCAAGCTGACGGTTGCCATGCCGTCATCAGACATGACCGGATTCTCAGCAGACCGTTCGCATGAACAAAACAAAGACAGGATAAGAACCGGTACAACCGCACGGCGGTACGTCTGTCTTGTTAATTTCTTATATA
This sequence comes from Phocaeicola sp. GP0067, assembly GCF_031119655.1. Taxonomy (NCBI): domain Bacteria; kingdom Pseudomonadati; phylum Bacteroidota; class Bacteroidia; order Bacteroidales; family Bacteroidaceae; genus Phocaeicola; species Phocaeicola sp. GP0067. The sequence continues at coordinate 9,439 of NZ_JAVHZY010000003.1, forward strand.
AGTTATACATTTTCATTCTATTCAATAGGTTATCGGAACAACATCGACAGACTCCCAAGGTTTCACGCTTATGCTTAGAGAATACGGATTTTGTCGGAAAAACAACGGCAGCACAGCCTCCTGTCGTCCTGTTATGCATATCCGGTCATGATACTGCGCGATATATTGCGCCACGTCCACGGTACAAAGAGTGTCTTCTCCTTTCATTAACCGGATTGCTATCGGATCACCATCATCGAAACGCAAGGTATTGAAGTCCAGAATAAAACAGCCTTTCTCTTTCACAGCAATAAAGGGAATGTCAAAAGAAGTGATACCACTCCTTTTCCCGGAAAAAGAAAGGCGGGAAGTCAGAGGTTCCATAACCAGATGAAAGCCTTTCCCGTTGTTCTGTCCAAACCAAAGTCCGGCATCCTCCTCTGTATCAGGAAGTACCACCGCATGAATTTGTACATGCTGAGAATAAAGTTTTAACACATCGTGGGAATCATGCATGGCTTTCGAGGTTATGATGGTCTCACCCAGGTACAGTTTGTCGAATGTTCCTACAGCATGCCCGTCCTTTTCTGACAGTTCGGGACGGGATATGGACGCTGTCTGATAATTGCTGTCTTTATTTATGAGAGTTTCCTCCAAAGCATTGCCCACAGCCACCACCTTGTAACTCCCCTCGGGAAGCCTGACTTCTAAATTGGAAAATATCCGTTCTCTCTCCAAATGATGCTTTTCTACAAGTGCTCCACTTCCAGCATCAAAAATAAAGACCTCGATACCATCCACATATTCCTGTAGATGTTCCCTGTTGTCATCTGCCTGATAGGAGAAAGTTACTGTATTGCCAAAGCACCCGTCCAAATTATCATAGACTCTGTTGCAGGCCATCAGAAGATATAACGTGCCCATCAGCCCCAACCACGTGGATATGTATCTTATGTTCATAATTTATGGTAATGGTTATAAAACGAAACAACAACCTTCCACATGTGGAGATCATATGCTTCCTGTATTCTGATAAAAAATGGAGGGGACAGGCTACCCCCTCCCGAAAAATGCCGGGGATTCCGCTTTTATTAGAAAAGACAAAAATCCTGTCTGGCAAACTGTCTGCAAATATCTACCTGTTAGTCAAGGATAGGGAAAACATTTACTGCTGTCCACGGTTCAACCTCTACACGTACGATAACATTCACATTTTCATCAACAAAATCATCTCCACCTTGAGGATCAGGAGCTACACCTTCAGGGATGGTGGGATCTACATCTACCAGAATACCATTATTATTATTCACTTTGGACAAATCAATATTCAATAATTTTCCAGCCTTGTTCTTAGTGGCGTCCAATGCGGTTGCCTGGCCTTCAGTGCCCGTATAGGCATTGATGTTAAGGAAACGACGATTAGCGCTTACTTTCCCGCCTTCTTTAAAGATAAAGTGCAAAGTCGGTGCATTCCCATTTTTACCATAATCGGTTACCTTGTCTGTAAAAAAGTTGAAAGCGGCTGCTTTTTGCCCTTTAAAATCAAAACCGTTTGTATTGTAATAGGATGCAGCTGAAGACAAATCTGTTTTTCCATCCGGCATGAATGTTCCATCTGCAAATTTATATCTATTACCGGCATAAGTTTTGGCGTACATTAACGTATTTGAGGTTTGATCCAAAACATGAAATTTGTCATAGAAGCGGTTCATCACTATACCGGTGTTCTCTGCGGTAACGTCTACAACTTGAAAATATTTGTCCCACTCTGTCTTTTGGGGAGATTTTCCGGTTTTCTGATCGTATTTGCCAACAGCTGCTACAAAAGCTGCCAATGCGTCACCGGGTTGCTTTCCGGTGTTTTTTTGCAACCAATCCTTTTGCCATTGTTCTGCTGCCTGCTGGCCATCCTGCTTCCATTCAATTTTACTAAATTTCGTACCGAGTACCTGAAAACGGTTCATGTTACCTTTTAAAATAAACTCGGCGACTTTAACCGTTCTTTGATCATCCTGAGGATCTACCCCATACGGTTCTTGACCTGCCGGAGACAGAGGTTTTGTTTCTGCATAAATGACGTCACCAATTAGTGATTTAAGCTCATAATCTGCAACTTGAGCAACCGGTGTCTTTTCAGTTGCGATGTGACCTTGTGGGTTGCAGATAACCAAAGCTCTCTGTGTCTTTTTATCTACATTTTTAAATTTGTATCCACCCGGATTTGCTTGAGAAGAAACAGCTGTTGTATTAACCAGCTTGGACCAGTTTGCGTCATTCTTTACAAACTCTTCAGCTACGGTTATATTTCCCTCATGGTCTATCAGATAGACATGTACCTTTTCCAAACTGGCGGCAGCCTGGTCCTCCACTTTATCCTGCAAATCCCCCATGGCTGCACGGGTGCCCACCTGAATGGTGTTAAGTGACACTATTACATCTACGGGTTGGTTGCCCGTCTCCAATGTGGGATTGTCTTCATTGTTACATGCTGCAAACAACATCAGGGAGGCTGCAGCGAAATACTTCATTACTTTCATAATTGCATTTAATTTTAATTAATACTAATTTTAAGTTATGACTAAAATCGTCCTTTCATTTTTGTATTGAACCAGACAGACGTTTTGCATGGATATTGCCCTTTTCAAGGGCTTCCTTAAGGATTTGTTCCGCTTGCTGCCAGTCACCCTTCATGTTATGGGCTATTGCCATAGGAAAGAGAGCACGGCTGTCATATCTTATCGGTTCAAGTACCCGTAATGCCCCATCCGCGTCCCTGTTATATTTCAGTAGCGCATTGGCATAGTTCAAAGCTGCCACGACATCCCCGGGAAACTGCTCATATGCTTTTTTATACACAGGGACAGGGACCTTTCCCTTGGAAGCGTACATTTCAGCAAGCAGGAACATTTCATGCAGACTCATACAGTCTGGTTTCATTTCAAAGATATCGGGAAGTTCCTCCATAGTATAGGGCCTTATATCAAAGCTCAGGCTGAAAGTGGTCCGTCTCAGTCCGGGGTAGAAATCCTTTAACAGTGTATCGTAAATTTTTCCATCATCCAATTTTCGGATAGCAGACTCACGTTCGACATCGTTCCGATAGCGGTCAATAATGGACAGTAGTTCTTCCTTATAAGGCAAGGAAGAGGACATTATGATATTTCTCAGTCCTTCCCAATCTTCCCCGACACCCTCCGGGATATAAACCGGCACTTTCTTCAGTGAAGGATACCTGCAGTAAACATACTCTGAGAGGGTCCGGGTCCGTCTTTGTGCCAAGGCTCTATTATAGTCGAATTCTCCTTCAGGAGATGCATAACCTTTTATGTGCACTGTTTTCAGGATCGCACCTTTGATGTTCAGGTTTTCCGAGATGAATTTTTCCAGCCTGATGAGTTCCTGACTATTATCTGCAAACTGTTTTTGCAGGTCATGGCGTGCCACGGGGAAAGTCACCTTACAGTCGAAGGAATCCTCGTAGCACTTAACCAATACTTTTTCCGGTTCTATAAAATTGTAGACATAGTCTTTCTCTGTAAAAAGTGGAATGTTGGCTCTCAATGCCAAAACCTCATGCTTTCTGACACCACACTCGGCACACCCATATGACCGCTCCCTTACAACGAGCCGTCCGTCTGCCATCCATCTCTCAAAAGGAATGTTCTTTTTGAATAATAAGGGGATTTCTCCCAGTTTTTCGAAAGAGATCACTTTCCCACAAGCTGCCTCGTCCCCGGTCAGGTTATGCAATGCCTTTCGGCGATTGATTACCTTGTATCTTTTCTTTCCGGCTATACAGATAGGATCCAAAAGTACACTGTCTTTGCCATCCGCAGACACATAAACCGGAGAGATGCAAATGATTTCCTGCTTTTTCTGTTTAACCAAAGGAACAATGCTGAGAATTATATCTATCTTATTTCCGCTTGTGCTACGCTCTACACGACTTTTGGAGTAATCCCAGCCCGACCTATTAACAGCCGGAAAGGCCTCCTGTGCCTGATTCAAGGCAGGGAACCAAATCAGGCACCCCATAATAAATTGTTTTTTATAATATTGTAATAATTTCATTGATATAGTTTTTATATTTTGAAATACAGGAAAGGGAACGATATGTGAACAGCTACTTTAACAGGTAGATAATGGAAATAGCAGCCTTGGTGGGGCCAATGTAATCCGAGCTACCCATGCCCAGCTTCTTACCACAGGTGGTACACTTGTACTTGTCATAGCGGGCGTGTATATAACCGACACCTAACGAGGCCTCCATATTGAAACGGCTGGAGATTATCCATTGGTAGCCAGCACTCAACCCGCCCCCCAGAAAATATCCCTCGTAACGATGCTTGCTCATCTTTCCATCCCCATTCTGCAGGACAAATGGGATATTAACACCTCCAACGTTCATTTGCCCCCCATGCATGTGAACTCCGAAGAACCAGCCGTTGAAGACATCGCATGTCCAGTAGCGAAGCTCGGGCTGAACCAGCCAATGACTGATTTTTTTCGTCCTGTAATGGGAGGAGGTAGCATCCTGAGTGTAGAAAAAGAAGTTCATCCCGACCTGGGTGTCCAATGTCCATTTCCGGCCTATTGAGAGCTCAAGGGAGAGATTGGGAGTTTTCAAGGCGTCATAAGCCAAATTGTTCTTAAGGGCCACTTTCTGAGAAAAGCCCTCCACTGAACAACATAAAAAAACAAGAAGAAAAAAATACTTCATAATACCATTACTTTTACTTTATTAGTCAACATTATCCGGCATAAAAATGAATGCGGGAACCCTCCCGTCCGCAATTGTCTTTTTCATGACCTCAACTTTATCTCTTTAATTATACATTCTCACTATTTCCACTCTCTCCCATAGAGAGTGGAAAATATGAAGCAACAAGCAAACGGGATACGTATATAGGTACCTAAGGGTGTCCGGAGTGAAAGCGAAAATGATTATTTACTATATAACTATTTGAATGTTAATGCATAGTCTTTACATTCGAGTTTAAAAGCAGAAACAATGAAGCTATTTTACTTGACGGAACACACATCGTGTTATAATTACTTCAAATTTATAGAGGAAGGATTCCGGTACTATAAATTTGACACAGGGTTGAATCATGAGGAAAAACTGACAAAAGATTGTATCCTGTTTGTTGTGAAAGGAAGTTTATGTATTTCGTATAGAGGACACGAAATGCTTGTCCGAGAAGGAAAAATGATCTTTTTTTGTCGTGACAGTCTCTTTAACACATATTCATTGGAACCGTGTGAAGTCGTGGCGGCTATATTTGAGGGCGGGATATGGCCATGCCAAAAGGCTTCTTTCTCTGAGTTGTATCACCTGAAAGATATAGTTGAATATAGCATGGAACCTCTTGAAATAAGAGACCGGCTACATAAATTTCTTGGACTTCTGATATGCTATTTGGAAGACGGAGCGAACTGTATTCATTTCCATGAAACTAAACTCAGGGAACTTTTTTGGAATATTCGTTTTTATTATTCCAGGCAGGAACTGGCTCTTTTTTTCTATACTATTATAGGCCGGTCGCAGGATTTCAAGAATAAAGTTTTAAACAGTTGTGGAAAATGTAGGACAGTGAAAGATATGGCGTCAACCTGCAGTATGTCTTTGTCCGCCTTTAAAAGACAGTTCATGTTGGAATTTGGGGAAGCCCCGACTGCATGGATGCAGAAACAGCTGTTGGGGGAAATAAAGTACAAACTTTCAGTTACAGATCTACCGTTGGGGACCATCGCCAATGAACTGGAGTTCTCCTCCCTTGCGTATTTCTCCAAATATTGTAAAAGATGTCTCGGATATTCTCCCACAGAGTTAAGACAGAGGATGAAAAGCGGACAAAAAAACGCTAGAAAAGAACGGGAAGAATGAATTTGCAAAATATAGAGCCAAAAAGGAAACAACAGTCTGAAGCTACTTACCTAACTTTGCAACGCTTTCATGAAAGGTAAAAAATGCACCATTTTTATGTATGCCATAAGTGTTGCTTCATATTTTCCACTCTCTATGGGAGAGAGTGAAGATGTGAAAGCAAATATATGGATTTTTTCATAAATAATGCATCATAAATAAAATAAATATAAACTTGTCATACAATAATCTCAGCTATTTGATTATTGACCTCATCAAGTACGGAACGGTCCAGATCCTTCAGATAGATACGGGTCGTCTCCTCCGACATATGCCCCAGGCATTCTCCTATAATATGGACTGGAATACCGTGTTCTTTGGCTATAGTGGCCCATGAGTGGCGCGCGGCATGGAGTCGTAATGGAGTTGACAGTCCAAGAGAGCAGGAGATTTTCTTTAAGGCATAACGGATCTTGTGATAGGCATTTTTATATCCTGCATATGGCTCTTGCTCTTCTGTAAATAAAGGAAAGACATATTCTCCCACGACATGTTCGTATCTGGTCAGAATCCGAATGATTTGCCGGTTCATCCCAACTCGCATCAACTGTCCGGTTTTATGGCGTCGATAACAAATTTCGTCTGGAAAAAGATCTGCTTTTTTCAGTAGTGCAATATCAACGAATGACATTCCGCGAGTATAAAAACTGAACATGAAGATATCCCGTGCAAGAGATGCCGTACTTCCCTCCTCCAGTTCCAGTCTGGATACTTTTTTAATTACCTCCGTTTCCAGACACCGTTTGATGGTTTTCTCAGTTTTAAAATGTACCTCACGAAACGGGGAAGGCAGTTCCAACCCCATCTCCCGGCAACCTTTCCGGTAGAGAGCCTTGATGTTATGCAGGTAAAAACAGATCGTATTCTCACATACTCCCGAAGCGAGCAATTGTTTGTGATACCTGGTGATCACCTGGGATGAGAGTTTGTTGAATGGAAAATCTCTGCTGCCTAAAATTTTTTTCATCGAGCTCAGGCTGGAATTGTATGCGCGTGCCGTTCCCTCATGCCCACTTTGGCGAAGCTCCCTTATTTTATCGGAAGTATAGGAATAAAAGCCAGTGTCATGTGTCAGCAAGCCATAAGTCTTGAATACATCCTCTATCTCGTAAATACGTAATTTCTTTTCTGTCATAGAAACAGACTTTAACAATGTTCTTGAGATCCCCTCACATTTACTATTGATTCTTCTGATAAGTTCCGGGTCGCTTTTTCCATCGTTAATGACGCGTCCCATGGTCGGGTCAAACAGGCTTTCCGCAATGCTGAAGCCTGTATAAACAACTTTTTTCTTTCTTTTGTGAAGCACCTGTACGACCAACGGGAATCTGCCGTTTTGAGTTCTTCTTCCTTTTACTAACACTGTTTTAACTGTTGCCATAAGTCTTAAAATATTAAATGTTATCTTCTTGTCTCACCTGTTTTCAGCAAGGAGGCTACAAATTTATATACATCAATGATATTAAACTAGGAAAGTTTATTCATCCTGTCGGAATCATTGGAAAGATGACAAGTTACAGTCTGTGAAAGGTTCTGTTGTCTTCTCCTGAAAAGAGGCATATGCTGAACAGTACCCCATAACTTACCAATCAGACATGACATATCCGAATCCACATTTTGGGGTGTTCAGAAACAGTTTCTGTTTCCTCTGCGGGGAAACTCTTGCTTGACTTTGCAAATATGGTTTATATCTTCTATACTTTAATGGATAATGCTCCGAATATCATATAGAATGCCGAAACGTTTTCAGGTATACCGGGGAATAGCCATTGGTGGATATTATGGACAATAAACTTACGGTTAAAGATTCCCGATAATCAATAGCACCATGTATGCCATTTTACCGAGATAATTATCAAAAGAATATACCGTCTATATATGATAACAGACAATATGTTTTATATTTAAGACAAAATACATATAATCTTGTTTTTACTATATGTTTTTTAGAATTATTTAATTATGTTCGTACCAGTTATTAAATTTTAAAGCAACAGTCCTTAAAAATATGAAAACTCTCGATTTTTATTAAAAGCCGGTTTGTATGCCGGGCTGTATCACTAATCCTCTGTTGACATTTACAGTTCCGATACATTTATCTGTATCACAGTACTCACTTAAATATTAATACTTATGAAACAAAAACTAATCTTGTTTGTTTCCTTCCTTTTTTGGGGAATAGGAGTGGCATTCTCCCAAATAAAGGTGACGGGAATTGTTGTTGACGAACAGGATGAGCCCGTTATCGGTGCGACCATCCAAATCAAGGGAGACAAATCAAAAGGGACCATTACTGACATTGATGGGAAGTTTAAAATCTCGGCACCACAAAATGCACAGCTGGTAGTTTCTTTTGTCGGCATGCAAAGTGAGGAGGTAAAGGTTGCCCCAACAATGAAGATTACCTTGCATGCCAGTTCCGAGATGCTTGAGGAAGTGGTGGTCACCGGTATGGTTGCTACAGACAAACGGTTATTTACCGGTGCGGCAGATAAACTCTCCGCTTCAGATGTCAAAATCGACGGCATGGCCGACATTAGCAGGGGGCTGGAGGGGCGTTCTGCCGGTGTGTCCATCCAGAATATTTCGGGCACCTTTGGTACAGCACCCAAAATCCGTGTGCGTGGAGCTACTTCCATTTATGGGAATTCCAAACCGTTATGGGTGGTAGATGGTGTCATTCAGGATAATGTGGTTGATGTCGGTGCGGATGATCTTTCTTCCGGTGATGCCGTTACCCTGATCAGTTCGGCCATAGCAGGGCTGAATCCCGACGACATAGAAAGCTTCCAGATTCTGAAAGACGGATCCGCCACATCCATTTATGGGGCTAAAGCCATGGCTGGAGTAATTGTGATCACAACCAAGAAAGGCAGGCAGGGAAACAGTAGCTTTTCCTACACCGGAGAATTCACGACCCGGTTGAAACCCAATTACCGGACTTTCAATATCATGAACTCTCAGGACCAGATGGGCATCTATCAGGAACTTCAGGAGAAAGGATGGCTGAATTTTGCATCCGTATACAGGGCCAGCAGCAGCGGTGTCTATGGAAAGATGTACCAGCTTACCCACTTTTACAATCCTGTGACGGGACAGTTCGGGCTTTCCAATACTCCGGAAGCGAGAGCTGCCTATTTGCGGCAGGCTGAGTTCAGAAATACGGACTGGTTTGATCTGCTTTTCAGCAATTCACTGATGATGAACCATTCCGTCAGCATGGCCACAGGAAGTGAGAAGTCCTCATCCTACATCTCATTGAGTGTGATGAATGATCCGGGCTGGATGAAACAGAGCAAGGTGTCACGGTATACAGCAAATTTGAACAATACATATAACATAACAAAGCAACTCTCATTCACGGGAATCGCCAATGCCTCTTACCGCAGGCAGCAGGCCCCGGGAACATTGGGGCAAAGCAGTGATGCCGTTTCTGGTGAGGTGTCCCGTTCTTTTGACATCAATCCTTATTCATATGCCCTGAATACTTCCCGCACGCTGGATCCAAAACTTAATTATATGCGCAATTATGCGGACTTTAATATCTTTAATGAACTGGAAAATAATAATATTTCCTTGAATATCGTTGATTTAAAATTCCAGGGAGAATTCAAATGGAAGCACAAGACAGGAATCCAAGTCAGTTTTCTCGGTGCATTGAAGTATTCCTCCGTATCGCAGAACCACCAGATAAAGGATATGTCCAATCAGGCTCTTGCATACCGTGCCATGGGGGATGCCACTATTATAAATGCCAACTCATGGCTTTACAAAGATCCGGAGAAACCGAATACTTTGCCACAGAGTGTTCTTCCCAAGGGAGGCTTTTACAATAAGAACGAGTATAAAATGCTCAGTTATGACTTCCGTCTGGCGGCTACCTATAACCGGGAGTTTAATGAAACCCATATTCTGAATTCCTATGCGGGAGCTGAAGTGAATTCTCAGGAACGCAGCAGTGACTGGTCCGAAGGCTGGGGAATGCAGTATGACAACGGTGAACTTCCATTTTTTGATTATCTGGCCTTCAAAAGAATGCGGGAACGTAACACGAATTATTATGGTGTGAGCAATACGGTCAACCGTCAGATCGCATTTTTTGCTACAGGAACCTATTCATACAAGAGAAGATACACGTTGACCGGTACGTTGCGTTATGAAGGCAGCAACCGTCTGGGTAAGGCCCGTTCCGCACGCTGGTTGCCTACATGGAATGTGGCGGCAGCCTGGAACATGCACGAGGAAGAGTTTTTTAAGAAACTGCAACCTGCTTTCTCGTACCTGACCCTGAAAGCCTCTTATTCGCTTACTGCCGATGCCGGTCCTACTTGGGTGACAAACTCACGCGTTGTCATCAACAGTTACAATCCATGGCGTCCTTCTGCCGGTGTGGCAGAGTCCGGCTTGAGAATATCCGATTTGGAAAACTCATCCCTTACCTATGAGAAAAAACACGAATTGAATATAGGCGTGGATATGGGATTCTTGGATAACCGTATAAATCTGGCAGCCGACTGGTATAAGAGAAACAATTTTGACCTTATAGGGTGGACCAGTACACAAGGCGCAGGAGGACAGGTCAACCGTATGGGGAATGTGGCTTCCATGAAATCACACGGTTTTGAATTTACCCTTTCTACCAAGAATATAAAAAACAAGGGGTTCGAGTGGAGTACCGATCTGATTTTCGGCTTGAGCAAGACGGAGGTGACGGAACTCAACACCCGCTCCTTCATGTTTGCTCTCATCTCAGGAAGCGGGTTCACACGGGAAGGGTATCCGCACAGGGGGCTGTTTTCCATTCCGTTTGTAGGGCTGGATGAACAAGGCTTCCCTATATTTGAAATTTCCGATAAGAACAATCGGAAGGTGTTGGTGGATAAGAACAATTATGGCACGTTGAATTTCCAGGAGATGGAACATTTGGATTTCCTCAAGTATGAAGGCCCCACCGATCCTACTATTACGGGAAGCTTTGGAAATATATTTTCAATTAAAAATTGGAAATTGAATGTGTTCGTTACTTACTCTGCAGGAAACAAAGTGAGGTTGGATCCTGTCTTTAGGAGTACATACAATGATCTTGATGCGACTCCAAAGGATTTTAAAAACCGTTGGAGGGTTCCAGGTGATGAGAAGAGGACAAATGTTCCTGTCATCTCTGCCCGCAGGCATCACCAGTTGTACTCCAACCTGAACTTAGGGTACAATGCCTACAACTACTCGACAGTCCGTGTTGCCGACGGTGGATTTGTCAGAATGAAGGAAATCTCTCTGACCTACTCCCTGCCGGGTTCTCTGCTTGAAGGAAAATTGTTGAAGTCCGCTTCCATAAAGGTTCAGGCTACCAATCTGTTCCTGATTTATTCTGACAAGAAGCTTAACGGCCAGGATCCTGAATTTTTCCGTTCGGGAGGAGTGTCGGCTCCCGTTCCCAAGCAGTTTACCTGTACGCTGCGTTTGGGATTCTAAAACATAAGAAAAACAAGTATTGATTTAAAAATCGATTTTCAAATGAGAAAAGTATATTATATGGTTTGTATGCTCGCCGCATTGTCTGTCATAATTTCCTGTGACGATTTTTTGGACAAGATGCCTGATAAGCGGGCCGAGATCAACAGCAATCAGAAGATCAGTGAACTTTTGGTATCGGCCTATCCCAATGTCGATCCGATGATGATTTATGAACATCGTACAGATAATGTGATGGATAACGGCCGCAGGTTTGGAGAACCGGAACGTATGATTGTCGAGAATTATTTTTGGGAAGACATCAGTGAGACGGATTGGGATGCCCCCGAAGCGTTGTGGAACAGTTGTTACGGTGCGATTGCAGCAGCCAACCAGGCCTTGGATGCTATCAGGAAACTCGGACCTGACCTAGGGAATGGCCCGCAAAGGGGAGAGGCTCTTTTATGCAGGGCTTATGCTCACTTCTTGTTGGTCAACACATTCTGTCAGCCGTATTGTAAAAGTTCTGCAAGTTCTGATATGGGAATTCCTTATGTGGAAGAGCCTGAGACAGTTATCGGAAAACAGTATGACAGAGGAACGGTCGCTTCCGTATATGAAAAGATTGCCCGTGATATAGAAGAAGGCTTTCCTTTGATTAATGACAACTCTTATGCGGTTCCTCTCTATCATTTCAACAAAAGGGCCGCAGCGGCTTTTGCATGTCGTTTTTATCTGTTTTATGGCAAACATGAACAGGCTTTGTCATATGCTGGAGCTGCTATTGATGAGGATCCTTCCTCTTCTCTGCGAAACTTGAAAAGTTATACAATACTGACACAATCGGGTGAATGGCGCGACAGGTTTATCAGCAAGGATGAGCCGGCCAACCTGCTTTTGGTAGCATTGCGGTCCAGATGGGGACGAAACTATACAACCCAACGGTACGGAAACTCCGACAATATAGTGAATCTGTTGATTTACCGTTCGAGTGGTCCGTGGGGAAAAGCCTTGGCGGATTTTGACTTGCTTTTCCACATTTCGGGATATCCTGTCAAGTCACAACCGAAATACAATGAGATATTCGAGGTGACGAACGAGACCGCACAGACCGGACAGCCCCACGTAGTGCAGATGGCGTTTACAACAGATGAAACGCTGTTATGCCGAGCCGAGGCCAATGTCATGTTGAAGCAGTACGATGATGCGGCAAGGGACCTCTCTTTCTGGTATGTCAAGAAAGGGGGGAAAGAGGCTTCAGTTTCTGACATTGTTGATTATTATACGACCAGAGAAACGGCCGACAAGCAGGCTCTTGCCAAAGGGGAACTGAGTCCGTGGCTCTTGCTGGTAAAACCATTCAATGCAACATTCCCCGTTGAAGATGGAGTGCAAGAAAAAATGCTCCAAGCTGTATTGCACGCACGGCGTATTGAAACAGTATTCAGCGGTTTGAGATGGTTGGACGTACGACGCTTCGGCATAGAAGTGGTACATAATGTGGAGGAGAAAGAGCCGGTTGTATTACCTGCCGGAGATCTTAGGAGAGTGATACAGTTACCACAAGCGGTAACTGCGGCGGGACTGCCTGCGAATCCCCGATGATTTTCTATTAATAACCTAAAAAAGAATAAATAAATAATGAATAAATTGATATACATTTTAATGGGCATCGCAGTTGCGATTCTGTTCTCTTCATGCGGTCAGGAGGAACTGGACCATTCAAAGAGTATTTTTGACACCTCCTCAGAAGTTAAGAGTGAGTTTGACAAGTGGTTGAACAACAATTATGTGGAAACATATAACATTGACTATAAATATCGCCTGGAGGATATTGAGTCTGATTTCTCCAAGAATTTGACGCCCGCAGATCTTCTGCAAAGCATGCGTCTTGCAAAAATCATAAAGCATGTCTGGCTGGAATCCTATGTGGAGGTGGCGGGTATAGACTTTATGAGAAAACATGCCCCGGCCATCCTGCACATAGTAGGATCGGCCGCATGGAATGGAGATGGAACAATCACGCTCGGCACGGCCGAAGGTGGACTCAAAATCACTCTCTATATGACAAACTGGTTGAATCCCAAGGATATTGCTAATATGAACAAATGGTTCTTCAAGACCATGCATCATGAATTCACCCATATATTACAACAGGATATCAATTATCCGCAGGAATACAATCTGATCAGTGCCGAGGACTACCGTCCTTCAGGATGGCACAACAGGCATGAACTTGCAGACTATGCCAGTCTTGGATTCATTACGGATTATGCCGGCAGCATGCCCGTAGAGGATATAACCGAAGTCACATGTTGTTATGTGACCTTTACAGATGAGGAGTGGAATGCCGTATTCGAAGCGGCCGGTGAACAGGGACGTGCCAAACTGAACCAGAAAGTAGGCATAATGAAGCAGTATATGCTTGAGGTTTGGAAAATTGATATGGACCGGCTGAAAGCGGTAGTGCGCCGCAGGATGAATGAAGTGATACAGATGGAACTGTTGGAGCCCGAATGGCTCCCGGTTCCTGCAAACAGCCGAGCTACAACCAAGGCTGCATTCCAACTGCTGGAAGAACAGTTGCGCGGACAATGGGCACATGCCTTGGAGGAGATGGACCAGCATCCGGACCGCTGTCATATCCATAATGCTAATTTGATTAATATTTTACAACATGACAATAAGTAAGACCATGAAAAATAGATTGTATATGCAGCTTTTTCTGCTGTTGGGTATATGCGCTCTCGTGTCTTGTAAAACTGAAATTGATGACTATTTCGACAGTTCTGCATCACAGCGTATAGAAAATGAGATCTTGAAATATAGAGAATTGCTCTCTTCCCCTCAATACGGCTGGGCTATGGAATATTTTCCCGGAGGCACCAATCAGGCTTTTGGCGGTTATGCCCTGGCCGTCTCTTTCTCACAGGACGGGTATGCCACTTTTCTTTCCAGTTTGTCGGATGATGTGGGCAAGTCGGTGACAAGTCTTTATTCCTTGAAGAAGGATATGGGGGCAACCTTGAATTTTGATACCTATAATGAGCTCTTCCATTATTTCTCTGACTCAGATATCAGTGACGGTGACGGGCAGGGAAAAGGACTTCTGGGAGACTATGAGTTTATTTTACATTCGGCCACAGAATCCGAAATTTTAATGTATGGGAAAAAGCATGGTTCTGCCATACATATGTATGCCTTGAAGGAACCGGCAGAGGTATATCTGCAGAAAGCCAAGGAGAATCGGATGAGTTACCAGAATATTGCCGCAGTCAGCGGATTGAAAGGCACCTTTGCAGGTAAGCCTGTCACGGGTGATGTGATAACTTCCCAATATTTCATGCTTACCCAAGGAGACAAGCAGACAAAATTTTCCTTTATGTTTACCGACAAGGGAGTCAGACTGTATGCGCCAATAGAACTTGACGGACAGAGAGTGGAGAAACTTGTATGGAATGCTGATGAAAAGACATTTTCCAGTCTTGATGGAACCACGCGACTGGAATTGATTGCCGATCCTTTGGGCTTGAGGGAAGAACAGCTCCTGGGTGAATATGCATTGTCTTATACCGGTAAGAAAACGGATGTTTCTATCAGCAAACAGCCCAATGGAGGTATTCTGATGAAAGGGCTTCCTTTTGATGTAAGGCTTACTTATAATTCCAAGAAGGGAGCGCTGGAACTGAACAGCCAGCAGTTGAAAACCTCTCCGGATATACGGCTGGCCATATGGTGCTCGCAGTTGGGGAATCTGACGTGGGGCACTGGTTATGGTCTCACTACCCGCTGGAACGGGGATGATGAAAACTTTGTCCTTGAGCTGGTGGATAATGGATATGAATGGTTTGTCGGGGGCAAAAGGATCTATGCCGATGCTTTTATACTGTGGAATACGGCAGGTGGAGAATACAAGGGGTATGGTGATTCCCGTTTTCAGAATTTAAAACTGACTAAGAAGAAATAGGAGGGAAATGTTATGAAAGAAAAAAAATATAGTTTGTCTTTATTCAGCTTGTTCATGACCGGATTGTTTTTTCTTTTTTCATGCTCGGATAAAGGAACTGAAACAGAAGACAATCAGTACTTTCAGGTCGTACGGACCGATACAGATATAGATTATACAGGGGGGAGTGTTGTGATACAGACCAATGTGGATGGAGTGGAGGCACATTCCAAAGATGCCTGGCTGACGTCCGAGGTGTCGGGTTCCCAGGTGCGCCTGACAGCTTCAGCCAATCCCGGTTATGAGTCAAGGACGACAATGGTTCTGCTGACTTATGGAGATGAAACTCAGCAGGTTCCGATAACACAGCTGGGTATCATATCCATTGTAGATGTTTATTCATATGATTTTCAAGAGCATGGGGGAAGCAAGGGCTTTTTATGGAAAACAGATCAGGAATATAAAATAACGGGTGTTGACCCTTCATGGCTCTCTTATGAAATCAAGGATGATTCTATTTATTTTAAATCAGCCGCATTAGGAATATACGATGATACACGTTCCTGTACGGTAAATATCACAGCCGGCACTTATTATAATAAAGAAGTGGTGTTCAGACAGGTGGCACCACCTCTTTCTTACGAATTGATTCCCGGAAACTATACATTGGAATATACCAGATGGGTTGGTTCTGAGAAACTCAGAACAGATGTGAAATTGGTTGAAAAGGAGGCAGGAAGAACCTTTGTTCTTAAAGGGCTGGCTTTTGACATTACTGTCCTGTTTGATTCCGGACAACCGGGAATAGCCATCAAATCACAGTTCCTTCAAAAAGCAGACGGTCAGGATGTATGGTTGGCTGCGTGGGAAGGACAAGGTAGAGGACAGCTGTGGCCTGATAGCAGATTCGGTGTGATGAGCCGGTGGAATGGTGACAAAAAAAATATTGAATTCACAATGATTCCTGATGGGGTAATTGATGAAACTTGGCAAGATGATGCTGGTAGTCCTGTCATAACCAGAGGGTTTATTCTATGGGGGAAGAGCGAATATACATCCGGTGGGGAAAGCCGGCTGATCAATATGAAGTTCATTAAGAAGAACCAATAAAGTCTTGTTTATTGGGGTGGAACAGTCTTTCTCACAAGGCATGTTCCACCAATTTTATTAAATTTGATACGTGCGGTGTATTTAACCTGAAACTCCAGTCCGGAGGGTTCTATTTGTAATATTTCATAGCATATCTGGTCTCTTTACATGAAAATAATATGGATCGGCATCAAATAGGAAACAGGACTGTGGATAAATGTATTCTGATAGGAGGCTTTTATCCTCAACATCACCTTTTGTCCGTCTTTAGAATAGGCTTGACAATGAGTGATTCACAAGCGGCAGTGAGAAATAAAATTATGTGCATATTTTGCAACCGTTATCAGAGTCTCTTTGAATGTTTTCCAAAATTTTATGAGCCTGTTGATAATCGATGGAAATCATAACGTATTCTTGATGTGCATTTATATTTGCAATACTATACCAGATGTTATGATAAATAATGTAAGAGAGCTAAAAAACTCATCATGACATGAAGTATATAATCCCGACGCCGTGTTCCTTATTGTTTATTATAAATAACAGACAATATGTTGTTATTCTCGGATAAGGACAATAAAAATCAATACCAATTACTTTTATTTGTATTATCTTTGTACAGATCAAATAGTTAAACAGTCATTTAAATCTCAAGACAGAACGGGATTATCAAGAACTTTGTTGTGAAACAAAATTTCCCAACCTGTTTTTTGGCAGTGTTTACATGTTGTAGTAATTCCAGGAAAGTCCTGTATGTATCCCCTATGCATGGACTTTCCTTTAGTCGGTTTAAGATTTAACATGTAGTGACCTGATGTTCATCGGATATTTAATTTTTGACTGATTGCGAATGTTTTTGTCGTGAGACAAAACATGCTCCGTTCATTTGTATGCTAACACTACAAACGAGTCCTTTGGGACTCGTTTGTTTTTAGAAAAGAACATGAAATCGTTTATTCTCTTCCTCTAAACATACTAAAGACCATATAATAAAACAGAAATAGGCAATGATAGCCCCTAATTAAGATATTGTATTCTGATACTCGGTGTCTGCTGAAATCTGACTGCCAATACTGTTTCCTAAGGATATATTACAGCATATTCCACCACATTCGTTTTCAATCCGATATCCTTGAGTGTTTAATGACATGCAGCCGTTCGTGCGGACTGTTCTTTCTTTAGGGTATGTCCCATCTTGATTTATAAAAACAGAAAAAAGATGAAGAACTGATTGGGCAGGATATGCGGTCAATTCTTCATCATTAGCTCCGGATGCAATTATGCAGTATCCTTTATTGTCTTTTCAAAATATAATGTTCAGCCAATTCACTGCCGTTGAGCGCTCCCAGACTGTCGGACAACGCGACTGAACCATCGAGAATTTTATAGAATGTCTTCTTCCCGGAAGAGGGAGTTACCAGTTCTATGATGTTTTCACCCACAATGTTATAAATGCCACTTTCTTCAAAGACGCCATCCTTCCTTCCCAAATATTCACTCCGCAGTTCGTAGGTTGTATCACTGTTGATTTTCAGTGTTGTCCTGATACCACTGCAATCGGCGCAGGGTAATGTGCCCTCATAAGTCCCATAAAAATTCTTATTTTTGGTATTGACTGTAGTGGTGGCCATAGTAGCGCTTTCTTTTTCCTGTTGTGTAGTTCTCTTCTGTGATCCGGTACAGCCTGACATTGACGTTATTATGGCTGTTGCTACCAATAAAAGATTGAATCTGTTAAATCTCATAATTCCGAATGTTTAATAAATTAAATATTATAAATCTTTAAATCAATCTGTTGTGGTTATACTCCTTACAAGAGACCTATAGCCAGATAGCCCCTCCTTCAGTATCTCCCGCCTTATAGGTATAAGTTATGAATTCCTCAAGCGCTTCTTTCCATGTAAGGTTGAAGGTTTTCATAATGGAATGCACGGTACGGTTGCTTTCTTCATCAAGACTATCTTCTTCGATTTGGTTAACATCTGCATCCGGTTCTATGTCAAGATATTCATCACGACTCCAGAATACCACTATAGGAATACTTAAGTTGATATCCCATGTGCCACGCTGGATCAATATTCCGGAAGGCTTGTAGAACGGATCAAAAGTACCAGTTTCCGGATTGGTCTTGGATTTGTAACCGTGATAAAGACGAATTTTCAAGTCAAATTCCTTACGATCTTTCAAAAAACGGATGACACCTTTCAACCCGACAGGATTGCTTCCTCCTGTTATTTCAGCCTCCTTGTCATGTCTGGTCTTGTCCCAAGGGGTAGTATCTACATAAAGATAGTCCACTAATTTTTGCGGATCATTGTCATCAGCTTC
This sequence comes from Phocaeicola sp. GP0067, assembly GCF_031119655.1. Taxonomy (NCBI): domain Bacteria; kingdom Pseudomonadati; phylum Bacteroidota; class Bacteroidia; order Bacteroidales; family Bacteroidaceae; genus Phocaeicola; species Phocaeicola sp. GP0067. Next base: position 28,158 of record NZ_JAVHZY010000003.1, read on the forward strand.
CGGCTGCCCGTCAAAGGTGGGTTTTACATTTTCTGGTGTAAAGAAATGTTGATGTATTTTATCCTGTCCATTTTCTATAAACTGGTTATTCATCAACTCTCCCTTACTATTGTAGTAATAAATAAACATCAGATAAATAGGGGCTGGAGTAAAGTTGTCTCCATTTTTATATTCTCCGTTTTTCTGTACGTAGAACTTGTTTTGACTGCCTTCGGCAAGTGTCCAGCCCTGACCGGTCTTCAGTTCGTAGGTTATTTCTTGAATACGTTTCATGTGTCTGGCTGGAGATTCCGGATTCTGATGAGGACCACCGACTTTCTGTATTTCATTCCAATCTGCATGCAAGTGGCATTCCACAAGACGGATTGTCATTTTGGAAGGATCTTCATGCAATTTGTTTTTTGTCTCATTTTCAGGAATCACAGGATCTTTGCTGCATGAATTAAATAATAAGGTAAAAGATGCCCCCATCAGGAGCATTAATGCGATTTTACATACATTTGTTTTCATTTTACTTGTAATTAAATAGGTTTGTTGATTATGTCTCGTTATAAGTCAAAAGCTCCAACTCACTCCGCAACGCACATCGCGCCCCATGTCGTGCGCATAGTAACGCGAACGGTTGGTGTATTCTTTATATTCTTTGTTCAGAATGTTGTCTACCGATATCATGAACCGTAATATGTGTCCACATCTTACGGGACATTCCAGATCCACATCGGCTCCAAAAAGATGGTATGCCGGAGGAGTGTACGGGATAAGATCCGTATCCGGGTCAAACCGGGTCTGTTTTGCCACGAAACGGTGCCGGACACCCAGACGCAACCGGAAATGCGACCGGGTTCTGTGGTTCCATGAAAGCTCATGGTTGAGACGGAAAGGGGGGATATAGGGAAGATAATTTCCTGTTGTCCGTTCGTTTGCCCGTATAAAGGAGGCGGTCAGATGGTAATCCCATGAATCTGCAGGCATGAAGTGAAAGTCAAAATCCATTCCGCGGAAGAAAGCCGGGGTCTGCCTGTATTGGAATATAGGATATGCCCCTGAAATGACAGTAATGTTCTCTTTTTGGGGCTCATCATAGATATAACCGCTTATCCATTGCAGATAACCGTCCGCATGGACGCTGAACACCTTGCCACTGTAACTGATAGAGGATATCCATTTATAGCTTCTTTCGGAATTCATGACCGAATCCCCTCTGACAAACATTCCTGATCCGAGTTCATTCCCATTGCTGTACAGCTCATACACGTGGGGGGCCCTCCAGGCCATCCCGAAATTGGTGGTAAGTTTCCAGTGTCCGGAAAAAAGGTGATGGGCTCCCAGACTGTATGATATGTTATTGAACTTTCTTGTTCCCCCATAGGGATTTCCAGTCCAGTCATAGCCGCTGGCACGGGTTTCCTGCCCGTCAAAGCGAACACCCGCTTCAACTCCTCCCTTGCTGTAATTATACTTTCCAATGCCATATATTCCTGCCTGTGTCTCCGTGTAATTGGGAATAACAGGAACAACACCTGTCCCTGCCCGGCTGTGATTGTCTATGAACATGATTTGTCCCCCAATCTCCGTTTGCCATGAATTATAATTCCACTTCCACCGGAGGGAGTTTTGAAATGAATACAAGTGCAGGGAAACAGCCGGGATGTCGGATCCCAGGCGGCGGATACGTTTTTCCTGCCGGTCATCCTTCTGCCAGGAACCCTGCCAGTAAAGATTTCCAACATCACACATGCTGAATCTTATTTTGCCAACGGCTGTCTGATGGGTGACCTCCTGATATGGATATGTGATACTTCGGGCGAAAGGGTCCGTATGCAGGGGACGTCCCAGCCGGATACGTTCCGCCAGCAGATCCTCACTTCCCATCTGGGCACTGAGCATTACCCCCATGCGGTTGTAAAAGCGGCTGTAGAACCCTTCTATTCTTAAACGGCCATGATCATAGCCGAGTGAAGCGGAGGTATGCAATTCCCTGGTTCCGGTATTGTTAAGAAGATAGTTCGCGGTAGAACGGTCTCCTGAATTCGAGCAGGTTCCCTGTACACGCCAGGCAATGTCACGGAGAAAAGGGAAGGTTCCCTCCATCTGTCCGGTAAGGACAAAACGGCGTCCGTTACTGCCATAAAGCATGGATCCCTTTCCTTTTAAGGACTTTGTCCGGAAAGGCAGGGCGGCCTGTTCCATGATAATAATCCCCCCCAAAGCCTCTGAACCGTACCGTACCGCATCGGATCCTTTCACCACCTGGATGGAATTGCTACCGTTCATGTCCACTTCCGGAGCATGATCGGCCCCCCATTGCTGCCCTGTCTGGCGGGTGCCATTGTTGATGATCAATATCCGGTTGCCATACATCCCCTGGATGACGGGTTTGGCTATTGCCGTCCCCGTACTGATGGAGCTTACACCACTGACCTGTTCGAGCAGGGCACCCAGGGAGGTCCCCAACGCATGATTGATTGCAGGGGATGGGATTTGCCCGCTCACTGCATTCCGGGTTATTCCGGAACGTTCACCGATAATGATGACTTCCCCCAATGTCGTCATTTCCGGAGAAAGACGTATCGTATAGGTGTTCTTTCTTTTAAACACATCCTTCAAGGATATATATTGAGATTTATACCCCAGACTCTGTACAAGGACTGTATCTGCGGAATTCCTTGAAGGAATAGTTACCGTTCCTTCGGATAAGCTGACAAGCACCTGCCCGCCGGCTAATACACCGGCTCCTTCAATAGGGTTTCCGTTTTCCCCGTCTATAATCAGCAGGGTCCTGGTTGTGTCTGATCGTTGCCGGTATTCCTGTGCATGCATATGTGCAGAAAATGCCATATACAGACAGGTAAGGAACAGACACACATATCGGAAATATGCATGAAATGTCATATTTTATAAAAGCGTTATAAATTGTTCAGGATAGTCAATAGGCATAAGAGCCCTTTACATGTCATCACATAGTGCATGTAATCCATAGAGAATTATGACATTCGGACAGGAGGAGCGCGAAGAGACAAAAGGAGAATTGTAGCAGTGACGCCCTGCTCCTCCAAAATAAGATATTTAACAGGCTTTACAGTCAAGGTATGGGTGTACTCCAAACTTTCCGCTTCGGTAAATAAGGATAAAGTGAAAAGACAGATAGCACATTTATCTGCTGAATCGTGATGAGGGAACTGTTGCCCGTCATGAATACATGCACGCTCCTTATGAACATGAAAGGCTTTCACAAAAAAGAAAGGCATCATGCTCAGTAACAGCAGGTATGCTACGGCTGTTCTATTTTTCATTATTCCATCCATATTACAAAGATAGTGGATTATATAGCTTCACACAATACCTACAAATAGGTATTTTTCGTTTTTTTTATATGGTCGGCAACGGCATGGAATATAACCACAGCCGTCATAAGCCTACCATACATTTTATATCCGTTCATCCGGGGGAGACGGTTGCCTCAGTAAAATAATGCCGTTTATTTGATGAATGTTCCATTTCTTAATTCTCTAAAAGCTTCCTCCAGTTCCTCCCGGCTATTCATCACTATGGGACCTCCCCAGACAATAGGTTCTTTCAGGGGAGGAGCCGACAACAAAAGGAAACGTGCGCCTTCCGGTCCGGCTTTCACCTCTACCGGTTCGTCCGTATCTTCTCCAGGAACGGGAACAGAATATAATATGGCACAACCCTTACTTTCCGCAGATTGCTGTCTCACTTCGGGGAAAAGCGAGCCTTCCAGCAAATAGAGAAATAGGTTTTCATCATCGCGTGCTTCGTTGTACTTCCATGAGGCGTCAGCGGGCAAAGTTACATCCAAATATGTTATCTGAACATACGAATTGTCCAGAGTCCCCCGTATCCCCCGGTGGCTGCCTGATAAGATCCGGACGGTTGCCTTGTCGGACATCACCACCGGGATGTCATCCGGAGCAATGTCCCTATATGCTGGTGGAACCATTTTTTTTGCAGCAGGTAAATTGACCCACAGTTGGCATCCGAGCATCCTTTCTGATGGCTGCGGCATCTCCTTGTGGAGTATTCCTGAACCGGCTGTCATCCATTGGCATCCCATGGACTGGATCACCCCTTTGTTTCCCAGGCTGTCCTCATGCTCCATTGTTCCGCTGACAAGATAGGTTATGGTCTCTATTCCGCGATGTGGATGCCAGGGAAATCCCTTTATATAATCCTGCGGATTGGTGGAGTCAAAACCGTCAAGCATCAGAAACGGGTCAAAGTCCACCACCGTCTGCTCTCCCAATATCCGGCGCAGATGTACACCTGCCCCGTCAACAGTCTTTCTTCCTCTCACAATCCGTGTCACTTTTCTTTTTTTCATATTGTTGTCATTTTAATATTAATTGTTTTTCAATCCATGAAAGAATGGTTTGTAGAATATAATTATCCCGAAGCGGATTTTCTCCGGAATATATAATTAAGTTGGTATCGCCAAATATTTCTGATACAGATGCCGTCTGCTTTTGACTATATATCCAATTCACCCTGCCTTGGTGAGAATTCACAGTCGACGACAACATGTACGTTATCCGAGATCATAGTCGGAATATATTTGGAACCTAGTTGGAAGTCCGAGCATCTGATCACACCCTGGAGCCGAAAACCTGCCGTCTCTTTACCGGACACCGGACTTTCCTTTCTGCCAATTAACATCACGTCAAACCGCACCTTTTTAGTAATTCCGTGGAGAGTGAGCTCTCCATATATCTCCCCTTTATCTGTACCGAGCATCTTCATTTCCGTACTTTTAAACACCATCATGGGGAATCTCTCCACATCAAAGAAATCGGATGAGCGCAGATGTTTATTTCTGGCTTCCACTCCTGTGCTCACACTTGCCGTCCGGACTTCCACCCGGATATCCGTATTCGTGCAATCACCATTCTTCTGCCTTACGGTAATGTCAAAGTCTGAGAAATATCCGCTGACAAAGGAGAGCCCCGCATGCTTCACTTCAAAACCGATACGGGTATGTTCGGGATCGTCAGTCCACATGACTGTCTGCGCATTGATACTAGCGGCTGTCATAAACAATAGGAACAATAAAATATTTTTCATAAACTGGATATTTCAGGAAGGCGGATGTTATTCTTTTATACAAAGGATAACATCCGTTTTCATTCTTTTATAACTGGATGCTTTTTTTGTCTGTTATACTATTTTTCTTTGAGTGTTTCCACAAAAAAAGATCCGTTATCCAACAGCCCTTGGAAGAAAACAGGAACGGTTTCTTTGCGGTTCCAGTCCCTTTGCAGTTCACAGATATACTGGGTTACGGAAGTCAGCCGAACTCCGGCCTGCTCCATCCGTCTGAGGGCCGTTTCATGAGCCAGCCTGGATGTTCCGCCGACAGCGTCAACAATAGTATATACTTCATAGCCCTCTTTCAAAAGATCCAAGGCTGGAAAACAGAGACAGACCTCTGTCCATAGCGCACAAACCACAAGTTTCTTTCTGCCCAGTGCCTTGACTGCTTCCTGGAACTCCTTGTCTTCCCATGAATTGACAGAAGTCCTGTCAATCTCAGGCTGCCCCGGAAGGGCCTTCTTTATCTGGGGGATAGTAGGCTGGTTAAGACCGGTGGCAACATTCACAGTAGTCAAAATAACAGGGACATTGAACCCTTTGGCCACACGGCAGACATTGGATATATTTTCCACCAGTTCCCGTCTGTCCATGGAAGCTATGGAATGAACCTGTATGGGCTGATAATCGATGACTAACAATGCGGAGTTTTCCGGTGTCAGCAAATGATCCGTCTTAGGATCTCTGATAGGTTTAATACTACTCATTACTTTATATTTTTATAGTTAAACAAATTGAGATAGCGGCATGCACAGACCTCCATCTCGGTTTACTGATTGCAAAGGTAGTAAGCTTATGCTAGACCTTCTTGTTCTTAAAAGAACAAAACCTGGTTAATTACAACACTTTTTGCAGCCCGACATCTTTCTGATGGTGCCGGTGCCATCATTTTCCAACACTTACACATATTGCTTCATGTATAGTTCGGTTTTTTGTATATCTGCTCTTTTCTTTGTATCTTGCTGCCCTTTTCCATATCCGCTCATTGGATGTCAGGCTTTTATCCGAGTTTACAGATGAAATGGTCATTTAAAAAATATATAGAAATAGTTAGTGTTTATGGAACATACGAAAGAAAAATTGTCGGCTCTGGTGCGGGAAATGCAGACAGCCACCACATACAATAAAGGAGTTTATATCCTGAACATTGAGTTTTTTTTAGACAAGTACAATAATGAGATGTTCCGTGCCGGTGCTTTCTTTTATATACTGGTGGAAACCGGAACGGCAGAATTTGTAGTTGACTGTCATTCCTATATTGTAGGAAAGGGGGACATGCTTCTTGTCGCTCCAAGAATGTCTATAGAGTTAATGAAAAAAAGTTCCGACTTCGGTACATGTGGTCTATGCATGGAGCCTTTCTTTTTTGACTCCCTGTCCATAGGAAACTATGTATACAAACAGCTTTATAACAGCAGCCATACGACATATGTTTTACGGCTGGAGGACAGCGATACCGGACATATACGCAAAACGCTGGACCTGATGTCCCACTACCTTACCTCCGACCATCCTGCGGAAATGGCTGGCTCGCTGGTCAATTTCCTGTTACTGCAAATAACGGAAATCTTCCACAGCCAAAATGTACATCCTGCCGGACGAGTCAGGCGTTCCGATGCTTTGTTCCGTCTTTTTAGAAAGTTGTTGGCTGAGAATTACAGGAAAGAACATGAACTTCAGTTCTATGCCGACTCCCTTCACGTATCCCAGACCTACCTGTCAAGAGTGATACGTCAGGTTTCTGGAAAAACAGTGAATAATTATATAGCGGAAGCACTTTATACGGATGCCAGACGCCTGCTGGTCTTTACGGATCTGACTGTAAAGGAGATTTCTGAACAATTAGGCTTTTCAGACCAGTCATCCTTCGGGAAATTCTTCAAAAAGAAATCAGAGACATCTCCTGCAAACTTTCGTGACGAATATAAAAAACTCCACAACTTGTAAAAGTGGATGCCGTATAATACACGTACAAGTTGGGGAGTGAAACAGGAAGGCCTTTCCACGCGAAGGACCCCCTCTGGAATATGGATACGGAGCGGAACATGTTGACAAGGAGGGATAACCTCATAATTACCGATAATTTTTCTTTTAGGGATACAATCAGACTTCCCATTCTAAGTTTCGATAGGTTATGTATTTCTCAAGTCTATTAAAGCAGACAATATCTACTATATTTGAGACATATTTTGAAAACACCTGATCTCATCCGTATTTGCCTTTCATTATTTTATTATTTTCACGCCGCTTTAATGTGAATATGTTAAAGTCTGTTCCCTATTCTTTACATCCGGCAAACTGTATGGAAGTATAAATAATATTCTTCCGGGCCTTATGTTTTGAACAGGTGTGGATTGAAAAGCCCGTTGTCATACAGATTGGTATGGATGGAAGTCCGTTCCAAGGAGCCGGGATATCCAGCTGGATATGTATCAATTTGACTGTAAGCAAAAAAGCATGTACATCAGAATTAAAAATATTTTAATTGTAATGAAACATATATTTTATCATCTGACCGCTGTTATGGTCGTCGTGGTATGGGGAATGACTTTTATTTCCACCAAGGTTCTAATAGTTCATGGTCTGTCTCCTCAGGAGATTTTCCTATTCCGTTTTTTGCTGGCTTATGCTGCAGTGTGTCCTATCTCCTTCCATCGTTTTTTTGCCCGTAATCTGAAAGATGAGCTATGTCTGGTGGGTGGCGGAGTATTGGGTGGTTCCCTGTTTTTCTTTTTACAGAACATGGCTCTGGGGCTGACACAGGCTTCAAATGTTTCTTTCATCATATGTACGGCCCCATTATTGACAGCTGTTCTGACCGTATTGTCCGTTCGGACGGAAAAGGTCTCAAGAGGCTTCATATACGGATCTATTATCGCTCTGTTGGGTGTAGGCTTGCTGATATTCAACGGAAGTTTCATTCTTCGGATATCACCTTTGGGAGATTTACTGACTCTTCTGGCTTCCCTGTCGTGGGCGTTTTACAGTCTTGTTATTCGGAGTCTCACCCGGAAATATTCTCCGGCTTTCATCACCAGAAAAATATTTTTCTATGGCATAATAACAATTCTTCCCACTTTCCTTTTTCTGCCCTCATTGACAGATCCTGCTGTATTGCTGGACAGTGAAGTGTGGAGCAATCTCCTTTTTTTAGGTGTCATAGCTTCGTCTGCCTGTTATCTGTTGTGGAATATTGTCGTAAAACAACTGGGGACGATACAGGCATCCAACTATCTTTATCTGAATCCTCTTGCCACAACGGTCGGGGCGACTATATTCCTGCATGAGGAAGTGACCCCAGTTGCGATAGTCGGAATCGTCTTGGTTCTCTCGGGCGTATATCTGGCTACCAGAAACTCCCGTCCTCAAAACTGTACTGCTATAAAAAAGCAAGCGGACTAAATTCTGTTTATTTTATTATTACTATAATCATATGCAGATCACACTTGGTGATAATTTTGAGTTTCCAACAATGTATTGTTTGTGTTGTAATTAACCAAACACGGTTCCATTTGGAACATGGAGTAATAGTCACGATTTCCGAACTTTGCATATGACAATTAATATAGATAACGAAGATTATTTCAGGAAGATATTAATTTAATATTATTAGCCTCTAAAAGCTTATAGATCAAATGCTGATGGGAGCTGGTTCTTTCCGTTGGGGATAATCTGATATAGAAGTTCATTATAATAATATTCATAGCTTTTGTCGCTGTGAAAATAATAACCAATAACCAATAACCAATATTAATATGAGAAGTATAACAAGATTTGATTTACAGTATGCACACAGATTTTATGGCTTTCGAGGAGAAGCCCAGTATCTTCATGGGCATACCGGTGTTCTGACTATTGAAGTGGAGGATACTATAAATACGGGAGTAAATATGGTATATCCTTGTAATGAAATCCAGAAAATAGCATGGAATGTGCTGAAAAACTTTGACCATGCTTTAATTCTCAGGGAGGACGATCCGCTTTTACCCGCAATTCTTGGGGTATATGAAAAACAAGGTATCAAGAATGGAAATCCTCAAAACACAATGAAGGGTGAGGCTTTCAAGACCGAGTTGGCCACGGCATACCCTGACGCGCGTCTTGTGGTGACAAAAGAAACCATGACTGTGGAGGGCATGATAAAGATCGTATACGCTCTTCTTAAAGACAAACTGAATATAGCGAAAATTACATTCACAAGCGGAGTAAATGCAGCTTCTGCTGAATTTGTTACAAAAAATAAGATTCAACGCTGTCCTCTTTGTGGTGTTGCACTGAATGAGGAAGGTATATGTCCTAAATGCGGATACAGGAAATAAATCATATCCGGTAACACAGTCCAATGATGTTGGACTGTGTTACTTGTTTTTTCTTGCCATATTCATGAACATAAAATAAAGACATGGTGAGATTATAAAATAGAGCAGGGAGGAATATAGTAATAGTAATAGATAATGGATGTCAGAAGGTTTTATAGTTGTTAATATTTTGTCATCTCCAAATTGAGGACTTTAATAAATCTCCTATAATCTGCGATATTATGCAGCCAATTTTTATTTTTTCATGAAAGAAAGAATCATCTCGTTTTTATGGCAACATTTATTGCTCATTGTGTCATTGTTCATAATGGCATGTGGAGTAGCCCTCTGTGTACGGTCAAATTTAGGCAGTAGTGTGATTGCCGCCATCCCGTTTGTTATGACACTCGCAGGAGAAGCCGGCATGGCTCCCCAATTTACGATTGGAGAATATACTTACATGATGAACATCCTTTTTATCGGGCTTCAGATTCTCATCCTCCGCCGAGGTTTCCCACGGATGCAACTTTTCCAATTTATTATTGGTTTTGTTTTCGGTTTCCTATTAGATGTTAATATGTGGCTTACATCAATTATAGTATGTAATACCATATTATGGAAAGTGGTGGTACAACTAATCGGTTGCGTGCTGCTTGCCGTAGGCATCTCTTTAGAGATACGATGCGGCTCAGTCACTATGCCAGGTGAAGGTATTGTAGTAGCAATTGGCAAAGCTACCGATATTCCATTTGCCAAAGCTAAAATCATGGTTGATATCACTCTGGTTGTTATAGCGGTAGCTTGGGGGTATTTCTACTTTGGTACATGGCAATGGAAGGTAGTGGGTGTTGGTACTCTTATATCCATGATTATTGTAGGAATTATGGTGAAATTATTCGACAAGCATCTTGAATGGTTCAGTCAATTACTCTACTATCGTCCCGGATTCCGCCGATATATTTATGGTTTGGCCCGGTACATTTACGAGAAAATTCGGTAATATTTTGATCAGATGTCAGATATTTTAGTAGAAAACTACTCTTTGTGACCAAGCGAGTTATTTGACGGCACAGCATTGTGGACTGCTGAAAATTGCGCGGGGGTCTTCGTCAAATTCCGTGCTGTTTTATTTTTAAATATGCCTTGTCTTTATTTTATTATTTAGTTATAAATGAATATATTATATAGTAATAAAAATAGCATATATGCTTGTATTTTAGTAACTTTATAGCTAACCAAAGCATCTAGTTAGTATGTGTCCAAACATATCCGTTTTCGGCAAAAATAAAGAAAAAGAATCATTAAACAATCTTCAACCTAATAAAAGTTTTAGCCTTGTCTCCATCCGTCTTGTCGCGCTTGGCTTCAAACAGAACCATCTGACGATACATGGAAATCACATGTCAGTTCATTTATCCAGTATTCGCAAGACTTCCGTTTGCCCTTATTGCGGCCGGAGAACCCAACACGTACATAGTTATTATTCCTTCATATCCAGGCACCTGAAAGCTTTAACATGAGTACTGTTCTTCTTGTAAAAGCCCGTAGATTTCGTTGTAAACACTGTGTACGCACTTTCAGCGAGTCCTTAGCCGGTATAGCTCCCCATTATGGACGAAAAAAACAGAAAGTTTTAGACAGAATAAGTTCTGTATCTTTAAAAACGACTTCCCATACTACAGCCATAGGAATCGATGACGCAGCTAAAAAGGAAGGGCACACTTATATGAGTGTGGTTGTGAATCAACATAGTCATCAGATCATTGCACTGCTGGACTGCTGTTCGGGTGAAGAGTTGGATAGCTATTGATTAGAAAAGCAATAAATACAGTTTGTTACCAGAGGCAAGTCCGCCACTTATGCCGATGCCATAAGCCGTTGCCTTCCGGGTGCAATTCAGAAAAGAGACAAGTTTCATCTGATCAAAAAAATACTTGATATGCTGGCTAATGAGTTTTCCGAGCTACTACGCAGCTTTTGGGAAGTGAAGAAAACATATAGCTTCCCAACTGTACAGGAATGTACTCCATAATAAATACTGATAATAAGAAGTTTGCAAGAGTGACATCCAATTTTAAACCCTAAAAAGTAAAATTGGGTATTTTTTTTCTTTATTTAACGTATTATTCTTTTGTTACTTGTTTGATTTTGCACAGTCTTTGGTTTCTTAACTATTGTTTATTGTATAATTTACAAATTGGATATTGTGTCGTTGATGACATTATTATACTAATATTTATTTAAATCATTTTCTTTCTTTAACTTTTTTAGAGTAGGGAATCTCCCGAATAATTCTGTCTTTTATAATAGTAATACATTCCTTTAAAGGCTGATTTTGTGTTATTCTGTTTGTTTCTTGGTGCTAAACGCATTATTTATATTGGATAGGCATTTAGGTAATGAATTGAATATAACTTTTGGCTTTTAAAGTACATTTCATTTTGTCAATGAAATACTAATTAATGGGTATTTTACTGATAAGTAAATTTGTATGATTTTGCATAAATGCATATCGCAAAGATGCAAAAACGATTTATTTTATTGTGTTGATCGTGGATTTGTTTAAAACTCTTGTATGTTATACTTTTATTTTCATGCTTTGGGCATAATAATGAAATTGAATGGTTATTTGTAATAAAATACCAATCAATAGGTATTTTATTGTACAGGAAAAATCCTTTAATTTGTAAAAAACTAAATTGTATTAACATGAAAAAAATATTCATTCTTCTGTTCGTTTCCTTGGCATTATTTTCCTGTGAAAAAGAAGAAAATAATAAAATTTTTGAATATCAGTTGCTGCCAAGTGAGAACGTATCTAAACCATTTAGTTGTTTGGGGGAGAAACGTACTATTACTTTTACAATTATTCAAAAAACATTGATAGATGATATTTTAGATTCAGAGGTTCCGATTATTCCCAAGGATGTTTCGATAGAATTTGATAAAACTCTTTTTTCTGATATAGAGACAAAAATAAATGGTAATCAAGTTGTGTTAAATATAACCTCAAATATTAATAAGGAAGATAAAATTTTGAATGGTGATCTACAGATTTCTTACTCTACTATTAATGGTATAAAAGTAGACAAAATTCCCCTAATTATAGATAAAGGGAAGTTGACATTTGTGTATAAAATCCATTCGGAACAGAATCCTTTTGTTCTACCAGCTGAAGGTGGAAAATTTGAATTGCCTTTTACTTGCAAAAAACAACTCTATTTGAATGAATGTTTTATAGAGGAGGGATATTCATCATTAAATGGATTGAGATTTAAAACGATAAGTACTGGTAATGTCCGGTATCTTACGGTCAGAAAAGACGGGGAAAAGATCGGTTTCTACAAATTTACTTTTGTGGGAGAAGGACCATATAACCAAAAAACAGATCCAGAGTGTTATTTTAACATATACACCCATGATGCAAATTTAATTACAGATAATCCTACAGAAGTATTCAGACAGGATTTCATACAACCCCAGACCCCGGGTGAGGATTATTATAAACCTTCTCGCTCCTCTTATAAACATGGTACTTTTGATTTTTAACATATTCAGTATTAACCTTAATTATATTAATTATGAAACAGTATGTATATTATTGATTTTGCCAATTATGTTTTTAATTTCATGTTCATGTTCCGATGACACAGTTGAAGAAATGTGTGGCTCTAATCATGTTCTTTTTGCGAGATACCTTCAAGAAGTGATAAATATTTCAATGGATAATCCGGAAAGGGTGCGGTTGGTGGTGCAGGAGTTGGTACTGTCACACTACCTGTTATCGGTACAGTATCGGGAACTGCTTTAGATGGGTGGAGCGGTGCCTTAGTAGGAGTTGCTATTTTTTGCCAAAACATGAAAAAAAGCACTCTGATAATGATCTTTTGTCTATCAACATTCATTATAATCCCACTGCTTATTGATTTATTCGAACAGGAATATTATACAAAATGCTTTGTAATAGTTTTTTCGTTTATGCTATCTGTTAAAGGATTATGTAAAAAGATCGTACAAAAATCCTAATTGTTCATTTAAATAAATATCGCAGAAATGTAAATTGACAGTGGATTTATTTACAGCCCTTGTGTGTGATGCTTTTATTTTCATGCTTTGGGCACAATGATGAAAATCAATATGTATAGAAAGGTGACTACATTAATTCGTTTTGCAGTATTTGTTTTGTTTTGGATCATCATGTGTCCTCTTGGGATGTATTGTCAAGAATCGAAGTGGGTTGATATGAATCCTGTGAGAAAACGGTATTTGCGTTTTCACAAAGATTTTGCAGTTGATTCGGTTAAATATCCTATTTGGGAATATCAAAATTCTGTTATTTTTGCAAATTCCGGTGTTACTCTTCAATTCAAGAAGGGTGGGCCGTTTTTTTACACAGACCAAAGTCCTTTACATAAAGGGGAATATAATGTGTCGGGGGTAATAGCCCCATTGTGGAATGGTCACGTTTACGGCATGGGACGCCAAATGAATTTAATTGGTATTGGTGTTTTTAACTATGCTGCTATTGGATATAACAAATCATTGTCAGATAATTTATTTGCTGATGTTGCATTGCATGCAATGAAGTTGAGTACTCCTCGCCATGTGGATGAAACATTTGGTATATCGGGTAAACTTTCTTATTCCTTTAATTCCCGAATGAGTTTGCATGTATTTGGCGGTTTTTTATTTACTCCTGTTACTTCATTCAGCCGTAATGACTACGGAGGCAGTGTTGCTTTCGATATAACGGATTCTTTTGGAACGGAATTAGGTATAAGGGGTTATCGTGAATATCCTTTTGAACGTGGGGGAGTTACTCCTATCTTAAAGCCTTACTATAAATTTAAAAAGCATAAAGTGGAAATGGATTTTGGTGGATTGTTACAAGAAATAATATATGGATTGTTTAAATAAAAAGTATCATTTATGAAGAAAATAGTATTTGTATTGTTCGGATGTTTGATCATCTTTCAAAGTTGTAGTAATGTGTTTTATAACCATGCTAATAAAACGGAAAAGGTTACTGTTAAAGTAAAGCCTTTTAAATAAAATAATTGTTTAATACAAAATCATACACTGTGAAAATGGAATAGCGAAAATGAATTTATCGGTTCTGCACAAGAAACCATACCAGATGTTGAGGTTTCAACAATGGATATGTGGGTAAAAGAAACGGGAAGTGCTAGTGAGTACTTGAATATGCCAGTTCTTCATTTTAGAGATGAAGCGTATAGCGAGACGCTCCGGCAGCTTAAAAACATGACAGAAAATGAAAGATTTACTTATTTTCAGCAGTTGGGTTTTGAAGGAGCGTATACTTTATGGGAGCAAGCAGATAGGGGGCTCGATAAAATATTTGATATGGAAAGTGATGATTCTCACTTAATACAAGAGATGACCCGTTGGCGGAATTAAAATAGCGCATATTTAACTCTGCCAATAGTTTTTTCATTTTTGTAGTTAATATATTGGAGGATTGTAAGTGCGCTAATCTTCCCGACAATCCGGGTAAACAATCCGTCTGTATCTTTCGCATAATTCCTCATAATCATAAACTGGTCACACAATTGCGAGAATAGGGTTTCGATTCTTTTTCTCGCTTTGGCAAAAGCTGGAAATGTCGGCTTCCATTCTTTCTAGTTGCACCTGTATGGTACCTCCAATCTGATATTGGTTGTTTCAAACAAATCCAATTGTACTTGGGCACTTATATATCCTTTGCTCCCTATGACTGTACAATTACTATAGTTCACCTTCACATTCTTCAAATAATGAATGTCATGCACACTTGCCTTGGTAAGGTCAAAAGAATGGATGACTCCACTTAACCCACAGATCGCATGGAGTTTATATCCGTAATAATACATGCCTTGTGATGCGCAGTATCCGATTAAAGGTGCTTTCTCAAAATCCTTCTTTCCCATACTGCAACGCTTGGAACGAGCAAAACGACATACTTCTATCGGCTTCGAATCAATGCAAAAATAACCCTCACCTCTATCCATTTCTGAAGCCATTCTTTTTCGGATTTCATTGCATAGGGGATAAGTATTTTTACGTCTGTCATTGTATTGTCTGCGGGAGATTGGGAATTTCAACCCTATACTTTTGTAGCTTTGCAAACAACAGTGACTCACTGTCAATACCAACAGCCTCTGATGTCATGTTCAATGCCACTATTTCAAGGTCTGAGAATTAGGGAACAACTCCTCGTCTTGGTACATTTCTTGATTCATACTAAATTTCCGGCTATTTGCTTACATATGTTCAGGATTTTTGCGAATATTGTATATAGGTTGTGCATACGATATTTGTCCATTAAAAGTTTTCCCATCTTTAATCTGCTAAATATCAATAATATATATAACTTTTTATATATAAATCTTTTATCAATTTAATTCCACCAACAGGTTTTAATGTATAATCGAATAGACAATCATTTGTCAGTTCGGTTATTTTTCCTCCTCAACTGGCTGGGAGACACTCCCAATACTCTTTTGCAATATGTCGTGAAATAGGCGAGCGAACTGAACCCGAATTGTTTGGCTATTATTTTTAAGGAGAATTCTGAATCTCTGATTATTTCCCTTATTTGTTCCGCCTTCTTTTTTTGTATCCATTTATAGGGACTTTCTCCGAAACAAGAATGAAACTTCCGGCTGAAAGTTCGTTCTGAAACATAATATAAACCAGCAAACTCCTTGACAGAGTTCACTTTCCTATAGTTCTCCAGAACAAACCTCTCAAACCGTTGTCTGGCCTCAGCTGATGCAGCAAAAAAAGCCGTCAATTCTTTCTTGGTATAAAAGCCTCTTAATACAACAAACAGTTCCTGCTGTTTCAGCAAGTGCATATGCCTGCACAATAATCCTGTTTCCTGATATGTTCTGACAGATCCCAACACTTCCAGAAGAGGTCTTTTAATCGGAATAATCATATCATCCGTATCTGTTGTTGCATCCAGGATGGACAATGATCTTAAAAATAATTTGTCACAAATACTCATATTCTTGTTCCAGAACAAGAGAATGCATTCTGAACAGGTCGTAGCCCTTATCCGGATTCTCATGTTTTGGGGAATGAACATCATCCGGCCCTGTACAATCCGTAGTCCTTGGCTTTCGCCCAAATCGCAATTTACATCACCCTCAATCATGAAAAGAGTGCATGATGATTTATTGTTATCAACCCGGTATATGTCATCCTTGTCAAGCCGGTAACAACCAAATCCAAAGTCAGAATCCATTTGTTCATTTAAATCGGATGAATGCCCGTTCATACATAATAGTCTCATATTCTTTTCCTGAGTATAATCAAAGTTACTTTATAGCAATTATTTTGCAAATGTAATTGTCTGATAATCCATATCTATTGCCTTTTCAGTCCTATTATTTGTTTTTTTACCCCATATCTTTATTCGTTTTAATAATATCAATTTTATATTAGAAAATCGAAGACGAATACAGAGACGTTCCTTATACGGAAGTCAGTTCTGACAGTATCCTTAAGCCGATTGTATTCAGATTTGTTATATTTTTATCATCAGTAGATTAGTATATAACGAGATTTTTATAGATAATGTACAAATGCCAAATTTTATACACATTTATGAAGAAGAAAATTTTATATATTCTGAATATTTAATCTCCACATGCGGGTTGTCGCTTGATATGGTTTGTCGTATTGCTTTAATCCGTTTCCAAAGCCACCAGCCTTTGTATTCCACCCACACAGCCTGATGGATAGTCACTGGCACTTTTATATCCCCTCTGAGATGTCTGTCCTCAATCAAACCAGTCAGTTGTATATGTGGCGTTACCATTTCCACTTTTTGTCTGACCCGGAAAATGGAATCACGGATAATGAGTGTATCCCGGATACTGGCATCAACCGGTACCCTTACCTCTATTTTATGCCGTGCGGCTGCTTCGAGTTTCTTGATTTTGATTCCAAACCTCCTGATGGTTTCAGCGTCTTCGGCCCGGTACTCTTTGTATTCATCCACAGTAAGTCGCAATACTTTTGTTTCAAGGGCCATCGTTGCAGAATCGATCTGCATCCTTTTCATACAGGAAAGCAGCGCAGTATTGTTCATTTGGAAACGGTCGCGTTCCTCAGTGAGATATACCGCATGTCTGTGTTGCAGCCAGACAATCCCTCCGAGGAGAAGAAGGGCTGTTGATAATATTCCATTTAATTTATTCATAAGATATGGATTCTTCGGGGATGAACCACAGGAATTCATCCATATAAGTTTCTTCCAACAGTACAAGACCGCCATAATTCGTCTCTCTGTTTTGTGAGAGGTCCTCTACGACCATACCACGGCGACCAATCAGCTCGTCCAATCTCATTTGCGAGAGTTCGGGCGAGAAGATGATGGTGACATATGCATTCTTTATCATAACAGGTCTTTCCTAAATGTTTCTATTTGTGCGGTCCCTGGCATTTGAGCAGTTCACGGATATCCGCGCGAATTTCATGCAGATCATTTTGTAAAGTATTGAGCTGCATCATGGTGGCCTCAAAAACAGACTTGTCCAGTTTCATGGCGTTAATACGGTCATACTGGTTTTTGATTTCGGTCTCCATACCGGCACATTTCGTTTCCAACCTGGCAATCTGCGCCGTGTTGTTGATATGTTGTATGTACAGCGTCAGTGAAAACGATAGTACCACTACAATAACCTTGAAGTACTTTATTACAAATTCCTTGAATTGTTCCATATAATTATTCCATTAAAAGAGTGTATGCGTCCTTGATAGCCCTGAGCAGGAGTTCTGCCGCCGTGCTATCCCAAAATCCATAGACAATCAATGCGACCATGATTGCCAGATAAGTCCACCAGGCTATCTCCTGTTTGTCAATCTTATGCTTCCCTCTGGTCATCTTCTGTCGTTTTTTGGGGTACAATTACATTAAAAATCACATTGCCGTCATTACCCTCTATGCGCAAGCGGCTCTCTTCCTTGTGCCTGATGGGGAAAATTTCCATCAGCGCCTTGGCGGCATTGACCGACACGGCCCTAAGTGCCGCAGGAGAGAGGGGGACTCCGAAACGGTCCGTATAGTCCGAAGTGGCCGCCTCGTCCATGACGGCTTTGAGGGTTTCGGTCACTTGCAGTTTCACGGCCATTGTTTCCATTTCAAAGCGTTCCGAAGACAGCAATGTCCTGATGTGTGCCAATACATGGGGCTTGTTCATCAGGTAGTTGGCGGAAGCATTAGGATTCTTTACCGCATTCTCCCCAAACACTTCCACGAAACATTTCTTCGGTCGTCCCGCATATTCCAGGCCGCCATTCACATAGAGGTTGCAAAATTGCAGTTCCTGTTCTGTAAGTGGCTTTCCTTCCGGTTTATCCGGCATGTCCATTATCTTGTCTGATTTCATTTCCTTCTTTTTCTGAAAGAGTAGCGGGTTTCCAGTGATGAGGTTTTACAAAATCCGCTTTCTCATTAATTAATTGTTCCATCAGTGCTTCATAAAACACTTGTGCCAGCGCGTCGGCACACGCCTCGGCATCCGCCAGTGAATTTATAATCCGCAAATTGAACTTAATTTCAAGGTCATAGCCCGATATAAACGCCATAAGCTCATTGCCGTCATAACCTAATGCCCCATATGTCATACGGTCTGCAGTATGAAACGTGATGGTTTCCGGAATCGGGCCCTGCTGAATGTCTTTCGCATCTTTTTTATTGATATCCGTCATCATATTTTAAAGTGTTTACGGGTTTTCTCTTTTGTCTGTATTGTGATTGCTCCCCTTTCCACATGACGTAACCGGGAGGTATAGATACCAAGTATGTCAAGTGTGGCCGTTACATCGGCAGCCGCATCATGTGCATCATTCAATTCCACTCCCAATCGGGAGGCGATCAGCTCCAATTTGTAAGAAGTCACTTCCGGATCGGCTGCAAATGCCAGCCTCCCTACTGTAAGCGTATCGATATAGTGGGGCTGGAAATTACCGTAATAGTCCTTCGTTCCGGCAAAAGTTTTTTCAAACTCGGCAACCAGCCCGGCATAGTTCATCAATTGTTGTAAGAAACCGATATCAAAAGTGACATTCTGTCCGATCAGTATAGGTTTACACTGGTTGCCTTTCGACAAGGCGCTACGTTTGGCGAAGGCGATGATTTCTCCGGCCGCCGTCTTCATATCCACCCCTTGTGTACGTAACATTTCCATTGTGATGGCGGAATAGTCCAATGCTGTCTGCTCATATTTCATGGGGACAACCCCGGCTTCCTTCACCTGTTCGTGGCGGGTTCGTAACACTTTGCGACGGGGCAGTCCGGCATCCGCCTTGCCATAGGGGGCGATATATGCCTGGCAATGGTCGAACACCTGCCAGGTGTCGAAACGGACGGCTTGCAGGGCGATCTGGGTACAGGCGCATTCACGGCAGTCCAGACCGCCGGTTTCAAAATCCATCCCGATTCCCACATATACTTTCTGTTCTGTTTTTGGTGTCATGTCTTAGGATTGAATGAATAACATTGAGTTCTTATAGGTTTGGAGTGTATTGCATCCGTTATAATCACTGTAACGGACGACAGCCGTGAGAATGACCACCCGGCCCTTGAGAGTCTGTATTTCGGCGCGGTGTTCCATGTAGTAGTCGTTCCAGCAGACACATTCGGTAATGCGGTTGTTCTGTGAGAGTGTGAGCTTGGCGAAACGTTTCCGGCTTCCCGTTTCCCTGTCCTTATAAGTATGCTCCGTGACCTCCACGACCGTGGCGCAGACCGTTACCTTCCGGCCGTCGTTTTCATCCAGCGCCATCTCGTCCAGTGTCAGGTAAGAGGCTTTTCCCCTGACCTGTTTACGGGCTTCCGAGTTGTCGAAGATGCGTCGGTAATCAATACTGCCGATGCCCGATACGGCAATCTGCTGTTGCGACCAGAAGAAATGCCTCTCACGCATATCCGGGGGGAAGTCTTTTTCGGAAAGAGAAAATCCCAGTTCCCTGGCGGCACGTTCGAGCAGGGCGCATCGTTCGGTAACCGCCCCGACATTTTCCACGCGGTCAAAACATCCGGCAAGGACCATGTGCTTGACATGACGGGCATTTACGGGCACTTTCACCGCCTCCTCCGGGTTGTCCGGGTCATCCCAATAGCTGTACTTTTTGAGCTTGTAACGGAAAATGCGGTGTATGAAGTTCTCAATGCCGGTATACGCCCCGCTCCGGTCACGTTCCGTAACGATGTGTTCCACCGTCTTGACACCCATCTGTTTGATACGGGTAAGCGACCAGAATATTTCATCGGTAGCGTAGTCGGTGAAGAACTCCGTTCCCGAGCGGTTGATGTCCGGCGGCACGATCTTGGCTGACGAGCAACGTTCCATCTCCGCCATCAGCGGGGGAATTTCCTTGTCATCCGCCCATTGCAATGCTACGGTATAGAATGCCGACGGGTAATTGGCCTTGAGCCAAGCCCCGCAGTAGGCAGTCAGGGCATAGGCTGCGGCATGGGAACGGTTGAACGAATATTTTCCGGCCACCTCTATCTTGTGCCAGATTTCTTCCGCTTCATAGTCCGGGCAGCCATTGCGGACAGCCCCCGTAATGAAATCGACCTTGAGCGTAGCCATCAGATCCGCCTTCTTCTTGCCGATGGCTTTTCTCAACAGGTCGGTTTTGCCGAGGTCGAAGCCGCCGAGCGTGTGGGCTATGGACATGAACTGCTCCTGATAGCACATTATTCCGAACGTGTTCTTCGTCGCCTCGTAACAGCCGTAGTCATAGACCGGCGCCACTTCTCCCCGCCGGAAACGGATATAATCCTCCGTGGCCCCGATGTCGAGCGTGGCGGGACGGTACAGGGCGTTGATGGCAATCAGGTCCTCTATGCACTTTGGCCGCACATCCTGAATGAAGCGGGTGATGCCGGGTGAAGAGAACTGGAAAACATTCTGTGTGTTGCCTTCAGCGAGCAGCCGGTACGTCTTGCCATCTTCCAGCATCTCCTGTGTGATACGTCCTATGGACAGTTCCTGTCCGAAATGACTGTTGGCCAATGCGATGACGGCGCTGAGCTTGGCGAGCTCCTTTGTCGCCAGCACATCCTCCTTCAGCAGCCCGATCTCATCGACCGAGTAGCCGTCGAATTCCGACACCAATGCACCGTCCATCTTTCGGACAGGCAGGTAATCGAAACACTCGGCCGGTCTGCCGTCCCGGGCATCAGGTGTCACTATAATTGCGGAAGCATGTATGGATGCGGCCTTGGGCTGTCCGAGCAACCCGCGCACATCTTCAATGACTTCCGGATAGGTCTGGATAAACTCACGTAGTTTCCTGTTTGTCGTCGCCTGTATGAACAGCCCCGTCCAGTCCGTACCGTCATCTATCATGGCTGTGATATAGTTCACGATGGCATGCGGCACGCGGTGCACACGCGCCACATCCTTCAATGCTGCCTTGAGCTTCATGGTCGTAAAGGTTCCAGCCGAGAACACACGCTGGCGGCCATTCACATTGTAACGTTCTTCCAGATAGTCCTTGATCTCCTGCCGCCGGTCGGAAGCGTAATCGACATCGATATCGGGCAAGGACGCGTGTCCGCCTTCCGTCAGCCCTCTGTCAACGAACGAATCCATGACAGTCAAAGGGGTATCCGCTTTCCTGATTTTAATGTGAGTCACTTTCATCTTATATACTTCTTATATCGAACAATGGCGCTTACCGTCTGGCGGCTGACGCCGTACTGTTTTGCCAGGGTATTCTGTGAGGCTTTGCCGGAGAAATACTTCACCCGTATCTCTTCCGCCTGTGCGTTCGTCAGTTTGGCGTTCACACTTTTCTCTCCATAATCCTGTTTGAACCCGCCCGCAATGGCGTGTTCCATATTCCGTTGGTGCGTACACATTTCCAGATTGTTCGCGGTGTTGTTGTATCGGTCACCGTCAATATGGTTCACTTCCAACTTTGGATTCCATTCCGGAAGGAAGTGTTGTGCCACGAGACGGTGTACGGAGAATTTTGTCCCGACGCCCTCCTTATAAAGCCGCACACAGTCGTAATATGAGGTGGTCCCGCACCAATGGCTCATGATCCGTTCAGGCTGTGTCCGGGTGATACCGCCATGCGATACCTGCCGTTCCAGGCTCTTGATGCGCCCCTTGTTGCTGATTCTATACTTCCCTTCATAATTTTTGATATCCACCCAGATTTCCCGGGTGTCAGTCATTGGCTATTCTGTTATATGCTGTTTGAAAAATATCCCGGTCTATCTCCACGCCTATGAAGCGCCGTCCCATGTTCCTGCAGGCGACAGCAGTACTGCCGCTGCCCATCGCAAAATCAAGGACGAGGTCCTCCTCGTCGGTATAGGTGCGTATCAGATATTCCAGCAAGGCAACCGGTTTCTGTGTCGCGTGCAGGCAGGACTTCTGCTTGTCCGTCTTGAATCTCAATACACTGCGCGGATAGCGTTCCGTGGAGATGTAGTCCCGGTAATTGTCATGCTTCCGATATATCTCCCCGCTGTCACACTTGCGCCGGTGGTCGGCCATTACGATCTTGCACCGGTGCCCGTCCGTTTTGACGGGGTTGTATTTGGGCAGCCTGTCATAGAACACGAGAATGTCCTCGTGCGCTTTCATCGGCATACGCCCGGCATTGAGAAAACCTGTCGCCTGTGTCTTCTCCCAGATCCATTCATAACGCAGCTTTTCAAGATTGGAACAGCCCAATATGCTGGTAAAAGGATGCTGGCAGAACAGCAGTATGGGAGTTCCGGGGGCAGATACGCTTTGTATGGCATTCCACATCCCCCGAATATCTATCACGGCATCCCAGCGGCAGTGTGTCGTACCATATGGCGGGTCTGACAATACCATGTCGGCAACGATGCCCTGCCCTGCCAGTAGGGGCAGCACCTCGAGGGCGTCACCCTGGTAAAGGTCGCAGCCGTCATAGGGACGGCGGTGTTCGTAAGTCGGATTCATGGGTTTCGAGTTCCTTTAAGTTCCACAAACAATCTCGGCGGTCAAAAAGAATTTCGTCACCGCAAATCAATTCACCGGCATATATTGTTTTTTCTTCCCCGCCGCGGAGAATCCTCAAACGGGCATCCGCACAGAGACGATAAATTTTATTTTCAGATTGTATCTCCACATATTGTTCGCCTTTGTTAAGCGTAATGTCCGGAGCCAGTACCGTTATCTCGTCTTTCCAAACCAGTCCGCAGCGTTCCGGAACAAGAAAACGTGAGAAAATCAGGTCGTATTTCAGCGGGTCGATGGAGGTAATACCCAACAGGTAGGAGACCAACGATCCGCCGGCGGAGCCACGCCCGATACCGGTTGCAATACCCCGGCGGTGCGCCTCACGCACCATGTCCCACTGTACAAGAAAATAATCCACGTTGTCGGTTGACTCGATGATATAGACTTCCTCGTCCAGCCGTTTCCGGTAGCGTTCCATATCCGGAACTTTTCGTTTCAACCCTTCATCAAGCAGCCGGAGAAACATCGTGCGGCGATTGCCGTACCGTTCCACTTCTTCGGGACGCATACGGTATTCGGGCATGAACATCCGTCCGGTCTCGAACACGGCTTCCGCCCGTTCTGCAATCTCCACCGTAGGGCGGCACATACGCCCGAACAGGGCATCGAAGTCCCATTTCTCGGAGAAAAGCGGACGGAGCGTGTCATATAGTTCATCCGCCGTTTTGAAATATTGTTCCCCGCTTTGTTCATGTGCGGCTCCTGCAGCAATTTTGTTCACTATAATTTTGGAAGCGGCATCATCTTTATCCATGTAATAGCAATCCGGAAGGAGGATCGGTTCTACTGTAAACAGATCCCTCCCGGTATCATAGCAATTACAGAAATAATATTTAAGGGCTTCCAGCTGCTCCCGGTCAATACGGTCCGCCTTATATTCGTTGGCGTCTATCTGGTAATAAACCGCTTCGGACCCTTTCCGGATCCGTTCCACCTGCTTAGGGTGTCCGGCCATCCAATAGACAGATCGGGTGGCAAAGACCGGTACACACCCTGCGGCATACATCAGCAGCTGTTCATAACGGATTGTATTGTTTTCCGAAACCACCATCACGGCGGACTGGATGCGCAGCAGGTTGTGGAGCCCCTCATTGTTCAGGGCATACATTTTCAGGTTTACGGCTTCTTCTTCATGAATCATTGTCAGCGAGTAGCCGAAGATGTGTTTCAGCCCGTTTTTGGCACATTCTTTTTGGAAATTGAGTGTGGCGGCCATTGTATTACGGTCACAAATGCCGACCGCCGTATGTCCTGACCATTTTGCCTTGCGGCATAAATCCTCCAGGGAACCACAGGCGTTCAGCAGTTCGTAAGAAGTATGGACACCAAGATTCACAAACGGAATGTCATGTGCCGGAGGCCCGGGACGGCCGATGTATTTCAACAGATTGAAACGGAATTCTTCCCGAAGGTCGTAATAGTACCAGTTATATCCGAACGGAAAAGCCACATGGTAGATTCCCTCCTCCATCAATACTGCCGGATTCTCCATCAGATTGAAGACAAGTTTATCGCCGTCACTGCGGAAAATGGATTCCACACCTGACAGGTCAGCCGTGAACAGCCGTCCGAACCCGGGTATGTCCACCACCTCCGTGTCAACCGGTATATAAGAAATCCGTTGTGTATCAAGCCATGCGAGCAGTTCCTGTATCATCTTTCCTGTACTTTTTTGAGTTTGTATTCAAGGACAGACAGCAAACGGTAGGCAAAGATGCCGTAGACCTCCGTTTCCGCCAGTTCTTCCCAGTCTTTATCGGCATCCGCTATGTCTGCGATGAACACCTCGAAGTAGGGCCTCAGCCGTTCCGCAGCCCGTTTGACCGCCTCGACGGCATCACCGTCATATCCAATAACCACAGTCCTCACGCCCTTCGATTGCAGCTTGTAAATCTGCACATCGGAAATTTTCTTTCCGAAAGTCGCTACGGCGGCAATATGCGGGTTGTCGTAAAGTTCAAGTTTTCGCGTCAGCGCGATGACGTCAAAAACGCCCTCTGCAACGATGACCGTATCGGTACCGTCCTTACGGACGACATCATAGTTGTAAAGAAGTTTGGAAAAATCGTTTTCTGTGGAATTCCGATAACGAAGTATCTTGTATTCACCTTTGTATTTCGTTTTGCGGTTGTAGGTGTCTATCGCCTCTTTTGGCCAGATATGGCGTGAAACATATCCGACAACCATACCGCAGTCGATGACCGGGAAAGTTACATAGTCGGCATACCGCGGATTGAGCCTGCCGGTTATCCCGACCGGGAAATACTCGTAATCGTCGAAACAGAAACCGCGCCGCTGCAAATACGGATGCCGGAAAGTGCGCTTGTAAAAGTCCGGCAATTCGACCGGCACCAGTTCGTCGTCTATCTCTTCCGCCTCGTCCTCCTCCAGCAGGTGCAGGTTCAGCGGTGCCGAGATGTCTGTTGTTTCGGAAACCATCAGGTCCATGCGTCCGATAGCCGCCAATAACTGTGCAAGTGTACGGGTGGACGCCCCGCAGGAGAAACAGTGTGCCATGAACGGTCTGTGTCGGACGTTTTCCTTACCGATATAGATACCGAACTTACCACCCTGCTTGCCGCAGAACGGACAGCGCGGAACGATAAGGTTCTTGCCGCTCCCGTCCCGCTTGGCTCCCGTCTCACGGGTTATCTCCGAAACCAGATATTGATATTCCTGTACAGACAGTTCCATATAAAAGGTATAGCTGGAGTACAAGGGCTAAAGTTTAAAAACGCCTCATAAATTTCATACTGTCTTGATACGCTTTCTCAAGACGGAAATGGGTATCGCACACTACCGCAACAGGAGAGGGAGCCTCCATGCCTTAAAAGGCAGGACAAAAACCTGCCCGCATGTCGTGGCGGGTGCTGGTGCGGATAACAAGGGGGGCAGTGGGAACAGGCCTTCTCCCGAGCAGAGGTTCATGGCAGGATACCGCGAACTTATCCGACGAAAGGGGATATAATAGAGGAAATCCCCATGTATTATCAAAAAAAATCCGTACAATAAGAACCTGCCGGCAGACTCCGCACGAAAGGACGGACAAAAGCCCGGCAAGATTTCACGTCTGCCCCAAGGACATACAGACTGTACCGAAATCCGGAAAGACCTCAGGGAGATTCCATGAGTGGCTCTTTCCATGATTTTTTAGGGAATTTATTTAACCGGTCGGAATAAAATCGCTATATTTCAATTACAAAACGACTGTATTTAATGAAATTTGTTAACAAATAGTATATGAAGACAAACGAGGACTGGTCCGAAATCGTGGATACGCTTCGTCCGTATCTTAATGGGAATTCAGCAAGAGAAAGGCATCTGAGGGATATAGAGAACTGTCTGCGGTTTCTCGGATGGAAAAAGACCAACGGAACGATGAGGTCACACTCCACATCAGACGGGGAGTCCGGTAAACCGGCAATAACCTTGTTGAAACGGGAAGGGGACTCCGGATGGCAGGCGTTTCCCGTCATGACGGAATCCCCGGATGGCATGACATACGCCACGGGGCTGTATATAAGGGAAAACATCCGGCTTTATTACAGACCCGATAGCGGGACAGGCATACCGGTCTGCGTGCTGACGGCGGAATTCAGGGAGGATGACACCAATGGGCCGCTTCTCTGCGCCCTGCTGTCCTATAAGGAGTTCGATTTGAAAAGTGTGGAGAATTTCTGTCTTAGACGCTACAACCTGATGCGTACGGGTGGCAGTTTCCGCCAGTGGGTGGAGGATTTTCTTTCCGGAAGTAGCGGAACGAAGAATATCACCGGCCTGCTCAGGGAAAGATTCATGTCCGAAGGGTTCGAGGAGTCCCTTATCAGGGAGGAACTGGAGAAGCTCGGACTTAGGGTACGCTATGAAAAAGGGCATGCCGTAATCACCCTCCGTTACCCGGAATGAAGCGGTTTCCGGCGGCAGTCCCGTACCGCTATTACCAGCCGGTTACAGAACTCTGTACAGCATGCCTGGCGGGCTGACCGACCGGAAGAACTGGGAGCATAGCCTTCTCTATATGGGGGAGATTGGTCTGCCTTTTGCAGTTCATTTTCACAGGAATAAAACTATCTGCTATTGAACTTTCATTTTGAACGCCTTTTTATTCCCTGTTCAGATTCAGCGTCCTCTGCCCGTCATAGAACACCTCGTTGTCATAGTCCGTCGCTATTTTGATGGTATCGCCCTTTTTGAAAAAGCGGCTCTTGGCCACATGCAGGCGCAT
Organism: Phocaeicola sp. GP0067; assembly: GCF_031119655.1. Taxonomy (NCBI): domain Bacteria; kingdom Pseudomonadati; phylum Bacteroidota; class Bacteroidia; order Bacteroidales; family Bacteroidaceae; genus Phocaeicola; species Phocaeicola sp. GP0067. The sequence continues at coordinate 55,814 of NZ_JAVHZY010000003.1, forward strand.
CATGTTCTCCTTGCGTTCGGCTGATGACTGGTTGAGCGAAATAAGGTGCGTGCATGGGCGTGCCAGCCCCTTGGCCTCCGAACAGTTGTACTCTGTCAGTACATTCCTTTCGTCATTCAGCCACTCACGGTCTTCAATGGTCGATTGATATGTCACGACCATCCATACCTTTTCGTCCGCCGCCAGGTCCTTGAGGTCATTGGCCACGGCGATACGCTTTGCGCGTTCATGGTCGGCACCCCATGAACGGCGGTTGGCGTCTGTCAGCAGATCCATCGAATCGACGATGACGATGTCCGGATTGTGACCTTTGAGTTTGCGGTATTCCGAGATTCCGTTCTTGATGTCAAGCGTCGATACCTGGGCGTTGAAACGCGGATAACTGCGTACCGTGATGCTGCCGGCATACGATGCCACCAGCTTTTCCAGATGGCGCATCTCCGTATCCGAGATCTTTCCCCGTTCGTAATAATAGGCGTTCTTGGAAACCAGCCCTCCCGAATAGGCGTTCAACGCTTCCTCCTCGGACCCCTCCAGCTGGAAGTGCAGCACATGCAGCCCGTCGTCGATGTCCGCCCTGACACCTATCCATTTGGCGATATGGGATTTCCCCACACCGGTACTGGCAAGAAAGCAGGTCAGTTGCCCCCGCAGGTTGCGCCCGGCATTGAGCGCGTCCAGAAACGGGATATAGAACCGGGACACACGTGGTGATGCCGAGCGTTCCTCTTCCTCCTCACGGCGGCGGTTCCGCTGGAAGCGCTCCGTAAAGGTCTCCGCCACATCAATGAACGAGGTACTCTTCAGTGTAAAGCCCGCCAGCCATTCGGCATACCCGCGCAATGCCTTTTCCGCCTTGTCCTGCTTGTTCTCGTTATACAGTTTTCCCACTTCCGCATAGACCGACTGTAACCGGACACCCTTGATGTAGGACTCCAGCATGTCGATCATCACTTCGGAACTCTGGCCCTCGTCATACTCCCGGAAGGTATCTATCAACTCAATGGCATCGTAATCCTCATGGAAAGTCTGTGCCAGTACGGCATATGACGGCGGTGTCTTGTAGGTTCTGAAATGTGCGGCAATAGCCTCCTGCACCCGTTGGAATGAGCGGTCCGGAAGGTATTCCTTGCGCATGTGGCGGGAAAGGACAGCGCACAGCTGCTCCTGGCACAGCGCCGTGGCATAGAGCTCATACAGGAACTCGGCACTGAGCGGATTGACGGAACTCATGGCTTCACCTCCTCTTTCCACCATGCCTCACAACGAATCCGGTAAAGTTCCGGATAACGCGCCTCTGTTCTACGGCGGCACGGATCCGCTTTCGTACATTTGGAACATGACGGCGAGAAGGGTGTCCACATCAATGTGGAGAGCGCACAGACGAGATAGCCGGCCTCGCTGGAGAGCAGACGCCGTTTGGTAATCTCCTCATATTCCGGGTAAATGAAACGTCCGAAAGGATGCCCGCGGCGGTTCTCCACTGCCTGTGTCAGACTGTCACGTGACAGTCCGAAACCTTTCAGCCACCGGTCTTCCCAATAACGGCGTTCCTTTCCGGAATGAAGATACCGGTCAGCTGCCTTCCGGCCAAACGAATGGGAAATGTTCCACTTTCCACGATAAGAGGGGGCATATCCGGAAAGGGCATACACCTGGCATATGCAGAAATCGGACAGGCGTTCCGGACTGACAGATCCGGCTTCCCGGCACAACAGGTCGAAACATGCCGAAAGCTGTCTGTCCGCCTTTCCTCCGGACGGAAACTGGAAATCCGGCCACACTGCCGCACGGAGCAAGCGTGTAAAAAGCCTCCGGCATCCGTCAATCCACTCTTTTTTCTCCATCACGTGTCAAAAGTTTGCGCAGTTGTGTCTTGGCCAGAAAGAGACGGCTCTTGACCGTCTCCACATTTCTGGTCTGCAATGTTCCGTTGCGGTAAGTTATCTCCATGATTTCTCCGATCTTATAGCCGGCCTGCTGTAAAAGCAGGGCCTCTTTGTAAATCGGCTTGAGCCTGTCCAATGCCCAAAGGATATCATCATTGTAATACTTGTGATAATTATCCATTCCCATGCAGTTCTCTGACGGTTCGTCCTCGCCCGGCAGGGAGGAGGATATTTCCGAGATGTCGATATTGTCATCCGGGGGCATGCGGCTTTTGTTGCGGTTGTTGAGGTCCGCCACAAGCCGCTTGGTCACGGCATAGATCCATGTTTTCACCGGACGCGCCGGATCATAACTGTCCATGTACTTGAAGAAATTAACCAGCGCTTCAAGATAGTTATCCTCTATGTCCTCCTGGTTATAGGTATATTTGATACAAATGCTGTATATCAGATTCTTGTGCGGCATCACATACTTTCTGAGAAGTTCCGCCCTCCGTCTTGCGGATTCATCGTCAGAGGGGACAACCGCAATAAACACATCTTTCTTTTCCACGTTTTCACTGACCGAAAAAAGGTTGATAATGAATCTCATGTCCTAACCTGTCAGCTGCCATTGAGCATCAATTAAAAAAAACGGGCGGAGAGAAGGCTGCCCGGAATCCTGGCAAGTGCCGTTCTACAACCTGTGCCTGCGGATGTAATAATGGAAGAGATGGCAGGCGTCCGCCGCATTGTCATCCACCGGAATGATGCCGTATCTTTCCTTGCATGCCGCCACCATCTGTGCCTTGGTGGCGTGCCTGTCCCCCGTCGCTCATTTCTTGAGCACCGCCGGATTCACAAACTCCGGTTCGGGAAGTCCCAGGCTGTCGCATACTTCGAGCAGGATCCCCCGAAGTTCCGAGAGCCGGTGCATGTCATAGAAATAACGGTTCGCACTTACATCCTCCGCTACGACCCGCCGGATACCATACGCGCGGATAAACGAGACAAGGACGGTACGGAATGCGCCGTGCATCTTGTTGCCGTTACGCTGTCTGCTTTCGGTAAAGTTCTATGTTCCGGCCTCATGCACGGAAAAATACCCGGTATGCGTAGCTATATCCAATACAAGCACCTCTTTCCTGTCCGGGGTACTATTCTCCAATCCTTGATTCGCTATTCTCTTTCACAATTACCAGTTTATGGGGGTAACCTTCCGCAACATTACCGTGGGAGACAACCAGTACGGTACCTCCGAGCGAGTTCAATGCCTCGAACATGGAAGCCAGTCCCGCCTCGTCAACCGCCTCGAGTATCTCATCCAGAACCAGAAGGTCCAGTCCCTTGCCATCATCACAGTTACTGTTCACGAGTTTTTGCATGGCAAGGATGGTTGCGAGGTTCACCCGTGCCGCTTCGCCTGCCGAGAACTTGCCGAACGATCCGCAGTCCATGCCGTCACGCAACAGCGAAATGGAAATCTTCTCCCGGACCTTACCGCTTTTGAGGACGGTATAACCGTCAAAACGGATGCGTATGTCACTGCCGATATTCTGCAGGAACTCGTTTGTTATACGGCTGAGTGCCTCGATTTTTGTATTGGCCAGATAGGTCTTGAACTGTATGAACCGTTCTCTTTGCATCTCCAATGTTCGGAGTTCCGCATCTACGGCGGTCTTCCGTCCCGCCGCTTCGCGGGATTTTTCCCTCACCTCCCGGAGCGTGCTCCGGAGCGTGGATATCAGATTGGATGGCACCGCCTCGTTCAATTCCCTGATAGTGCCTTGCAAAGTGTCAATGGCACAGGCTGCTGCCTGTATATCCTCCTTTTCCGTCCGTATGCTGCGGCTCAGTGAGGCATTACGCTCGACTACAAATCCGAATGTTTCATCGAATACCTTACGGCGTATGCTCTCAATTTCATTTTGCAGTGCGGTAATCCCGGCTGCAATACGCCGGTGTTTGTTTTCCGTCTCTTCCACGTTCCGGGTAGCGTTCCTGACGGAACGTTCATGTCCGGCCAGCTGCTGTTCCCATTCGGTACGTCTGGCCTCCAAGGTACGGCGGCCGTGGTTCAGGCGGCTCTGCTGCAGCTCCACAGAACCGGTCTCCTCCTGTTTGTCTTCGATACGGCCATTAATTTCCGTGAGTTGCCGCTGTCGTAGTTTCAGTTCCCTCATTCCCGCCTCAATGTCAAACTGCGGCTCCGCTATTAGGAAATTATGTCCGCAGGCAGGGCAGGTGACGGAACCGGCCAGTTTGTTTGAGAGCTCGTCAATACCGGCCGAGACTATACGCCGTTTGTGACGCAACTCTTCGATGCATCCTGCAAGATTGCGCAGGCGGATGTCTGTTTCCCTCAGTTTGTCCGCTGCCGTACCGGACTGCTCGTTGTATTCCTCACAGAAGGCGGCATACTTATTTTTGAACTGTTCCCAGTTTTCATTCTCCTCTTCCAGTTCCCGTTCCGCCTGTTTCAAGGAGGTGTCACAATCCGACAGCCCGGAAACGGCCGTCTGCAGCTTCTCTTTTGTCCCGGTGATAATCCCGTTCCAGTCCGTCTGTCTCGCATCGGGGAAGAGGGGCATTATCTCCCGTATCTTTTCCAGACACTCGTCCAGTGCCGTATCCCCCGATTCCAGCGACTGCAGTGCCTCATCCGCCTGCTGAACCGCCACAAGCCGTGTCTCATATCCGGCCACCGTCTCGTGTCCGATGCGTATCTGTTCCCTTTTGGCTGCGATGGTCGCTTCCAGGGAGGCGATGCGCTCCGCGCGGGTACGTCCCCGTTCCGCTCCGGTTTCCTCTTCCTTACGGATCTGCTCCTGTAACATCTCGACACGCCCGTCCAGTCCTGCAAGTTCCAATGCCGCCTGTTGCTTCTTTTCTGAGAGCGGCACGATATCCTCTTCAAGTATGGCAATGGCCTCGTCCACCAGGATACCGTTGGAAAAGCGGTTGATTATCTCCTTTTTTTCCTTGTCCGATGACGAAAGAAAATCCTCATACCGGTATTTGGAGAGAATGAAGTTGTTGAGCAGCTCCTCGCGCGTGATCCCTAACTTTTCAAGGATATAGCGGTTATAGGCATCGACCGAAGGCTGGACAGCCTCGTCTGTCGTCACCTGCGCACCGTTACGGAAAAGTGTGCAACTGACCGTGGATGCCCCTCTGCGTGGAATGCACCGGTTGACAACCAGTTCCTCCGCTGAGTTGCCGTTGCTGAAATGTAATCCGATACGGCACTCCCCGGACGCATCATTTATAATTTCTTCCGACCTTATCTTACGGAGCGGGCTGCCTGTGATACCGACAGCGATACACTCCAGCAGGGCGGATTTGCCCGCACCGTTCGATCTTTGGGACTCATTGTCCCGGTTGTCGCCGAATATCAGTGTCGTAACCCCTTGCCGTAACGTGTATGACAGCGAGCGGAAGGCACAGAGATTCTCAGCTTCTATTTTATTTAATTTCCACATGTCCTGTTATCTATTTTGGATAAATACTCTAATCCGATTGAGACATCTTCAATCTGTTTTTCCCGGCAGAAATCCTCGTAAGTTTCCCGGATACGGCAGCTGTCATACTTTTCAAAGAGCGAAGAGGATGCGACCCCTAACAGTTCCTCGTCATCAGCTATCAGCTCCACCTTCGCCGCCCCGGCTTCCAGCAGCGCGGCCTTGTCAACCGACTTCATCGCAGCTGCCGGCGCGTGGACACGTACCTTGACCTTGTAGCGGCCGTCAGCCTCCGTCTCGCGCAACTCGTCCATAAGGTGCAGTCCGGCACGTTCCACCGGCACATCCACCACACGGTAGCGCATGTTCACCCGGTTTTTGATAAACTCGTGTGTGCCGTCGGTATAAAGCACCGTATATCCTTTTTCCTCATCCTCGCCGAAGTTGTGCTGACGGGAGGCCCCGATGTATTCGATACGGGTTTGTGGAATGACGGTCCGGTTATGGTAATGGCCGACAAAAACTTTATCAAACGGGAGAAAAATCCTGGCGGGCAATTCTTTCTCCGATGGTTGCGCCAATGCCCCGTTTATACCTTCGTGTATATAAAGAAAATGTTTCTTTTCCTCTGAAAGCGCTTTCTCTTCCAACTGTTCGAGCCTTTCGATAAACGATCCGTCCTCCGGAAAATAACTCATCAGATGAAGCGCGAACTCCCAGCCGGGACGCGACAGGGTCAGGAAGTCATCCACTACCGTCACATCCGGATGGCAGTCAAAGACATGGCAGTAACCTCTAACGGATTCCTGGTTCACGAGATCATGATTCCCCTCGGCGAGCGTGACATGGATGCCCGCACGTGAGGTTTCCAGCAGGGCGTCATGTACTGCCAGCAGCACGTCAAGTGTCTGTGCCGCACGTGAAAAGAACAGGTCGCCTCCGACGGCGATTTCGCTGATACCCCATTTCCTGCAGAGCTCCACGGCCTCCTGCCAGTTGGCCTGAAATGCAGGGATGTTGTCTTTTGAGACATGGATATCATTCAACAACAATATGCAAGGTTTGCTCTCTTCCATGAATGTGTGTGATTAAGACGGGAGGCATGGACGCCTCCCGCTGGGTTAAAACTCAAAGACTTATAAAAGGGGTTATCTGCGACGGCGGGGACGCTCGGCACGCTCCTCCGTTTCCGCAAGCCGGTGTTCCTCCTCCCTGGGAGCGTCCTCCGGTGTGTCTGTGGGTTTCGGACCTTCCATCTCACTCTCAATCAGTTCGAGCAGTTCCCGGTTGCTTGTCGAGCGGGTGACACGGACGGACAACGCTTCCTGTTCAATGTAGCTGCGTATCATTGCACGCAGCTCCTGTCCCTCCTCGGTCTTGTCACCGAGGTCCTGCCGCCTGAGCTCGTCATAATATTCAAGAAGATCGTCCAGGGAAATTCCTGTCCCGTCCTGGACATTGTCCTTGTTGTCCTTCGTACGGCGGTCGAACGAGAAGGAGGAGGTATCTTCTTTCGGCAGTTCGTCGGATAACTGCTGTATGACCTCTTTCATCTCGTCCGTTTCCATAAGCCGCATGCCGTAAATGCCGTCGCACTGTTTAAGGAATTCAACGGTGGCACCCAGATGATAACGGGTATAGCGGTAAATGATTTCCGGAATACGGGGTGCTCCCAGCAAGGCGGTCAGCTCCTCCCTGGTCAGAGGTTCAGGGTCGGATTCATTGTCGATGGAAAACAGGTATTCGGTCTTGGCCCCGTTACGCCGTTTTTCTATTTCCACGGGATAGGCGTCGTACACCGATGAAACCGGACACGGATAAGACGGGTTCTTGGCCAGCTTCTTACTCCAGAGTTTGAACTTCCGCTCGTCCAGATCCTTGAACTGGGCGTGCGAGAGGGTCATCATCTGTACTCCCTTGGCACGCTCGCCCAGGTCAAAGATATAGAGGCAGTGCCCGTAGTTGTACTTCAAGCCGCCACCGAACGAACCGCCGGCGATTTTTTCTGCCAGTTTCTCATCCCCGGCCTCTTTTGCGGCTTCTACGGCCAGACGCCGGTAAGTTTCGATGGGATCGACACTGTATCCGGCATCGGTGGCGCGGGTGACGGTGACATACATCTTCTGGGGCTTGTTTCCGGTTGTGGGCTTTTCCAGTTCCAGCAGCAACTGGTGAACCGGATACTCATAACCGGGCCGGGCCGGTGAACCGTCCGGATTGGGGGCGATGGGAAGGACACGCAGACGGTAGGTCCCGAATTTGTCCATGCGGAAGAATTCCGTGCGGGCGAACGCCCTGTTCTCTTCCTGGGCACGCTGCTGTGCCTCCTGATACGATTCCTGGACACCGAGGAACATCTCCTCGACAGACATGCCTTCCATGCCGTTGTTCTTTTCTTCTTCTTGCATAAACGCTTGGTTTTATGGATTAAAAATGCCCGAAGAGTGCGACACGGCAGGCCCGTATCGCAAAGAAACTGGTTACAGGACAGACGGGTTCGGTTGCACCGTCCGTATTCACTTGACAATATAGGGAGAGGATATCCCGCCGGCCGTATCCTGGCCGGATACTCATTTTACAATATGGAAAGGTCTTGCAGCGACTGTGGAATACAAAGTTAGACAAATGCTCCCGAACAGCCATACATGCATATGAATGTTTGCGCCAGCCATTGTCCGTCAATGCATTACCGTTTCATTTTAAGTATGTTTTTAATCTCCCTGGGCAGTTTGTCACTGCCCGGCCCATTCCGTCTTTCAAAGAGCAGCTTCCTGCGGTTTTGACGGATATACTCTTCCGTCTTGCGACGGCGTATGCCCTCGTAATAGGTTTTACGTCCGGGCGTAAGCCGTTTGCCCCGCCGGCAGTAAACCCCGTTCCGGCGGTATTCATCCAGATAGCGGCTGAATTTCGCCTTTCTGAACGAAGGGTCTTTCGACGCCTCCGCAACCAGTTCGATGACATGCCAGTTCGGCTCGAAAGGCTGTTGCCGGTCATACAGCCTGCGGAGCAGATGGTAAACCACCGGCATCTCATAACGGAGCATGAACCCTATCCGGGTCTGGTCGAAGGGGAAACGTTTAAACGTCCCCTGCGGTCTTCCGTCTTCTCGCTTTCGGGGATTCGTTCCCCGGAAAGACGGTTTCTTCTGTGGCTGCCGCCGGATCCTTTTCTGTTTCATGATACTGTTGGCTGTTGTCGGGTGAAATATTCTCTCGGGCGGGAACGGACCTGCGTTCCGCAATTCTGCGGCGACTTTCGATGTCACCGTTTACATTCATCTTCTGTTTCATGGCTATACGAAATATGTAAAGTTGAGTTCCACATTGGCATTGTACATACCGCGCTCATAAAGCTGTATCCTTCGCGAGCCGCCGTAAATGGTGAACGATACCCCACGGTTGTACTTATGGTCATCATTCCAGTCAGTGGCGGTGCAGCGCACACTGTACCGGGGTGGTTGTATTTTGTTGGGGATGACCGCCACGATACCTCCCCAGTTGTTTCCGTCCCTGTTGGCCGTATTGACGGCACCCTGTATGGAAACGATGTTCCCGATTTGGCGGACGAAGAGCGACTGTGTGTTGGTACCCGATCCGCTGTTCTCCATCTGTACCCATCCTGTATCCGCAAGCAACGGCTGATACTCCTCGGCATAAGCAGCTCCGAGAGCACGGCAGGCCTGCCGTCTGGCCTCCGCCGTTGGCAGCAGAAGGTCGGACAGCTTGCTGTCCCGGCGCAGGTAATCCCTGACAATCTCATTCTTGGAGAGTACGTTCAACTTGCCCTGCAGGAACTGTTGTGCCTCCGAGGTGCTCTTTCCCTGCCGGACTAAAAAATTGATATAATCCTGGAACAGATTCTCAAGGGTGGCGAAACGGGCGTCGGCACCCGCCTTTGTATAGAGGTCCAGGTTCGTGGCGACGGTCTCCTTTTCGGAAGCGCTGTAGCCTCCCAACAGCCGGTCAGCCTTCTTTTTGAGTTCCCCCACTACCTGTGAGGTCATCACATACCCCTCGACCTGTGCGTGTGAGGTGCCGTTACTGTCGGTATATGCAAAAGAACCGGTGGTAATGGCCTGTAATTTATCCCGAAGCCCGGCCGTGAAGACAATGCCTTGATAGGCAGAGTCCGTACCGAGCTTGCCGGCCATCATCGTGTCTATATCTGTCTTGGAATAGACTTCAAGATTTTTCCGGGCCTTGTTCTTGTCAGAAAGGTCTGAAAGATTCGACAGCTTGGCAAGTTTCAACTCTCCGGTACCTTTCCTTTCGGCATCAAGGGTGTCCCTCACGGCTGCCTGCTTTTCCGCTTTCAAAGCGGCGGCCTCTTCTGCCGGAAGCCTGTTGATCTCTTCAGCGGTCAGACGTACCAGTTCTTTCAACCCTTCGGAGGTCTTCAGGAAGACTTCGCCGGCTTCCGTTTTGGAATAGACGTCGAGATTCTTCCGGGCGGCGGATTTGTCCATGATATCGGATAGGTTCTCATCGGCTGAAAGCTTCATTTTCAGTGCGGCACGGACAGCCCCCGCCGTAACATAGCCGTCACCGCCTCCCGTAAGCTCCCCGGTGGTGATGGCCGCAAGTTTCTTTTTGTATTCGGTGGTGAAATCCTCGGTGGAAAGCTGCTTTCCCTTGACGGCATCCACTTTCTTCGACATCTCCCCGGCAAAGGCCGTGACGCTCACATAGGTGTCCGATACGGATTTCCCGTTGATCTTAAGCGTGCCGAGCACATCCACCGAGCCGGAAGGGGCAAGCACAATATCTCCCAATGTGTTCCGCAGGATAAAGCGGTAATCGTCCGTGGTATCAAAACCTGCCATTGCGAGCACGGAGGCGGCACTGTCCCGCCAGGTGACCAGATTGGTGAGCCTGGCGTTGTCTTTCGTATAGGAGGTATTCTGAAGGTCGATCCCACGTCCGGCATTCTGCACGACGAATAGCCCGCCCGTACGTACGGTGGCGGTACGGCCGGCTACTTCCAGGACCGGGCTGCTTCCGGATTTCCCGTCATGTACGGCAAAGTTGCGGTATCTTGTTCCGCCTCCCTGCGCACCGTAATAATTGATACGGACACAGCCCTCATCTGTCGTATCCGAAGTGTTATAGATATCGGAACCTTTGATACGGATTGCCCCGATACGGGCGCTATCGCCCAGTGAGGTACCGTAAGAGATCCCGTCTTCCGTTATACGTACCAGTTCCTTGCCCTGCTTCATGAAACTGAAGCCGCCGTCTGTACGGATGATAATTTCATTGACCGGCAATCCGTTCAGATAAGCGCCAAGCGAGATGCCGCCGTCAGTTTTGACGACACCTTTGAGCATATAGCCGTTTTCCCCGCTGACAGAAACGGCGGTTCTGGAATTGATTTCTTTCTGTCCGGTAAGGGTGCCGGCCAGTACCAGGTCCTTCTTGACGGTCTGCCGAGTGAAAGGCGTGTCCAGCAGTACGGCATAACGCCCGAAGAATCTATCAATAAAACGGGGGGCATAACTTTCTGTAACTTCAATGCTTACAGGTAATTTACCCGTAACAGGATCGGTCGTTTCAGGTATGGCCTTCGCTCCGGCACACAGGTAGCAAGTACGTCCGCGTTTGTTGACATCATTGGCATAGACCACCGACTCATGCCTGTTGGCCTCGTAAATATAATAAGGATAGACGGCATCAGCGGCTCCCTCAAAACGGCGGACCTTACCGCCGAGCCACACATATCCCGGTGAGATACGGGGACCGTCCGGTTCGCAGCCCGAGATGATGAAATCCGAACAGTTGTCAAAAACGGCGCTCATGCTGAGGGCAAGTTCCTGCAGGTTCAGGATGTCGTCGGAATAAGTGTACCGTCCGCCGGTCTCTGCGATATATTCTTTCATTGTCCTGTATTCTTGTTAGGTGTATATTCTTCTTCGTCAATCCTGATCAGATAGGTCTTGCCGGCCGTCTTGTAAGTATTCACCACATAGGAGAGCATATAGACCAGCTCGTGCGGTGATATGGTGACGGGCGGGACACAGACCACAAAGCTGACCTTGTTGATAAGTTTCTCCTCTATCAGCAGGTAGAACGGACGGGGCCGCTCCGCATCATTATCTGATATGATCTGTTCCCCATTGTACCAGATGGTACAGGGACGCTGGTATTCCGCACCCTCATGGTAGAGGTCCACACCGACACTCTCACTGTCCCTGATAAGGATACGGTCCTTGCCGTCCCTGATGTATTTGCCGAACTTGTAGTTCAGAAACCATTCGAAGTAGATTACCTGGGAAGTCATCCGTGCCCGGATATGCATCTCTTTCGTGAAATCACGGAACCGCTCATTGGTGCATTGCAACGGATAAAGGCAGCTCTGCACGAACAGGATGAACCTGCGTCCCGACAGGTAATGCGGAACCAGGCGGTTCACGGTACGGTCTATGGACAGCTTATATCTCATGGTTTTCTATTTTTAAAATGATGGCTTCACGGAAATTTGGCAGCCCGTCCTCCTCATCCTTCCCGGAGGACTCCTTCAGATATCCTGATGCGGTATAAGCCATACGGGCAATGCGTTGTGGCGGCTGTATATGGCCGTCGGTGTCATGGCTGGCGATGAAAACCCCTTGTTCGGGAACGGCATGCCCGTCGATATGGACATCGGTCACATGCTTTGCCCGCCGTATGGCATCCGTCAGGCGGGAAACGTAGACGGCGGCATCGAAATCGATATCCATCATGTAGGCATTCAACTGCTCTTCAATGGAGTCGTACACTTCTGATTCGGGTATGGCCCCGTCATGAAAGACCGTAAGGCGGGGAATCAGCACGTCGCCCTTGGTTGAGATGACCTCCACGCGTGTACCGGCGAATTTCAATTTGTTGATATAGGCGTTGATGGGCGCCAGTTCTTTCGGGGGTATGGCGGAAAGGCTGCCTTTTGCACCGGTAGCCACTTTCAGGATAAGTTTACTGTCCAGGTTCTGGTCGTCTGTGCTCTCCATATAGGAAACTTGCGTGACGATGCGTTTGGTCTCGTCGATATTGGCATAGCCGAAGGCCAGACCGTCTTCCCGTACCGTCAGCTCATCTCCCTGCTGATACTGCAACAGGGAGTTGGCATAATAGGCGGGAGTACCGTTGATGCGTCCGTTAATGGCTTCGGAAATATCCACGGCAAAGACATCCAGCAGGGATTCGAAACTGTATATGACAGCGGCCACTACCCACAGGATTCCGTTCATGACGGACATTTTGGAATCACTGGCGAACTCTGTCAGTTCCAGCCGCCGGTTCCGTTCCGCTATGGCCTCGTTGTATATTTCCTTTATTGTACGGCTCATTACACTGTATAGATTTTATTGTTGATGATAAATTCCCACGCTCCACCTTCGTTCCAGCTTTCCTCATGCAGAATGACCCATACCGCCTCCATGCCCGATGTGATACGGTAACGTCCGGTCGTTTCATCCCGCCCGGGTTCCTTATAAGTTCCCGTCGGGGCTGTCGGCAATGTCATGCGGCAATTACGTCTGTTTCCGTAATGCTCCACAATGCTTGTCAGGTATTTGTCTATGACGGCCGGCTTTATCCGCGCTCCGGACAGGTCGAGCTCCATCAGGTTATGGCACCCGGCAAGCGGAACGAGGTTGTCCGTCATTATCCCCGAGAGATCGATCCGGTAAGTTCCGGACAAAATCCCGAAGCTGTCCAATGCGGGTGTGCAGTTCCGAAGGGTCAGCTCCTCCACGTGCAGCGGACGGAGTAAAACAACGGACGAAGGTTGCAGCCCGCTCCAATCCATATACCGGAATTCCGCATCGGTAAACCAGCGGATCTTGCGGCTCCGGCGCACCCGCCTGTCAAAAGTATGGCGCAGCGTGCATGGCGTATGGCCAAGAATGACGGTCTCCACAGCACTGTCGTCTCCCCAGTCAACTTCCAGCGTCCCCGTTCCTGACACCTTGCACTCTGCGGAGACCAATGTCGGCGGGAGCAGGAAGGCTGCCGTGAACGGACCGGTGAAATATTTGGGATAGACGTGCCGCTCCCCATTGGAGGGGACGATGCCGTGCATTTCGTTATAGGCGACCACGTCGGCATTGATGACAAAGCCGTCGGTATATGTCAGTTCCTGTCCGGAACAGAGTTCTGTTTCCAGCGAGAGGGCAGGATTGTTGACCAGCAGGTCCACGATTCCCTCGACACTTCCATACAGGTGCAGGGCTACATCATAGATGTTCTGTCCTGCAACGACGCGGTAACTACCCATGGCTGTCCTCCTTCTCCTCGGTTTCCAGGAACAGTTCTCCTGTCACCGAATCTATATAGGCATTCCTGATGATGATTTTGTCGGAAGTAAATTCAGTCTGCAGTTTGGCGGCGAGCCCGTTGTTCTCCATATTGGAATGCAGGAAGTCAATCAGCCCCACACCGGTGGTCGGATGCTGGTATAAGTTTCCGGCGGCGGCTTTCAAAAGGAAAGTTTCGTTCTGCACCTTAGAGGCGCCAATACCAAAATCCGTCTCTTCCCCGCTGTAAATGAGCAGGCAGTCCTCCTCGAGCAGCAGGTTATAGATCCCTTCATCGTTCAAGGCATAAAGCGAGGCGGGGGTGACCGTCTCCCTTGTCCCGTTTTCGTTCTCTCTCATGACGGGAAACCAATGCCTGCCGTCAACTGCACCACGTACATATCCGACACCCCCCGAACCGCTTTTCATGGCGATACGCACTTTCAGCAGGCGTATGTCTGCTACATAGGGAATACGGATATGGATACCCCTTGCATCACTGTATGATGCAAGGAAATCTACCGGTACGGCTATCTCCCCGTAACGGCAGGCCGCATTGTCGGCACCCTCCACACTGTCAAACAGGTGGAAGTCGTAGAAGGTTTTTCCGGCAATCTGTCCGGAAGTCTCCACTTCTCCATATTCGGCATCCATTATGATATCTTGTCTGGGCATGTGCTGATACAAAAAATCCCCGGCCATACCAAGAGTACGGCCGGGGCACTCTTTACATAAAGAGTAGCGGCAGATAGAAAAATCGGTTTATGCCTCCTTGGAGATTTCATTGTAAATCGCTTCCACAGTCCCCCACATATCGTCAGGCAACTGTTCGTCCGAGATTTTCTCACACGCGGCCTGCAAGTAGGCCATCTCATCGGAGGAAAACTCCACCGGCAACGGCTGTTCTTTTTCCACATCCCATTCGATACGCTTGTCCTCCGCATTTTCGCGAAGATTGATAACCTTGCGTTCCTCATCGCCAATTGCGATTTTGCGCAGAATCTCTTTTTTAAGGTTGAACTCCTTAAAATTGCCGCGTGCCGGCAGGAAAGTCGGCAGGTAAAGGCGGTCTTTGACACTCAGTTCCATTATGATTCTTTATTTAGGATTGATTTTTTCGCGAATATCCTGTTGCATCCTGTCGAAATCCTGGAATATGGGACCAAGCTCCCTCACCATCGGAAAGTTGCAGGAAAGGATCCCTTGTTCCATATAGATAATTCCGACAGGCTTTATGTTGCCTTCCTCATCGACTTCTTTTTCATTGACAGAAACATGCAGACGGCTCAGCTCGTCATTGACAACGGAATACTCCAGCATATAAAAGGCATTTTCCGTCTTCTCTTCTGCTGTCCTGGTAATAGTGACATTGGTGATATTCATATAATTTGAATTTTAAATAAGTATAGGGTAAAAGTTTCTGTTCTGGTTATTAACCATTATAATTTAATACCTGGTAATGAAAAGACGGGTAATTGCAACAAAGGAGCGTCAGCGAGTCCCCTCTTTCCATACCATAATTTGACGTGCCCCCATTCTGATTCCGCACATTCATGATATTGATATGCCCTCCCCAGTTGTAGCTGTAAAACAGGGTAAACATATAGGCAAAATCGGAGGGAAGGCTCGAATATCCGAACATGCTTGCAACCGACGACGCGCTCGGAAGATTGACATTGCAGGTGGAGTTGGCATAGACACAAAAGACATTACTGTCAGAAAAGTCAATGCTATAGCCGGAACCTGTGAAATAGATCTTTTTCATTTTGAGACCGATGGCGGCTGGTGCGACCAATGGGGCATTGGACCACACCCCATAGTTTCGGCGACCGTTCTTCACATCAATATACAACCCGTAGTTGTTCATATATGAATTTACCTTGTTGTTGACGATGCGCCCCGCCGCACAGGTCCCGCCTGAGGAGGCGGGAAAAGTGTTGGCCCCCAAGAGAACGTAGGAAATGGTGTTTCCCACGCGGAACAAATCGTTGTAGATGGCCAGACCGCCACCGGAACCACTTCCCGTGGCCGTAGATCCAATGCGTCCCTGGCCGATGGAAAAGCCGCCTATCGTGCCGGCATTGGCATTGATCGTGCCGGTCATCGTCACGTTGCCGCCGGTATCCCATTTGATATTCTGGTTCGCAAGATATCCGGAACCGTCCGCCGCAAACGAAATTTTCCCATATCCGAAAACAGCGGAACCGTCGGTTTTCAAAGCCCAATACTCTTTTCCTGTGGAAGGGTTGTCATGATAGATATATCCGGAGGCCGCCATTACAATCCTATGCCCGGAACTTGGCGCGGACGCCGCAAGCGAACTGGTGCCCAACGTCCATCCTCCGATCTTGCCGGCTACGGCAGTGATACCCGTCCTGTCGAGCGTCACTTTGACCGCGTTGCCCGCATCCTTGACTGAAATACTGCCGCTATAAGAGCTGCCTCCTACAACCAGGGCGCTGTCCACAATAATCTGGTTTGCCTTCACCGTACCGGTATAAATACCGTTGGCGTCGATGGTCGTGGTATACTTTTCTGTGGAAGTAAGGTCAAAAACCGTGGCATAAGCCACATACCAGACCAATGGTGCGGCAGATGTCCCCTGTGCCCCGTCAATATAGAAAAAATGGGTGCTGGAGAAGTTTGAGGTGCCGCATACGACCTTGTATACATACTCTTTCCAGTCTCCGGTTCCTGCCGTGGAGGTAAGCCAGCGGCTCGAACCGCCCGTACCAATGTTGTTGGAGGCCCAACAGATATTGCGTCCGGCGGGAATTTTGGCGATGATACGGGCGACCAGCACTTTGCGCGAACTGCAGGCCGTTCCGAAATAGAATCCTCCGTTGCCAGGACTGGCGGTTCCATTAGTCTGTATCTTCAGGACATACTTGCTGTCATTAGGCGCCGACGTATCCTGCTGGCGGGTGACCGTCACCATGCCGTTGCCGGAATTGTTATAGACACCGGTACTGTTGTTCCCCTTCCAGAAGGTCGGGTCCCTGTAGAGCATCTTGCCAAACGCCATGGCGGAGGCAAGTTCCTGGGCGGTCGTGATGCCGGTCGTCCATTGGGCTGACACGGAAGAGGCGAAAGTGACGGAACCGGAAGCGTTCCATGAAATATTGCCTCCGGCAATCTGCCCGCTGCCGTCATTGTTCAGTTTCCATTTGCTGCCGTTCGTTATCGACCCGTCCGAACCCAACGATATATTGTTCTTCCAGATATGGTTGTGGTCGAATGCCCACCCGGCAATGCGGTTATAGATCTCCTTTCCACCACTTTTGGTATAATTGGCCGACAGGCAGAAATATTCCAGATGGTCCCACGACATCATCTGTATGCCGATGAATCCGGTCTTGACCGTACTCCCACTTGCCGCAATCTGTCCGAAAACGATATGGCCGGCATTGCTGCTCTGATGCCAGGTCAGTGTAATGCCTAACGGCTTGTAGGCACCGGTATACCAGTAGCCGCTGCCGGTCGATGCCGAACGGATCTGCAAGGGTATGGCACCGGTTGCCCCGACGCTGCCGACGGTGACGTTGTCGCTCCCGATGGTAAAGCCACCGATTTTCCCTTTGGTAAAGGTGCAGCTCAGACCGTTGATATAGGTCGTATTGATGATGGAGGACTTGATGCTGGCCGCATCGAGTTTGGAGGCATTGATACTGCCCGCTGCAATACGGTCGGCGGAGAGCGTCCCGGTCTTGATGCTGGATGCGTTGATGCTGACGGCATTGACCTGTGCGGCCGTCAACGTACCGGTATAGATGCCTGTAGAGCCGATATAGGTCAGCGGGTGTGCGGCAAGAGTGCTGTCACTTCCCTGTGCCAGTGCAATAAAACGTTTACGGCGTATTTCTTCCTCGACCGAAGCTGTCAGCGTGCGGGGAGCCGGTGCATTCGCCTTGGTGGAACCGCTTTGAAAAATCAAATCCGAGTTGTAAGCGATCTGCGGTGCTGCCGGTATGGGGGACGGACTCATCGCGTTACTGACAATCGGCTGGTCGGAATAGATATGATAGACCGCTCCGGTCGTTCCGCCACCGCGTAAGAACACGGCGAACATACAGTTGTTCCCACATAGGGCCGCACCTGCGAACATGCGGCAATAGGATTCGGAGAGTTCATAAATGTCCCATGAATAGCTGATGCCGCCCCAGCCACCGAAATTGGCCTTCAGCAGCAGTACCAGGCCACCCTTATGCGTGGACGTGTTCCAACTTGCCGGAGCCTGCTCGCTGTAGGCACGACGCACAAGAATGTCCCGCTTGAAATTCTGTTCACCGCCCTTGAGGATGACAGGATAGTATTTATTCTCTTCCCCGTTGATGACAAGCCTGTAATAATACGGATAGCCGTAATTGGTTGTTTTTGCGGCCTCTATGTCATTTTTCCATAGCAGGGAAACGGCAGGGGAGAACGAGACTTTCCCCGCGGTATCCCATGATATGTTCCCCGAGGCAATCTGCCCGCTTCCGTCATTGTTCAATTTCCATTTCGTACCATTGGTTATTGAACCGTCACTCCCCAGTACAATGTTTCCCTTACGGATGGAGGAGGCATCCACCGTCCAGCCGGCAATATTGTTCTGGGACCCGAAACGTGCGACACATGTGCCTGTGCTGTTCGTGGCATACAACCCGAAATCACTGTCGCTGTTATAATACAATTGTACCCGTTGTCCGGTTGTCGCGCCGGAATTAAGTCCGTAAACCACCACACGCCTGTTTCCGCAGTCAAGCAGGATGTGGTTGCCGCTCAACACGGTTGCGCCGATTGACCAGCCACCGATTTTCCCTTTCGTGACATTCAGCGTCAGGGCCTCGATATTTCCGGCCGTAATGAGAGAAGCCTTTACATTGGCGATGTCCAGTTTGGAGGCGGTGATACTTCCGGCGGCAATACGGTCGGCAGAAATAGTGCCTGCCGTAATCTGTGAGGCGGTGACAGTGCCGGTATAAATACCGGCCGCAGTGATTTTTGTCAGCTTCGGAGAGCCGTTTCCGCCCAAAGCGGTAACGATGGTATTGATCGGATTTGTCCATTGCAAAGAGACGGAAGAGGCAAAGGTGACATTGCCCGAGGCATCCCAGGATATATTGCCTCCCGCAACAGCCCCCGCCCCCGAGGCATCCAGACACCATTTAAAACCGCGGATGCCGTTTGACCCCAAAGTCATGGAGCCGGAGGCGGCGGTCATCGCCCCGGAAGTGTTGTTCTTCGTTCCCCGGCAGATGCTGTCACCGTCGACGGACCAGCCGCCAATTTTCCCTTTCGTGACATTGAGTGTCAGCGCTTCGATATTCCCGGCAGTAATAAGAGAGGCTTTCAGGGAAGCCACATCGATACGTGAGGCGGAGACCGTACCTGAAGTTATCTGTGAGGCGTCAAGCTGCACCGCCTTTACCGTACCCGCTGAAAGTTTACCGGTAAAGACACCGTCTTTGTCAATAAAGGTTGCACCTATCCAGTTCAGGCTGACACCATTTCCGAACTCCACCTTGCCGGTAGCCGCATTGTATTTGACAACCTGGTCGCCATGACCGAACTGGACATTACCGCCGTTATCTACAAAAAAGGTCTTGTAACCGTTCTTGAAACCATAGATGCCGTTAACCGTTTCAGAGGTAATGGTACCGGAAGCTGTCCTGACAGAGAGGGGGAACTGCCCGATTGCCACACCGGTTATCGTGCCGTCACTGTTTTTGATCCCTGTAAAAATTTTTGGAGTGATGACCGTGCTGCTGCCGATAAGTGTCTTGTTGGTATTCCACTCCTTGACCCAGTCAAGCATCACTGTGTCGTTTCCATCCTTGCCGGGTGCCCCTGACTTGGCCTTTGACCAGACAAATGACAGGGTGTAGGTGATTCCGGATATAATGACGGGAATAACCACAGTGCCATGATCGGCCAGTGTGGTCGTTCCTGCTGCGACCGTATAAGTTATGGTCTTGTTGCTGTTGTTGACGGATATGGAGGAGAATCCTGCCGGTCTGGTAATGTTGCCGATGGAAAATCTGGTAAAACTGGAATCGCCAAGCGTGACCTTGACAGAGGAGGTGACGGATACGGCAGAAACTATCTTCCCGTCGGCATCCGCAGGGAAGATGTATTCACCGGGTGACTGGCTAAGCGTATAACCGTCCTTTTGTATGTTGATTGTCGCCTGACCGCGGGCGACCAGTATCTTTGCCATATGCTCTTTTAAGAAAAGTATAGGACAAAAAAAGGCGGCAGGTTGCCGCCAAATGGCAAGGCTCCCGTTTTGTCGCACGGATGGGATGAGACCGGTTCACACCGCTTGCCATCCGTAGAAGCCCCATTCCTTCATTACTATTTCGACACTTCACACATCAGTACGCCCTTGCCTGTCACATCGGCTTTCGATACGGTGATGGATTTGCCCGTATAAGTCTTTATGACGGATGTTCCGGCCGAGTTCCACAGTTTCCATGTGTAGGTATAGGCAGTCCCGTCATCGTCCAGTACCTCACCGTTACGATACAGCACCGCTTTGGCATCGACATCATTCCCGTTATTTTTGATGGTGAACCCTTTCTGGCTGACAAGGTCCACCGTAATGGGGTCGGACATATCCGTGAAAGAAATGATATCGCATACAACCTTGTTGGCCGAGGCGTTGCCGGCCGATGTGTCCGTGTCCTTGATGGCACATTTGAAGGTCTCGAAATTCAGTACGGCGTCCGCAGTAATGGTTATTTCGTTCGTAGTCCATCCTGCCGTCACGCCACGCGGATTGGTGGAAGTCAGACAGGACCATCCGGCACCGAGCATGGAGTTGTAATACGGACAGGAAACCGAAGCCCCTGAATTGGCCGCCGCAGTGAGGGCCGATGTCAGCGTTATGACCTTGGTGGAGGTGTTCACCGCCGATATGGTGTACTGCACGGAATTTATTGTAATCTTTCCGCCGGCTTCCATGTTATTGGTGGAGGCCACTGTGACGGTGGTCGCACCGGCAGTAGCGGCGGCAACCAGTGTGGTATTGGCAAAAACGGAGGAATCCTTGATTCCCCAGGCATAGGTGACATTGGTGGTATCGATGGTGGCACCACGCCACAGGTCGCAATGCGCCTTGAGTGTGGGTACCTCGTCATTTTTGAAGACAACACCGTCGGGAGCATATGCCACGGCGGCTATCATCGCTCCGGCATTCAGATGCTGGGTAAACTGTATCTCGGAACGGAAAGGCACCTCCAGCCCGTTGGCATCGATATAAACCGCCTCGAAGGCATACCGTACCTGCGGCGTGGAAACGGTCATATGGTTGGCCTTGATGGTCAGAGCATACTTGGCGGACGCCGCACCGACAGTACAGCTGTCCTGGCCCGAAGTTATGGCCGAACCGTTCTTATACCACTTGGCGGAGCCGCTTTTAACGCCGGCTGTCAGCGTAGCCGCATTACCGACTGATGAAATCTGGTCGGTGGCGGCCTTACCGCTGACAAACAGCGAAGGAGTGAGCACCAAAAACGGCGATGCCGCCCATGAAGGTGCATAAACGCCCGTATCCTTGTTGAATACCTGGGTGAGCGGTTGCGAAGAACCGATGAACGCCTGTAAGGAAACAGCATCATTCTGGTCAATGATGGTTATCTGTCCGCGTGCTACTTTTATTGCCATATGCTTATTGTTCTGTTGTTGATATGTCCACTTCACAGTCAAAAACGGCCTTATGCCATACATCCCTGCCGGTTATCTCAATCTCCCTGCCATAATGCGGCAGGTCATTCCATATCCTGTCGCCATCGGTATCCCTGCTTGTCCGCAGCCAGCGGAAATTACCATCGGGAATGAGTGCGGTAATATCTTCACCGCCCCTGTACACTCTGGCCCGCAGAACCGTGGAAACAATGCCGTTACGGAATATCGTGCCATTTTTCGACTCCACATGAACAGTATAGGATGGCGCACCGTCATAAAGTTTGAAGAAAGTATGGGTGGCTCCAATATTTTCATTCCGGAATACGGCGGTGTAGCGGAGGGTTAATACGTCACGCCCTTCCCAGCCGTGAAACGCCGGTGTCATTTCAAACACGGCGGCATTGCAGCCTGTTTCTTTCCATATTCCGTCCGATGCAAGATATTCCCATAAGCGGCTTTCCGGATTAAAGTTATATTCGGTGGGGACAAGAGGGATGCTTTCCGGCTCACATATGCCGGAGAGCTCATCCGTGAAATGGAAGGCCGTACCGCCCGTCAGGGATACGGAACGGGGCTTGAGCTGTTCCTGTGCCTCCTCGTCAAAATCTTCCCAGCGGATGGTCACGTCCCGCAGTTCGATGGTGTCCTTGCTCCATTTGAAGCGCCCTGACGCGAAAAGCCCCGTACCGTCGGGATTAATGACGAAAGAACCGTCACGCGAGGTTATCGAACCGTCCTCACCCAACCTGAGCAGCGGATTCTGGATAGTTCCGCCAATACCTCCTTTCGAGAACCATGCCCCGTAATCTTCCGTGTAAGACAACACGCCATCCGTCGCCTGGTAGGGTGTCGCCGTCTTGCCCGGTTCCAATTGCGGGGCGGACAGAAGGACCGGTACCGGGGTTGCGATACCCAATGTCATTTCAGGAGCGCCGGATTCCCGGACAGGAAAGGATACCTTATGACGTGTCCATCCCCTGCCGGCATCCACAGCCTGTTCGCCGACAAGATGCTCGTCCTGATAAAAACGGACAACCGTTGTTTCTTCCGCCTTTATCCAGATGGAAAAACAATAATAGTTGCCGGCACGGGCTTTGCGCCAACCGGCATCCTGTAATGTAAGGCGGCTGTCTGACGTGACCCGTACACTCTTTCCGATACCGGTGGGAGTGGCGGTACCGGCTGCCATGGATCCGCTGAAAGCACAGGAAAGGCTGTCCTGAATGACATTTTTGTGAATTTTGCCTACATAGAAAGTTGAGGAAAAACCGTTTTCATCTCCGGCGGTCAATGTTCCGGCGATGTTGACATTCCGTGTTGCGTAGAGATTCTGAAAATAGGCCCCGTAACCGTCCAGTATGCCGAATACCGGATCGATAATGCCGCAGACCTTTCCCACACGGGCTTTGGCCGCATCGCCGAAAGCGGACACGGAAGAGAGCCGCAGGATATTCAGGTCCGCCAATTCACACCAGTCACCCTCTGCGGTCAGGCTTTCCGTCAGATCGAGAAACAGGCTCCGGCTATATTGCGCAGGATAGTCCACAGTGATAACCCACAATTTGTACTCCCATTCCTGCCCGGCGGACAATATATCCTCGGCATCTGATTTCTCCCGGTTGGTATAGCCGAATGAGAGGGGGACGGAGGACAAATCCCTGAAAGCCCTGATTTTGAAGGATACCAGCAGACGTTCCGGATGCCCGACCGACTCCTCCAGAGTCTGCATCAGTCCGAAAGAGGATTCTCCCGCCGGTTCCGCATTGCGGACTATCCGGACAATGCGTGTCGCCTCCGCATCGTTTTCCCTGTATTCGGATTGAAGCACATGGCCACATACGGCATACTTGGATTTGTCAGGCACCCCTGCCACCCCTCCGTTCATGACCGGATAGCAAAGGGAACGCTCCGTTGCCATGCCGTCGATGACATCCATATAGGGGGCTTCGCTGTCCGAAGCCGTCAGGTACAGTGCCCCGCTACGCGCCGTATCGAACAGGTTGGTACTCCGTACGAAGTCCAGAAGCTCCCCGCTCTGCGGTTCATCGCCGTCCAGCAAAGCCCCGATAAAATAAGGCGCCTCCTTGTCGCCGACAAGCTCCGTTCCGGTTTCCGTCACGCACATCAGGGAATAGACCGCCCGTTCCCGCCCGGCATATTGTCTGCGGACGATATCCCCGACATGCAGCCCCTGTGTTTTCTGCGAGTCGGGGTCGATACGGACCTTGTATTTTGAATAACGGAATACGGACATGGGCTATGATATTTTTTCAACGGAATCTCCCGAGCAGCTGTCGCTGATCCAGAAAGAGCCGTTGGTCGCGGAAACCTTCTTTACCTCGAATTCGTAGGCGCGTAACTTGCGCCGGGCGACAACCTCGTCGAATGTGGCGATGACATTTCCCGTGGTACGGTTCTTCCGGATGCCCCAGCCGCTTCCGGCAAAGCCCGAAGAAAAGAATTCCGAAGAGACGGAGCCGAGAAAACAGCTGTCACCGTAATGCCTGATACCGCCGGAAACAGCCTGTAACCTCAACGACTCTGTCAAGTATAGGATTTTGTCTGCCAACCGGGTTGACGACGCGCAGATTCCGACATGCCCGGCAGCCTCCACCGGAACTCCGGAGGAGATGAAATCGGCATCGGTTTGGATATGGAAAGACTCACTGTAACGGTTTTGAGGGGCATGGGCACTTATGGACGGACGGTGTCCCAATACTGTGGTATGGGGGACGGTTGTCCGCACGCCTTCTTTTTCGTATACAACCATGGAGGTCAGTGAAAGGGTTTCCTTATCTCCGGTAATCAAAAATCCGCCAGCCATACCCATACGCAGCCGCTTGTGAATAATTATGCCTTCATCCGAGTTGTCCACCCGGTACGAAGACAGCAGATCGGCACCATAGTTGTGACGGACAGTGAGCGAACCCGGAAAGCAGGCCCTGCCGTAGGACGAGAGCATCAGACAGTCACCGTCCACATCCGAAATGCCGGACAGCAGGCGTATTCTGGTGGTATGCCCGCTGCCCAGCAACAGATCGCTTCCGATACCGCCCAGTTGTATCTTGTCATTATCAGTCCTCTGGAGTACGGGCATATCACCAATACGAAGCCCGTAACCGTCCAGAAATGAAAGAAAGCCTCCGAGGGCGACTTCCTCACCGGAAAATGAAAGCAGGCACTTTCCCTTGTCACCCAGCCTTGCCCCATACAAGGCATCCAGAGCACCGCTCAGAGCCGTATTCCCGCAGACCACCAGATGACGCTGCACCGTTCCGTCCCGCATGGTCCAGTCCACTGCCGCCAGATTGGCGTTGCCCCGGTGGTATACGTCATGTCCCCCCACAGTCAGCCGTGACGGAGAAATGAACACTCCCGTTTCCCTGTTCCCGATAATCCATTCTCCGCCCGAGTGTATGGAGGCATCCTGAAAATCAATGCGGGAGGCATTGAGCGTCGCCGTGTTCCTGTCCGTATCGTAACCCAATAATTGTTGTCCGCCTATATGGAGGCTGCTGCCGCCTATTTTCAGACTGCCGGTAATTTTGACACCGTATTCAACGGCAGTCACCGCCCCGTCCGCATCGGTAATGTCCTGCGAACAGATCTCCAGAATACGGTTATTGGCGACACCCGCCTCGAAACCGTAATTTGCACGGAGTGCCCCGGTCATGTCACCGCCCGACTTCTTGAGGTATTCCAGCAACAACCCTCCATCACCCGGGACACCTTCACCGGCAACCGCCCCCGCAATGGCCGAAGCAAACCCGTAGGCCGTATTTTTTAACCTTATGCTGGTCTCGTCCCCTTCCTCGACACCGTAAGGATGGTCATCATCCTTTTTCTGCTGGGCATTGAAAAAGTTATGGTAGAGCTGCGAGTAGATGGAATAACACAGGCTCTCCTTATCAAGGCTGTCTATGTCCGGATACAGTTGTACGTTCATTTGGTATAGCTGGTTTTGGAGAGGAACCTTTGAATGCGCGAGATCAAAGAAATGAAATTAGGGAAATTGACAGGTGACATTGTACCCATCAAGGTGGGGGTCATCACCTTGCTGCACTCGGTCAGGAAGTCGAGCATAAGCCCGGCAAGTTCATTGCCTAATACCAACGGTTCGGTGGCATTCTCGTCACCGAGCGCCACTTTGTTGTCGGTAACCGTTACGGTCGTGGAGTTCACCTTTTGAATTATCTTGTCCGTTGTCTGCCTGACCTCCGACTTGTCTACAACGTGGGTAATGCTCTCCGCCTCAATCCCCGTAGAGGCTTCCTTACCCTTTTTGTTCCTGACAGTGGCGGTAACGGTTGTCGGCGTATAATGTGTGAAAGCCATATTTCCCGTAGCCTCCAGCTCGTCGTAGTCCGGAGCAGAGTCACTCTCCGGATCCAGTTCCTCCATTTCCGTTACACCGACAACGGTTTCCTTACGGGCATTCAGCCGCAGGATATCCACATGTGAGAAGTTCACCACATAGGCGTACCGGGTGGCGGCATCCATAAAAATCGTTACGTCGGAAAAAAGTGCAGGCACAATCAAAAAACCGCCCTCGCTGCTTGTTGCCGCTGAAAGCAATACGCCTTTGTGGATGACGGGTTCCGCAGAGGCTGTCTCGTCCGGGTACTCGCCGACATCAACGGTACCGCCATACTCGGAAAATTCCTCGTCCGACGGGTCATCATGTATTTTGGCGACATATCCATGTATCATACGGGCCGTGCCAATGCCCGACATACCTCCCGGAGCCAGACTGATACGTTCCATGCTACGGCCGAGAGCT
Source organism: Phocaeicola sp. GP0067 (assembly GCF_031119655.1). Lineage (NCBI taxonomy): Bacteria > Pseudomonadati > Bacteroidota > Bacteroidia > Bacteroidales > Bacteroidaceae > Phocaeicola > Phocaeicola sp. GP0067. The sequence continues at coordinate 81,863 of NZ_JAVHZY010000003.1, forward strand.
ATTTTACGGATAGCCTCACGAATAAGCAACTGATTCGACTTATCTGAAGACATTGATCTTTTTATAGAAGAATAGGTAGTTGGAATATATTCAGGTTTTCATTTTTCCTCCTCGAAAATAAAACATAAAAATAGAATTTTCTATCTTTGCGAAAAACACTTAATTATGTAATTATGGCAGGTTTCCAATCACCAATAACAATAGCGCAGGCAATAGAACGTATCCACCGGAATGAATACCTGTTGCCGGCTTTTCAGAGAGATTTTGTATGGTCGGCAGAACAGATAGAAAAGTTGTTCGATTCTCTGATGAAAGGCTACCCGATCAGTTCCATGCTGTTTTGGAAGGTAAAAGGAGGAACAAAGACTGATTTCCGGTTTTATAAGTTTCTGTCAGCTTTCATACAGTATCATCGGATATGCAACGATCCGATTCCTACAGACAATATCAACGATTTTTATGCGGTATTGGACGGACAACAGCGATTGACGTCATTGTATATCGGTCTGTGCGGCAGTTATGCGTACAAGGATTATAGGAAACGTTGGGATTATTCTGAATATAATTTCCCTACCCGGCATCTATATTTCAATATATCCCGTAAATACACACAGGAGGAAAGCGACAGGGAGTTTATCTTTTCCTTTGTTGACAAGAATATCTCCAAGGAAAATGATTTATTTATTGACAAGTCTAATGAAAAATGGTTCCGTGTAGGTAAGATTCTGGCTTTGCACCAGGATTACAATTATGGCATCGATGAATTTGCCGAGGACAATAACATAGACAAGGAATCCAAAAGACTGCTGAGACTGTTGGACAATGTCATCCACACCAAGCTCAATATAAATTTTTACGAGGAGGATGAACAGAAACCGGACAAAGCCGTGAATATTTTTATCCGGATCAATTCCGGGGGAACCGCATTAAGTTTTTCTGATATTCTGATGTCCATTGCCATTGCCAATTGCAAACAGATGGACGCGAAGACAGAAATCAAGAATCTGGTCGAGCATGTACGTTCAAAAGGATTTAATATATCTCACGATTTCATATTAAAATCGTTCCTGTACCTGTATCATAAAGATGTGCGTTCTCTTATAACAAGTTTCAATCTGGGCTTTATTGAACTGGTGGAAAATAATTGGACGAGGATTAGGGATGCCGTTTCAAACCTGTTCGACTTGCTGAGATCTTTCGGACTGACGGATTTCACAATGACCTCATATAATGCCGCCATGCCCATACTATATTATCTTTATCACAAGGGCATATATCAGGATTTTTACAAAAAGATAGGAAATAGGGAGGATTGTGAAATCATAAAAAAATGGTTGTTCTCAATTCTGCTCCGCAGGGCATTCGGAGCAAGCGCGGATTCCGTGCTTGCACAGTCAAGAAGGGCATACACAACAGACATCACCGGCAGCTATATAAAAGAAACCGTGACCTTGTTCCCGGCAACGGAAATAAACTCGGAAATCAGGAAACTGTCGGATGTAGGTGACGATTTTATAGAAGACCTGCTTTACAGCCAGAAAGATTCACGATACAGTTTTCCAATATTGGCCATGCTGTATCCGGATCTTGATTACAGAAACAATAACTTCCATCAGGACCACCTGCACCCAGCCTCTGCATACAATGATCTGGAAGAGAAAGACAAGGAAAAATACGGCTGGCAGGTCTACAATTCCATCCTGAACCTGCAGATGCTCGATGCCAATGAGAACGAGTCTAAAAACGCCAAACCATTGGAGAAGTGGGTCAGTGAACAGACCCGGAACAAGGATATGCGGAAATTCATGGAGGACCATCTTATCCCGGATACGGATCTTTCATTGTCCAATTTTTCTGATTTTATAGAAAAACGAAAAGCTATGCTGGTTCAGAGAATCAGAAAGATGATTAACTGATTGATATCAAAGGTATTTGCGGATATTGTTCTTCTTGCCGGAAACACTCCGGTTACGAAAATATTTTTTAAGGCAGAAATTTGTTGGAGGCAATGAATTTTGATTATGAATGAAAATAATGATGCTCCTTGGAGCGGAACGGAATGCGGTTTTACCCTTCCAGGAAATTTCCTGGAAGGGAAGGATGTACATTGGTGAACAATAGTGTTATTTGCGAATCCTGTACGGAATACTCAGCTGCTGCCTGTACCCTCCGATCCCGAACGTAGTCGTGACCTCCTCCACGAGATACACGCCGTTCTTGGACGGGTTACGGAAATCGATCAGTTCCACCTGTACGGCAGGAGACAGCCCGAAATCCCCGAATATGGTCACGTTGCCGGTGATTCCATTCAGGTTGTAATTCCGGAAGTATTCAGTTGTCTCTTCCACAAGCCGGTCTGAATTGATGCCTACGTGCGGTGACATATACGGTACGATGGTATAGGTGGATAAATCCACCTTTGTTTTGGTTTTTGCCCCCGAAGCCGTCGTGTTTCCGGTCACCTTATGTGTCTTTTTTGAAATTTGGGTGGCATTTACCGTTTGGAACTCCTTGCTGCCCGGTACTGCCGGATCATATTCCGGATTCATGCGTACCGTCACCTCAAAGAACTTCTCGTCTGTTCCAAGTGCCTTGCCCGTCACCGCCAGAAACTTCGGGTCGGTCTTGACCACTTTCAGGTTGCTCTGCGCCACATGTTCGTTAAAATATATCTTGAACGGTCCGGCCGGGCCGTCTTCCGGAAATACCGGCTGCGCCTTGCTGGACGAATAAGGACGTCCGACAGCAATGGAAGGCATGACGCCTTCGTCCTCAGCGTCGTATTTCAAAAAACAATAAATCTTATATTTCGACCATTCGGAAAGAATGTCCGCCACCGTAAAGTTATCCGTCACCTTGATCTTGCCGATATGGATATCAAACCGTTTTGTATCGGAATGTATCTTGAAACCGATATCTTTCAAGATATTGTATTTCCCATCCAGCACATCATTCACGGTTGTCCCCTTTGCCGGAGTTTCGAAATGGGGCGCCTGTTTCAATTTAAGTTTGTAGGCCATATTCTCACATTGTATTTCCAATGTACTGTCCGAGTTGTAGCCGGTAATGTAACCGTCAAACATATTTTTCAATACACCGTTATACCCCAGCTTGATATTGATGCGTTGCCCTACTTTAAAAGTCGTCTCATCAACCAGGCGTTGTGTGCTGCGCTTTTCGATAATCACACCATCCTGCATGACCTCTGTCGTTATCCGGGACACATCTTTCCCTTCCAGTGTCATATTGCCTATAATCGTCGAACGGCATACGGTACCTTTCGGGAACGTGACTTTGGCCGTCCCGATCAGCTTCTTGTAGCTCTCGTTAATCTCAAGCGTATGAACCTCCGTTATCTCCACTCCGCTGCGAATCTTCATCGGATTGGACGGATCGGCATCTCCAATGGTAATACGACAGCAGAGAACATCCATTGCGGCTACACCCATAGGCGTGTCAGTTTAAGCAATGAGGCGGGATCGATGATCTCCGTACCGAATTTGACATATTTGATCCATTTGTTCGTGTGCCTGATAGCCGTATCGGCCTTTTCCTGCCCGGTCAGTTTGAGCTCCACCGCTTCGGACGGCTCAACGGCGACACAATTGAGTGAATATGGTTGCATGTTCCTGCAGTCCGTCGGGTGAAGCGTATACCCCTGTATAATCAGCTGTGAGATATTGAACTGGCGCAATACCGTATTGTCACAATCGACAACCCCCTTGTATTGTACCAGTTTAATAAATTTGGAAACTTCCGCTTCCGGATACACATCCGGATATTTGGATGTGATTTTACCGTTGATGGTGATCTCAAGGTCACCGCCGGATATATATTCCTTACGGGTATAATCACGCCCCTGCACTTGTGTCAACAGGATATTGTTCCGGCTGCCGATTTGTATCTGTGGTCCCAGGTCCACGAATGTAACCAGGCCGTATTGGCTGTTGGGCAGCACCTTGCACTCACTGTTGTCGTAATATTTGCCCTCTTTGGATATGGAGAGTTCCAGGAAATCCGCTACCGTCCGTCCGACAATGGAATCGGTATGGCTTTTCTTCTGTGCCACGGCCTGCTGCTCGCTGATAAGACGGTAGTATTGTCCGGTCTTGTTGGCCAGGCTGGATTGTGATTGTGTCTGAAGGTATTTATCCCGTACCTGCTGTTCCCAATATTTAAGGTATCTGGGGTATGAACGCAACAATCCGTAGGCCGTTTGTGAGGTTATTTGTACCGCTGCCCGTTTGAGCATGTCATGATGTTTGGAGAAATAATGCACCTGCCCGTCCTGCAATTCGGCCAGCCCCATGCCCATGGCAAGACGGGCTGAGTTGCTGATATAGCTGCCAATCGAACCGTTTCCAAGTATCCCCCCGCTTAACAAGGTCGAGGATGCAATTTGTATCAGTCTTCCCATTTTTTATAGTTTTTTTATCCGTTCCATGATGCGTCAAAGTCGTGGACAACATCAATAAGCGCCTGTGCCAGTTGTTCCTTCAGGTTCTGTATCTCCTCCGTCTGTCCCTCCTTTGATTTCATCAGGTCGATAGTCCTTACACTCAGCAGGCTGTCGATATTTACGATAACTTGTTTGGGGGCTGCGGATGACAGTTTGCCCGTGCCCGAGTAGTTTCCGCCGGCACCTCCGTCATCCAGGTGTGAATTGGTGATCGGATTCGTGTCGAACGGACGGGTATCGTTGGAGTCCGGTTCGTTGCTGTACTGTCCGGGTGTAAATCCTGCTGTACGAAGGATATTTTCGGCCGCCTCCGCTGACCCGCCAAACGTTTGCCGGAGTGATGAAAAGAATTTGACAAGGACATTGTGCGCCAGTTTACGGTTGGCAATATTGTCTATACGCTGCTCGTCCGTGGCATCCTGTCCCAATGTCCGCTGTTTCCACCGGCCTTTCTCATCCTGTTCGAACCCCCAGCTCCTGAGCCGGTTAAAATCGAAACCGCCCTTACGCATAAACTCCTGCGCGTCTGTGGCGCTCGAGATGGCGTTACGGTAGGCTGTTGCGGCCCGTATAATCTCCGGTACGGTCTGCGTGTTCATGTACCGGGCGTAATCGTATGTCCGGGCGGCCACCGCTTCCGGCTTGTCACCAATATCATCCACATAGACGATTTTACCGTCCCTTACGTTCCATAGTGACTTGTCCAGATCCTTGTCCTGCTGACCGAAACGTTCCTGTACCGTTTTAAGGAAGGCATCGACGTCCAGTGCCGTACCCATCTTGCCGAATTCGGCGTAGGCAGCGTCAATGCGTGTCTGGCTGTCCCGCTTGGCGAGGGTCACAAGCGCCTCCCTTATGTCGTCCTGACGTGCCTTGTCCATATTGTATATATGCTCGCGCGACACCATGCCTTCTGAGGAGGCAATGGCAAACTCTCCCAGAAATCCCGTCCACCAGTTGGATGTGAACGCACCGATCTTACGTCCCGAAGCCTCTTCGATGCTCTTCCCCGCCACAACCTCGTCCACGGCACGTTTTGTCTTGAGCGCCATATTGTAGGTCTCACTCAAAGAGGAATGGAGGGCCTCTATGGACGGATAACGGTACTTGCGGTTCGAGGCGATTTCTTCCAGTACGGCATCCTTCGCCTCCTTTATCTTCCAGGTCTTATATGCCACCCAGCCCAGAGCACCGGCCAATGCGGCGATTCCCGCCGTGGCAACCACCGCTCCCGTGCCCATGGCACTCAGGGAGGCAGCCGCGCCTGTCAGGCTGCCACCTGTGGCCACCTGTGTTGCGAACAGCGACTGCAGCACACCCTTCGCCCCGACAACACCGCCTCCGGACATCAAGGTACGCGTCATAGCTCCCCGTCCTGTCACGCCTGCGGACTGCATGGCCGAGACAATGGCCCTCTTTTGTCCGAAAGACATCTTGCCGGGACTCCCCATATCCAACAATCCCTGTACAGAGCCGACGGCCGCCGTCGCCGCCGATTGTCTGCCGATAAAGCCCATGGCGATACCGATATTGGTCAGGGCACCGGCCACCTTGAACAGCCGGACAGCCACCGCTCCCGTAAAAGCAAGCGGTTCTATCCAATGAAAGTTGCGTGCCACCCAAGCCCCGATATTACCTATGACGGTAAATATGTCCAACAGGGCGTTCCCGACAGAAAGCAGTCCGCGGGTAAATTCCGGAGCCTTGAATTTATCCAAAAAGGAACGCAGAACGGCACGTACCGAGGGTTCCATCACCTCGAACGCGCGCATGAACCCCTCGCTCAGCTGGGAGGTAACCTGCGCCCACAATCCTTTAGTGGTATCCTGCTTTACAAGTGCCAGTTCAGCCGATATTCCCTGGGAACCTCTATTATGGGAGCTGAGTGCACGCAGCCGGTCGTAATTACGGACAAACATCATAGCTGCATTCCCTCCGATTTTTCCAAAAATCGCCTGCATGTCCGCCATTGAGGCGCCTTTCTTGTTCAGCTCCTCGAAGATGTCCGCTATGGGGCGCAACTTCTCCACCAGTACCCCCTCCACGTCCCGCTTTTCCGTGAATTTGACGCCCAGTCGGTCCAAAACCTCCCGGGCCTCTTTCGTAGGCTTGGCAAAACGGGTGGACATGGCCCGCAGCGAGGTACCCGCCAGTGTTCCTTTCAACCCCATGTTGCCCAGCAGGCCTATGGCGGCACTGGCTTCCGTGAACTCCACACCGGCCATACGCAGGTAACCGGCAGCCATTTTATAGGATTCCGCTATTTCGAGGATATTGACATTCGAGCGGGAGATGGTCGACGCAATAATGTCCGCCACACTATCCATACTGTCGTTATGGATATCATAGCCAGCCATGATGTTCGTGGCCAGGTCGGCAATATAGGACACGTTATTGTCCCCGATGAGCGCCAGGTTCGTGACCGGCCGGATGGATTTGTGGATTGTCTCGATATCCATGCCGGCCATGGAAAGGAACTTGACGGCGCCGGCTATCTCCACAGCAGTATATTTCGTATCGATTCCTATCTTGCGGACATGGCGGGCCATGTTGTCGAAGCGGGTCTCAAAAGATCCCAGATCCATGTCGGCCACGCGCAGGATGGATCTGGCCGATTTCATGATATTGGCATATTCGATAGCGTCGGACAGCTCCGAACGTACCAGGCTGTAGCCCATGTAGGCGTTCAGCATGGAAGCGAAAGGCAGATTCCTCAGCGAGGGCGCCTTCGAGTATTGGATACGGTTGATGGCCGCACGTCGCTTGCTACGGTAAAGTGTCCCGGCAGCGGTATGTTCCCGCTGCATCAGCCGTACGGACTGCATCGCGTTACGCTGTTCCTGTTTTCTTGCCGCCTGTTCCGCCTTGCGCTGTTCCATCTCGGCTTTCCGGCGTGCCTGTTCTGTCTGCCTGCGTAACTTCTCCGCTTCGCGGGCGGCATCCTTACGCTCCCGTTCCCTGGTACGGGCTTCGTCGGTACGCCGCTTCTCCTCCGCGGAGGCCCGGGCCGATTCCTCCTTGCGACGCTGGTCGGCAGCAAAAACATCTTCGGCATGTGCAAGTTTCTGGCGATGCAGCTGTTGCCGGGCATAAAGACGCTCCATCAGTTTCTGCTGTGCCTTTTCCGGCATGACGAATGCTCCCGGGGCATAAGGAACGGGAACGGAAGGGAACAAGCTCCCCACGGACATTCCACCCTGCATGCCCAGGCCCGGGCGGGATTCCCCCTTGATACGTTCCAGCAGGGAAAGCACACGTTGCAGCCGGTTTTCCGCCGTATCGGTCCTGATTTGCAGCTCCCTGCCGCGCTCCACGGAAACCAGGGCGGAATTGATTTTGCCGATGGCCTTGGTTATGCGCTTCTGGGCGTCGACCATCGTACCTACTGAAGAGGCCGCATTTTTCTCAATTTCGGCCTTGCGAATCTCCGCAGCTTTCTTCTCGTAAAGATTTTTAGCGGCGGTTTTGATTTTCTTGCTGTCAAGCACCTGTCCCGCATTAATGGTCAGGCTGATGCCTTTGGAAAGGGCCGTAATGTCCGTAAGCAGGTTCTTGACACGTTCCAGCTTCTCCTCACTGCTCCTCGTGTCAATGGTCAACCGATAGTCAAAACTACGCTTCTTCCCTTTTTTGGTACGGAAGACACGGTCAACTTCGTCCATCATTGTCTTGATGTTGTTTACCGCAGGGGACAGCGAGGCTTTCGCCTGCACCAGCTTGCCCACAGCCTCGCCGAAAGCTATGACCTGTTTGGTGCCTTGCGAGGCGTCGACGTTGATGGTATAATTGACCTGATAGTTTTGTTCTTGAGCCATGATTGAAGGGAATGTCGCATTAAAAGAGTAGTGTCACCGGAAAGGGGGGGGGTAAAGCGAAGCCGCCGTAACCCCGGAGGATTACAGCGGCCGTTCAGGGTATCCTCTCCGGTATGGAAACCGACAACGGCATGCGGCTGGCAAGCATCTGTTCGTGCAGCCACAGCGCTTCTTCGGAGAGCATGGCGAATTCCTCGTCAGAGATCGTGTCAAGGTTGACGCCGGGGAAGTAGTGGCGGATATAGACAGTCCGCTGGCGGATACGCTGATCGTCCGTCACCACCCACCGGCCTATAAGTTTACCAGGAGACTCTGCCGCGTGGTGATAAGTTCGGAGAGTTGCCCCATAAGTCCGAAAAGGAAGAGGGACTCGTCATCCACAAGTTCCTTGTCACCATCCACAAAACAGTCCCGGGCAAGTGTGCGCATGGCCATGACCTCGTCTTTTTTTGATGCGGCCATGAATTTGCTGAATTGTGGAAAGTTCGGTTCGGACATATAAGCCACATAAGTCTCTTTCTCGCCGTTGGACGTGTCTCCGAAGACCACCATCGGATAAATTTTACGGAGCTTCTTCTCTTCTTTCAATTTGAGAGCTTTTTCTTTAATTTTGGTTTCCTGTTCCAGTGAAAGCATTTTTTCGTCCATGTCGAATATTGTTTTGATTCATCGAAAGAGTAGGACAAGGAACTGTGGAAAGGTTATGTAGAGCTACATTTTATTGAGGATGAGACCGTAGGTTGGAGTTCAGATGTCATTATTTAACAATTGATTACCACAAAACAATAGTTATCGTCCCAAAGTATGCATTCAGGATACCCTCTTTTTAGAGATAAAAACTCTTATTGCTAATTATGAGGAAAAACTGCAAATAATTTGTCATTAACGAGTAGCCTGCCAAATTCCGGTTAAATTCAATAAAGTGCCATAATGTTTATTTTGCAGCGTTATTATAAATATTCTATGATTTTATTTGCATTTATAAAACAAATATATAATTTTGCAATATTGTAGTTTCCTAAATGATAAAAGTCATGAAGGAATTGAAAGGGAATCCGGTGAAAGTCCGGAACAGTACTCGCTGCTGTAATTTCCAATAAAAGTTGCCACAATCTGCCACTGGTCATTGAACCGGGAAGGCGTGGTTGACCGGAATAAGTCAGAAGACCTGCTACAAACTCCAAGAGATAACCGCCACGGGTATTTGGCGTTTGTTCAATTACAGCATGATTGGCTGTGGACTTCCGGCTTTAGGCTAAAATCCCTGAATTGATACAGGCACTGCATCCGTTTGATACGATTATCCCAACGTAACAAATGCTTTTTTGTATATATGTTTCACTAAAAAACAATTGATTATGAGAAACTTCTACAAAATTATGGCAGTTGCAACTGTAGCAGTCACAACTGCGGTGTTCACGGGATGTTCGTCCGATGATGACTTCATGGTGGAACCGATTGGTTCCGGAACCTCCCAGACCCGTGCTGTCACGAATCCGGACGGCACATTAACTATCACCTTCGATGATTTTGATTCCGGTATGTTGGCCGGACCTACTTCGGCAGGAGAAAACCTCTATTCGTATCAGGGATATCCTCAAGTAACTACTATTTATGATAATATTCCGGAAGAACATCTTTTCTTCTCAACGTTTAATACAGTCAGTGGAAGTACAGAGTATTCCAGCGGCGGTATTGCACTTTCCAACTGGAATATCCGTTCCAACCAAGCGGGGAAGACCGGGGACTGGTGGTATTCTTACCAGAACCAGTGCTCCGTTTACAACACAGCCGTAGTAGCTGAAGGACAGGATAAGGAAGCCGGACATAGCGGGTCCAATTTTGGTGTCGTCTACGGATATGTGGATGATTACAATCAGGCATGGATGGCCAAGCCGGAGTTTTCTTTCAGCACTCCCAGGAAGTTGGTCGGCCTGTGGATCTGCAACTCCTCATATACTTATGGCGTTATCACTTATGGCAACCAGTTCGGCTCTACAGGAGTAGCGACCCCTTTGAAAGAGATGAAAGGATATTTCCAGGTGAACCTGGAATGTTACGATGTGAATGGTAGCCTGCTTCACACTTACACACGCCTTCTGGCCGACTATCGTGACGGACACCAGCAGGTTGACCCCATTACGACGTGGAATTATTGGGAAATCAATGTCGAAGATGTACAAAGTGTGAAATTCAATTTTGAGGGTTCGGATTCAGGAACATACGGATTAAATACCCCGGCTTATATCTGTATTGATGACATAACTATACAATAAAAATAGAGGGATACCCTTGACTAAACCGGGTATCCCTGTTATCTCAACTATATATCATGAATCGTTTTTATTACTATTTTATTTTTGTGATTGGCATACTGTTGGCTTCTTGCAATAAGAATGAAGTCATTACTGAAGAGGTCGGTGGGCAGCCCATAATCGAACTGGACAGCGAAACCGGCATTTACACGGTCAAAGCGGGTCATGAACTGACTATCGTTCCGACATACCGTAATGTTGAAAATGCCCTTTTTGCATGGACGATAGACGGCACGTTGGTTTCTTCCGGACCGTCCTTTCAGCATACATGGAATGAATGCGGGGACTTTTATGTCAAACTGAGAGTGGACAACACAGAAGGGTATGCCGAAGAGGAGCTGAAAGTCGAAGTGAAAGAACTTACTCCTCCGGTTATCTCACTGGTTCTCCCTTCACAAGGGCTGAAAGTTGTCCGGAATACCGATTACACATTTACTCCCGATATCCAACATTCGGATGTGGAAGGCTTCAAAATTGAATGGATTCGAGAAGGTAAGATCGTTTCCACGGAAAAGACTTATACTTTCCACGAAAAAGCCCCCGGTACCTATACGGTGACAATCAATGCTTCCAATGTGGACGGAGCGACAACGAGGGAAATAGATGTGGAGGTTGTGGAAACGATGCCCTATATCGTCAAATTCCCAACCCCGTCTTACCGACAGACATCCACGGACAAGTACACTTTTGTCGGCCGTCCCGTTTTTCTGCGTCCCCTGCTGGAATATTTTGACCATCCCCGTTTTGAATGGAGCGTGGACGGTCAGGTCATGAAAAAAGAGACAAGCCACATGTTCAAATTTACGCCGTCCGCACCCGGAGAATATACCGTTGCCTGTACAGTATCGGAAGATGCACAGGCGGAAAAGGTTAGTAAAAATATCGACAAGGGACAGACTGCCGTTACTGCTATTGTAAAAATCATATGTGTGAACCAAAAAGAGCAGGATGGATTTCGGTCTTCGGGCAAACTTCAAATTTGGGACAAAGTCTATGAATACACTCCGGCTCCCGGCCAGTTCATCAACGAGACGAGCACAATAGGTGGCATGACCGGCAATGAAACATCTCCCGAAGCCGCTGTCACCTGGGCTACACGGCGTTTGAAAGACAAGCTGCATGTTTCTTTAGGTACTTTCGGCGGTTATATCATTGTCGGTTTCGACCACAGCATCCCCAATTCGGGTAACCGGTATGACTTTTCGATTCAAGGGAATGCCTTCAAAGGGAGTTCCGAACCGGGTATCGTGTGGGTCATGCAGGATATAAACGGAAACGGATTGCCGGACGACGAGTGGTACGAACTGAAAGGCTCTGAAACAGGTAAAAACGCAACGGTACAGAACCTGGCAGTGACTTATTATCGCCCGGAAGGCAAAAGGATGGATGTCCGGTGGGTCAGCTCTGACGGTAGAAGCGGTTGGGTGGATTATTTGTCTGCTTACCATACGCAGGACTACTATTACCCGGCATGGATAGCGGAAAACAGCTATACTTTGACCGGTACCTGCCTGGCTGCCCGAAACACCCAAGATTCACAAACCGGATACTGGGATAACCGGGCCTACGACTGGGGCTATGTGGATAATTTCGGAATCGACCGGATAGAAGGCGGCAGTACTGTGGATGGAAGCGGGCAAAGGAACGGATTCAAAATATCCAATGCCATCCATGCCGACGGAAGCGAAGCCAATCTGCAATATATTGACTTTATCAAGGTACAATGCGGTGTTTTGGCCAAAAGCGGCTGGTTGGGCGAAGTTTCAACGGAGGTATTTTCTTTTGAAGATTTAACCAAACAATAAAATATATGAAAACAAATTTCTTTCCATTTCTCCTGTTCATATTCTTGTTAGGAGCATGTGACAAAAATGATGAAATTATCCCTGAAGATGCGGATGAAAATTTCATCACATCAGTTGTGATAACCGTCGACGAAAAATCGTATACGGCCGACATTACAGACAATACGGTAACAATAACCGTTCCCTATACAGTGTCGCTGAATAATGCCAAAGTAGAGTTCAAGTACACATCTTCCGCGGCGATCATGCCTGATCCCGCAACGGTAACGGATTGGGACAACGAACGGATTTTCCGGGTGACTTCTTATAACGGGGATTCCCGTGAATACACCTATAAGGTGGTGAAAAGCGAAATAGAATCGGACGGGGATGTGGAGCTGAAGACAGGCAAGGAGGTGAAATCTTTTGCCCAAACAAAGACAACCGTGGTCAAAGGTAACTTGATCATAGGTTCTGATTCGGAAGAGGCAGAAAAAATTACCGATATCTCAGCTTTGGCTTCCTTGAAAGAGGTAACGGGCATCATCATCATCCGCAACAGTTACAACGGCCCGGACCTAACAGGGCTTGACAACGTCGTTTCGGCAGGAGGCTTACAGGTCGGTTCCGTTGAAACGCCCTCGAAAACGGCGGGACTTCATATGATTTCCATGAAAGCACTGGAAACACTCTCCGGAGACATATCCGTATATAACGGGCAAGTGACCTATGTCCGCTTTGAAAAACTGGCCACTGTCGGAGGAAGTGTGATGTTCAACACGCCATCGCTGCAAAGTTTTGAGTTTCCTATATTGGGCATTGTAGGCAGGGAGTTGGATGTACAAGGACTTAATGAAGAGAACAAAGCGGCCGGAACAATCGCTTCTTTGGAATTGCCGGAACTGACGAGTGTCGGCAAGGGCCTGGCCGTGAACAATCTTGCCAACTTGATTTCCATAAACTTTCCTAAATTGAAGGAAGCCGGCGGTATCGACTTCCATACTGTTCCGGTGATGTTGGAAAGTATCAATCTTCCTGAAATAGAAACCGTAAACGGTAATATCATCATAGAGGCCAATATGGAAGCTCCCCCTGCCGGCACTTTCGTTCCACAACGTAATGATGTGCTTTTGGAGTTCGGCGGAATGGAAAAGCTGAGAACAGTAAAGGGGCAGATAAAGATAAAGAATTTCACGGCGCTCAAACAACTTCCTGACTGGAGCAAAATCACTACGCTTGGAAGTATCACGTTGGATTATCTTGAAGATGTAGGGGGAACACTGGCGTTGCCGAATGCGAAATTTGAAACTTTTGAAGAAACAGCACCTCAGATTGAGATTATAAATAAAGTGCGACTCTCCAAAATAGAAACAGCCGAGGATCTGTCTAATGTAAACTTCCTCATCAATAGTTTTGCAGACGACAAGTTCCCTGAAATCGCATTCAGAAGCATCCATGATTTCATTTGTACTCCCAATACCAACAACTCCGATTATACCATATCGACAATCCGACATGTACACGGTAACCTGCGTATGAAACAGAATGCAAGACGAAACAACAGTGTAAACTTCCCGAATATGGAAGTTATAGATGGATATGGATATATCGAGATATTTCATCAGAAGGGAAACGTCACAATGCCTGCATTGAAAGAAGTGGGAGGTCAATTTTTTATATCAGGCTATCCAGCCGGTTGCAATCTGCCTTTGTTGTCCAAAGTCTGCTGTTCTACAGCCCCTGTTTATTATAGGGAAACTAACGGTTCATTGGCTATAATGTTGGCAGCAGGAAAAACGTTGGAACTTCCGGAATTGTTTCATGTGGGAGGTAAAGGACTATTTGTAACACAGGCAACAGGTATCACTTGTAACAAATTGCAAACCATAGATGGTACGTTACAAATAAAACGGGCAACCGGTCTTTCCCAAAAAACATTATCCATGCCGGAATTGAAAATTTTGCACGGGCTTGATTTCAACGGTCTGGCACAATTTACCGACTATACTTTCTTCGGTCAGTTCATAGACAACGGAATGATTACGGAAGAAAATTGGACCGTCAAGAAATGTGGATATAATCCGGATTTCCAGAATATGAAGGATAAGAAATATGTACAGGAGTAACCTTATTCCTTAACCGGGGTACCCGGTTTCCTATCGGGTACCCTTTTTTATGTAATTGACAATGAATAAAACGATACAACGAATTTGTCTTCTTCTTTTTAGTTTGCCGGTTCTTGGTGGCTGTATGAAATGGGACTACGGCGATTCCGTGGAGGATTTTAATGCTACCGGAGCCGGACTGTTCATCACCAACGAAGGCAATTTTCAGTATGGTAATGCCACGCTTTCATATTATGATCCGGCAACTAAAAGGATACAGAATGAAGTGTTCTTCCGTGCTAACGGCATGAAGCTGGGCGACGTGGCACAATCAATGACCATATATGACAACAAAGGCTGGGTCGTGGTAAATAATTCGCACGTGATTTTTGTCATCGACCTCAATACGTTCAAGGAGATAGGACGCATAGAGAACCTCACCTCACCGCGTTACATCCATTTCCTTAGTGATGAAAAAGCGTATGTAACCCAAATTTGGGATAACCGCATCTTCATCATCAATCCGAAAAAGTATGAAATCACAGGATACATCCAGGTACCGGACATGACGATGGAAAGCGGCTCTACGGAACAGATGGTGCAATATGGCAAATACGTTTACTGCAACTGTTGGAGTTACCAGAACCGCATCATCAAAATCGATACGGAGACCGACCAGGTTGTCGATGAACTGAAAGTGGGTATTCAGCCCACCTCACTTGTCATGGACAAGTATAATAAGATGTGGACTGTGACAGACGGAGGCTACGAGGGCAGTCCCTACGGTTACGAAGCCCCCTCCCTTTATAAAATTGACACCGAGACGTTCACGGTGGAGAAGCAGTTCAAGTTCAAATTGGGTGATTGGCCCTCGGAGGTACAGCTTAACGGTGAACGGGACAAACTTTACTGGATCAATAAAGACATCTGGAGCATGGATGTGACGGATAGTCGTGTACCGGTACGCCCGTTTCTCGAATACAGCGGTACGATTTATTACGGCCTGACTGTAAATCCCGTCAATGGAGAGGTGTATATAGCGGATGCCATAGACTATCAGCAACAAGGCATAATTTACCGCTACAGCCCGAATGGAAAACTTATTGATGAATTTTATGTCGGAA
This sequence comes from Phocaeicola sp. GP0067, assembly GCF_031119655.1. NCBI lineage: Bacteria > Pseudomonadati > Bacteroidota > Bacteroidia > Bacteroidales > Bacteroidaceae > Phocaeicola > Phocaeicola sp. GP0067. The sequence continues at coordinate 97,465 of NZ_JAVHZY010000003.1, forward strand.
TTATCCCCGGTGCATTCTGTTGGAAATAATATCATTAAAAACAGGAACGAATGACATATACAAAATATCTTCTCTTTTCGATTTTGCTTGTCTCTCCCTCCATGTTATTGTCACAGGGAATGACACGGCGCGTCTATCGGATAGGCGAAGTGGTTGTTTTTGGGAAACGGCCGATGAAAGAAATCGGCGTGCAGAAGACAAAGTTCGACTCGTTGGCGCTCAAAGAAAACATTGCACTCTCAATGGCGGACATACTGACGTTCAACTCGTCCGTGTTCGTCAAGAGTTATGGACGCGCCACACTCTCCACCGTTGCTTTTCGTGGTACATCACCCAGTCACACGCAGGTCATATGGAATGGCATGCGTATTAACAATCCCATGCTCGGCATGACCGACTTTTCCACCATACCGTCCTATTTCATCGACCAGGCGTCGTTGCTTCACGGCACATCATCGGTAAATGAAACGGGAGGCGGGCTTGGCGGGCTCGTCAAACTGGGCACCGTACCCCAGGTGGCAGACGGTTTCAATGCACAATATGTGCAGGGTATCGGCTCGTTCAAGACATTCGACGAGTTTGCCCGCTTTACTTACGGTAACGAGCAATGGCAGGTTTCTACACGGGCCGTTTACTCCTCATCACCCAATGACTACAAATATACTAACCATGACAAGAAGATAAATATATACGATGGTGACATGAATATTGTCGGACAGTATTACCCGAAAGAGCGCAACCAGTCCGGTTCGTTCAAAGACCTGCACCTGCTTCAGGAAGTGTATTACAATACACTGAAAGGCGACCGTTTCGGACTGAACGCATGGTATATCAATTCCAACCGGGAATTGCCCATGTTGACCACCGATTATGGAGATGCGACTGACTTCGAGAACCGCCAGCGGGAACAGACTTTCCGGAGTGTATTATCATGGGATCATATAAAGGAGAAGTGGAAACTCGGTGTAAAAGGAGGTTATATCCACACGTGGATGGCTTATGACTATCGTCGCGAAGTCGCACCGGATAATTGGGCATCCATGACCCGTTCCCGCAGCAAGGTAAACACGTTTTACGGACAAGCGGAAGGAGAATATGCCCCAGACAAGAAATGGTTCTTTACCTCGAATGTGTCCATGTACCAGCATCTTGTACGGAGCGAAGACAAGAATGTCATTCTTCAGGACGGAAGCAAAGCCATTGTAGGGTATGACAAGGGGCGTATCGAACTTTCTGGTTCGGTATCTGCCAAGTGGCAGCCGTTCGAACCGGTAGGCCTTTCCGTCGTGTTACGGGAAGAAATGTCAGGTGATAAATGGGCTTCTCTCATTCCTGCATTTTTCATAGACGGGCTGCTTTCTCGCAAGGGGAACATCATGGTAAAAGCATCAGTGTCACGTAACTATCGTTTCCCAACCTTGAACGATCTTTACTTCTTACCGGGTGGAAACCCCGACCTGAAAAACGAACAAGGCTTCAGTTATGACGCGGGTATAAGTTTTGATGTCGGTAAAGAAAAGGTATATAAACTGAGCGGTGGTATGAACTGGTTCGATTCCTATATCGAAGATTGGATCATTTGGTTGCCGACAACCAAAGGCTTTTTTTCTCCACGTAATGTAAAAAAGGTACATGCTTACGGCATTGAGGTAAAAGCCAATCTTGCCGTACTGCCGGCAAAGGACTGGCTTATTGATTTGAACAGCTCTTATTCGTGGACACCATCCATCAATGAAGGTGAAAAGATGTCGCCCGCCGACCAGTCGGTAGGAAAACAACTGCCATACGTTCCGGAGCATTCCGCATCACTGACCGGACGGTTGTCATGGCAGACATGGGCATTTCTTTACAAATGGGCATTTTACTCGGAACGTTTTACCATGTCAAGTAATGATTATACGCTGACCGGACATCTTCCCCGGTATTTTATGAGCAACATCTCACTTGAAAAAGGACTTTCGTTCAAGCCGGTGGATATACAGTTGAAGTTCGCCGTAAACAATCTTTTCAACGAGGATTACCTTTCAGTACTGTCCCGACCGATGCCCGGTATTAATTTCGAGTTATTCATCGGTATCACTCCGAAGTTCTTGAAAAAGAAGAAATAGTGTAATACAAATTCCGTAATTATATGGATACGTTAAAAAATATGGCGTTATGATTCGAAACTGTTGCAGAAAAATGGAATGGCAACAAGCTCTCCTTATTTTTTCATGAGGGATATGGAGGAAGAGCGGATTTCAATGGAGTTGGAAGCCCTGATAAATAATATAGCATAGTAAGAGGCATTTATAAATTCAAAGGTTTGTTGTGGAATACGAGGGCAATTATGTCATCATTTGGAAGTCCACCTGTGAAGTGCATGAAGAAATGTATGCACAAACTCCGAGAGCGGAAAGGATATAGACATTATCCTGATTGTAGAGGCTCTGTTCTCAGATTTTGCAGCCAGATTCTGGGAGTTTATAAAAAATGTCAGGTATGTGCAACGGAATAAAGGTTAGGCTGCATATTGCTAAGCATAAGAAAGGTGTCTTCAGACTGGCTGCAATGCTTACCCGGAGATACTTATATGACACCTGATACCCTCAAAAAAAGGTGCTGACAGCTTCTGTGAGGTTGTCAGGAGGAATTGTCCAATGCTGATTTCTTCAGAGCGGCAGGAGTTAAAGGTGTTATAGGCGAACGGTCATTGAAGCAACTCGAAAATAACTTTATATGATTGTCCGTAATGGCAGTATATTTGGAATACTTGATATTACGATAATTCCAGTTATTGTTACGGATATTGCATTATATATAACGCTTTGTGTTAATTATGGGTTAAATATTGAATTTTGCGTCGATGATAGAAAAAGTCATATTATATTTGTATCGAAATAAACGATAAGCAGCAAGATGTCAACAGATATATTGAGGATCATTGAAGGCGGATTGACAAATGACAAACGAAAAATCATCAATTACGCAATGCGTTTGGCTGAGAGGCTGAAGGCCGATGGAGATATTCGGCTGTCCAAGTGCATAGTTGAACAGATAGAATCGTCCACGCATAAGAATGTTGCTACAGCTGACGCTATGCGCATGGTTCCGCTGGACATGGACAGTAAATTACAAATAGTGGAAATTGTTCCGGAGAGCTCGAGCAGGACTGATATCGTATTATCAAATATGGTACAGAAGCAAGTGGAGGAGTTCATTAAACTGATAAAGAATGATACAGAATTGGAGTTGGCGGGCTTGAATATCAGGAAATCATTGCTGCTTTATGGCGCACCGGGATGTGGAAAGACTTCCATTGCCCATTACGTTAGTGAGAAGACAGGACTCCCATTGGTGGTAGCCCGTCTTGATGCCATTGTGTCTTCATTATTGGGCAGTACAGCGAAGAATTTAAGCAGGATATTCTCTTATGTCAACAGTATGCCGTGCATTCTTTTGCTTGATGAATTCGACGCTTTGGCTAAAGCCCGTGATGACAATCATGAATTGGGAGAACTTAAACGTGTGATAAACAGTCTTCTTCAGAATATTGATTCAATGTCACCATCCACTGTGTTGATAGCGGCCACCAATCATCCAGACCTGCTTGACAAGGCCGTATGGAGACGTTTCTACACAAGGCTTGAGGTGGCCCTACCTGATGAAGACAGTAGAAAACAGATTGTCAGAAATACATTGAAGGGCTTCAAAAGCATGATTCTTGAAGACGAAAACCGAATGAAGATTATATCTGAACTCATGGCCGATCTGTCCCCTTCGGACATTTGTACGATTTTAACCAAATTGAAAGTCAAGAGCATTATTGATGGCAGCAAGGAAATCAACTATGAACAGATTCTGGCATCTATTTACGAATTTGGAGGTAAAGATGAACCTATGGATAATTTTATAGTGTACCTTAATACCTATGGGGTTACACAGAATACAATCTCAAAAATGTTGAATATCAGCATACGTCAGGTACGTAATGCATTGTCGGACAAAAAATAATATAAAGAAGATGTCGAAAACATTACCTATTCAGCAAGTACAATTCCGTGGGGAACGAGACCGGTTCCTAACGGAAGGTGGCGGAGGCTCCAAGCTGCCTAAATGGGTCAACGAGGAAAATATAAGAGCCAATATTCTTAGGGTCAATGCTCACATAGCCGAATTGGAACATGTCTTTGAAAAACGAGATGAAACATCTTTGCCAATCCTGACTATAGTTGATATCAACAAGGAAGCTACAGCGAAATCGCATAGGTTCGCCATACATTCCATGGTGGATGTGAACAAAAAGCGCAATGTCTTGGGCACGACTGACGTTGGTAAACTGCTTGTTAAAATAGATACAAGAACCGATTTAAAGGCGATTGCTGAGAAATTTAATCCGGAAAACAAGAATCTCAGCAAGAATCTGCAAAAAGGATTGGCTGCTGTTGCGAACATCACTAAATATGTACCTATAATCGACACTTCCATTGAATCTGCAGAAGTCTTGAAAGTTCAATTAGCCGATTATTTAAATTCGGAGATGAATCTACGCTCCAAGAGGTTATTGCTTAATTTCTGCAGTAAGAATAATGTCGAAGTCGAAGAATTAAACTATGCGAGTGAACTGCGGTTATTCAAGTTGAAAAATATCTCCAGGGAGAATGCCGGTGAACTTGTTGGAATGGATGGCGTGCTGTCTGTCAGAAAAATGCCGACTATCGAATTTCAGGCGGCTCCGGAACCGGAAGATAGTGAAATAGAGATAATGCTCCCTCAGGATGGACAGGATTATCCCATAGTAGGTTTGCTTGATTCCGGTGTAACAGACATAGAATATATGCGTCCGTGGCTGTTGAAAGAAGAAAATGTAGCTGATCTACTACCTGATGAAATAGATAAAAGGCATGGTACGGCTGTAGCCAGTATCATTAATTATGGTGATTTCTTGGAAAAAAGAGACTTGACACAATGCGGACCTTGCAAGATACTTAGCTGTATCATCAATGGGCAGACCCGGATTTATGAGAATGAACTGGTGATGAACATACAGCAAGCGGTGGGACGCCATTCTGACGTTAAAGTATGGAACTTGTCACAAGGAATAAATGCCCAGATAGAAGACAATCGTTTTTCTGATCTGGCTGTAGCGCTGGACAGCCTTCAAAAGCAATACAATATATTGATATGCAAGTCTGCTGGAAATATTGACAATCCAGCCGATACCAGTCAATCATTCCGGCTGAACAAAGGGGCGGATTCTGTCATGAGCCTTGTGGTCGGTTCGATAGCTCATGCAAAAACGACGGAACGGGACGCAGAGGAAAATGACAGGAGCCCATTTTCTCGTATTGGTCCAGGGGTGGAGAATCATACCAAGCCTGATCTTGTCCATTATGGTGGAAACTGGGATACTCACATTTCTGCTTTTTCTATTTATGGCAGGCAGTTCTGTATGTGTAGTGGAACCAGCTTTTCCACACCACGGATCGCATCGTTGGCTGCAAATATTCAATATCGGTTAGGCGTTCCTTTTAATCCGCTACTGATTCGTGCCATTTTAATACATAATGCTTTTTATCCTTCAAATATAGCTAAATCAACGGACAATTTCAAATACGAGATGGGTTTTGGTCTCCCTGCCACCCTGGACAACATATTATTGAACGATTCTGACGAAAGCACGATGATATTCTGTCATACAATGGATAAGGGTATAGATGTCCAGTCGCTGGACTTTCCTTTTCCGAAGAGTATGGTTGACGATGAAGGATACTACTATGGGGATATTACTGTTACACTGGCTGTTGATCCTGTATTGATGGCAAGTCAGGGAAGCGAATATTGTCAAAGTCAGGTGGATGTTTATTTAGAGACGTTTACGGAAGTTGACCATGCAGATCTTTCACAATCATCAATGATGAGGAATGAAGAGAGGATGTCCAAGGATTCTGCCAATGTATTGAACGACTTGTATTATAAGAAAGCCGCCTTTAAGGCGGAAAAAGCTAATGAAAGGATTCTTATTGAGAAAGGAAACAAGTATCAACCGATTAAGAAGTATCATGTGTCATTGGGCGACATGACACCTTCCAATAAGAGGAATATATTGCAACAAGAGAAAAAGTGGGCACTGAAACTTGTAGGACTTTATAGGCAAGCAGCTGAGGTATCCAGAGAATTGGACGGAATAGACATATCGCAAAAGGTTGTTTTGATAGTGACTATAAAAGATCCTAAGAAAAGAGGGGTTATCTATAATGAATGTAAGAATTTGCTGGCAATCAGAGGTTATGCCCATAATGATATTGAGATTAGAAATACAATACAGATAGAAAACAGTGCTTCTGAAAATCTATAAATGAAGATTCTTTATCTTTATAGGCAATAAGAGTCACCTGCTTATTTAGCAGTGGCTCTCTGATAATGAAGCCTATGCATTGCCTATTCAGTCAGGTGATTTTATAGCAAACAGACCGATAGAATATTGGATTCGTGGATATTTCTACCATACTATAAACAAGGTTATTGGCCATACCCGATATTTTTGCAACCAGATGAGATATATTTCTAGCAATGAGGGGGACATAGCTTTCAGTATATATTAAAAAGAACAATCCTGTCATAAATACAACCGATTTATTTGCCGGAATTATACTTCCCACAAACAGATCGGTGCCCGAGTCGAGAACCGGTAACCGGTTACAAAAGCCTGGGGTATACCAGTTTTCCTTCGATACCGCAGGTTTCCAGAACGGCAGTATTTTCTTTGTTGAAGGAGATCAGGCAGGATGGCGCCCCGGCAGTGCCTCCCTGCTCTCCGGTGACATGATAGAACCTGAGCCGTCCCTTGATGAAAAGTATTGTGTCCGCATAAGGGAATATCAGTTCATGAAACAGCCGGGTGTCCGTGCGGGCAAAAGTGAGCGCAATAGCATTCCGGTGCTCCACACATTTACGGATAAAGCGGACAATCAGTGGCGTGTCATAGGGAGGATTACAAAACACCCGTCCGAACCATGGCTGCCGTAACCCGTCATCCTCGACGGTGTAGTGATGCCTCGCCGTATCCCATAGACGGTTTACCGGTGAACACGGGTCCAAATCGAATTCTCCCAACCTGTCAAGCAAACAAGGAGGTGTAAGCCATTCATTTTTTCCGGTGGAAGATTTTCCTTCAAAGGTCACATTCATGACAAGTCAGATTGTATCGCCGTTACCTATCTGGATATCAAACGGATTCAAGTCGAACTCATGCGTGATGTTGGTATCATCCTGCTGCGACTCAAGACAGTCCTCCGTAAAGATACATCCTTTGAGTGTCACCGTTGTGGTCGTCCAGTCATCACTGGCCATGGGGTTGGCAAAGCTGATGATCAGGTCGAACTCACCGATTTCGAGCAACGAGCCATAGACTGAACGCAACAATTGTTGCGTGGCATAGTCCATTGTGATACTCGCCGTATAGGTAATGTTTCCGAATCCGCGGCTGACAGGTTTTCCACCCATGCCATAGTTACTTTCCACCTTACGTTTTTTCGACCATTTGATAGCGGACACACCTTCAAGGGTCGTGGATCCCTCGTCAATTCCCAGGGCGGTCGATGACAGGGTTATCATAGACCATGAATATGCCACATTATTAATTATTGCCATTTTCTATGATTTGTTTGCGGTTAATGAAAGTCCTTCCTCTACATAAATCTCCACAGCCACCCCGACAGGCACAAGGACATAGGAGATGCGGAGCGTATCGTCCACCAGTACATTCTGGTTCGGATCGATAGTGACAGCATATCCTGAAATTTCCTGTGCCGCCTGCATCTTGGCCAATATATCCCCGATGAGTGTTTTGAATGCGGTGATCTTCGACGGGGCAAGGAACCCGGTTGAAGGATTGACCATCAGCGGGGAATTCACATACGGCAACAGTGCGGCACGCACGGCTCGGCGGCTCTTGTTGATAGTACGGTTCCTTGCGATAGTGCGGAAATCACCCGTTGAGCAGGTCTGGTCCTTTGAAATATAAATACCGTTCTCACGGCCGGCGTACTTGATGGGGAAAATATAGCCCTTGTCATCAAGTTCGTCAAGCAGTGACGGGGACAACGACTCATACCGGTTCAGGCTGATAAAATGTTCCTCCGCCTCGTCAAGGCTGATATCACCGAACCCCAGCTCTATCTCCTGAAAATCATCCGTGAAGAGGTTGAACTGTTTGACCCATGCTATGGATTCATGGACGTTCGCCTTGGCAATGGCACCCATGACCGCGCCCAAGAATCCTACCGGTGTGTGATTCTTGTTGCGCATCTGCATCGTGGAGATCTTTTCGTGATGCGCCTGGCCGAATATACAGCTGATACGACTTGATTCACAGATACATGACGGTATTCTATTCAAGTCAATCTGACGTCCCTCAGTCGTGTCCGCCCCTGTATTGGATGGATTGGCGGAGAGTATGAGTGACAGGGGCTGGTTCTGTCCGGCAAGCCCTACAGCCACATCATTAAGCCCCTTTACCAGGTTGAGATTGTACTCTCCGGAAGTCCCGTTCGCTTTCCACAGCGGTTGTTCCGTCCAAATTCCCATCTGGTTGATCATGCCTCCGGCGGCACGCTGCATGATTTCGAGTGCGTCCCAGTTTGCAGAACAGTCAGCAAACATCACATAGAGTTTTCCTGAACCGTTCAGATTGCCTGACATCCGGAAAAACTCACGGATATGGTAGGCAGGAATACCATGTAGAAAATTGACGTTCATCTCCTCCTCGTCGGTAGCCTCCACACGCTCAACAATACCGAAATCCTTAACGGCGGACTTGAATGAGGTGATGTAGCATACATCTCCCGGGTTAAGCTTCGTTTCATTGGTTTTGCCATACCCTTCCGTAAAGAGTGTGGGTTGGAGGGAAATATCAAACAATAATCCCGTCACCTTCTCGTTGGAAGAACCGGTCTCGTAAGGGATATTGCCGTCCACATCCTTGATAAAGACATTGCCGAGTGCCATTATGGTTTTGTTTTAAGTTCGTTATAAAAAGGGTTTTTGTAAAGTACAGCCCCGCCTCTGACAGTTGCCGCCGTGTCCGGAGTGTAGGTTCCACCATGCCTGTCGATATACAGGGACGGATATGCAGGGAATTTTTCCAAAAGGGCCAGTATATACGGGTCTGCCGCCTCGTCCTCCGTATTCCCTGTATTCTCAGCCGGGACGGGCCGTTTGTCTTCAACCGTAGCGGATATTTTCTCGGACGTTTCCGGTATTGCTTCCGCCGGAAGTTCCGGTGCGGCAACCTTGTTGCCTTCTTTTTGAGGTCCCTCCTCCGTATTTATTTTTTTTGCCATAACAGTGGAATAAAAATGGGGAACGGGGCTCTGACCTCCGCTCCCCGGGTGGATATTGAAAAATGAAGAAAGGTGTGTTATTCGCTCTTTTTGTAGGCGGTATGCACCACGATCTCCGCGGGACGGACAATGTTCACGTCCATTTTCATGCGCATCTGGAAAAAGAACAGTTCGGAGTTGGCCTGCAACCGGTCAATTTTCAGAATATCCGTATCGTTGGCATAATCCACCCCCATCCAAAGATTGGAGTCCATCCCGGTGGAAAACTCGCCGAGCACCATCGTATGTTCGGGAATTCCCACGATCGGGATAATCCTCTTGCCTTTAAAGCGATAGCGGTTGACCTCGGTATTTTCGGAGTATTTGACCTGTTTGTCCGAGATATACTGGTCATACGCGTCCCAAGCATCCCATCCTACCACAAAGGCCAAGGATGTCTTCTTGCGGATTTGTTTGGGACATTTTTTCCACATCGCATAAAGGGCCGCTTCCACCGCCGCACCGTCCGTCAACTCGGTCGTTCCCGAAACGATACACTGTCCGCCGGCAACTACCTGCGTGTCCGTAGAGCTTACATTGTCGAGGATGCGTTTGACAACACCGTCAAAAAACTTCTCCTTGTTGGCACCAATTTTCGTACAGCCTTCCGGTGCGGTAATTTTTGCTGCCGTATCTCCGCCACGTGCGGAGGTCCATATGGCATTACCGATGTATTCGTTTTTTTTGTCCATGAGCAAGCGAAGCATCGTGGCCTGGATTTTCGGGTCAAGTTCCCGGAATACAAGACTGCCCTCCGGTTGTGCGAAACGCCAGTACTTTTCATAGTCCCTGGGATTGAATTCAAGGTAAACCATAAAATCGGAGGGCTCAAGATACCGTTCGGTGAACTGGTACTCGTTCGAGCCGTCATCCCCTTTGGAACCGTGAATGGGCTGTGGGGTCGGCACATTGTCCTGAATGATATTGCCCAGCTTGATGGCAGGGAGTGTATAACGGTGCTGGATGCCCGTCTTGATATGGATCAGTCCTTCACGAACCGTATCATTACCCTGCACGGTATAGGTCAGCAGGTCCTCAAGAACCTCGCCGCTATATCCATTTTGAAGAAAATTTACTGTATCGGCCATTGTCGTTTTAAGTTTTTCCGTTGAAATGTGAAACTCGGCCGACTGGCGGATACTTGTGTTTCCGCGCGAGGCCCTGCGGCCTCCGGCATGTCAATTAAGATCGGATGTCTGCCTGTCAGAGTTTGCGGAACTTAAAATCCGCACCGACTACCTCGGCCACCTTCTCGGCCATCATCTGCTCGGCCGTCTTGGTCGCCTCCGCCGTGGCCTGGATGTTGGCCGGGTCATTGGCGATTTCTTTGGAGATGATCTCACGCGCGGGGATGGAAGCCAGTGTTTTTTCCGCCAACTCGAAGTTGGCCTCCGCCATCTCCACCCATTGCGCTTTTGCCTCACGGTCAATCTTGCCTTCGCCAATGGCGTTTTCCACCAGCGTTTCGATGCGGGATGTCCTCTCGTCCTTCTCCTTTTGTTCGTAAGTGGAAAGACGTGCCGTGGCAGCGGACAGATCCTTCTGCAAGTTCCGGATTGCAGCATCCTTACCGGCTATGACCGTTTGTGCGTCACTCAGGGCTTTCTGCACCTCTTTGTATTTAGGTTCCATCGCTGCCAGTTCGGAGATACGGGCCATCACGTCCTTGACTTCTCCGTCCTTCATGCCCAGCGAGGCGGCAATCGCCCCGTACTCAAAACCTTGTGTCTTGTTTTCGTTTGCCATATCGTTTTCTGTTTCTGTAAGAGTAGGAAAAATATCCTCAAAAGGTTTATTCCCCTCACTGACGCGGTCCATCAACTCCTGAATGGCCGCCGTGTCCGCCAGTCCGGCAATCTCGTCATGTACTTTGCGACAGAGCTGCTTCGATGTACGAATAATGTTCTCTGATGGAATGATGCCCGCTTTTACGGCAGCCTGCGCATCAAAATAAGTCCCGTCCTTGCCGGCCAGCCCGTCCATAATGGCGCGCACATGCTCCTTGGTCAAACCGAACCTTTTCCGATAAATCGTTTCTATCTGCCTGGTGAAAGCCAACAGCATGTCCGAAGGCTCTTCCCCGTCATTGTCCGGCAGTATAGGATTATGGATCATTAAAATGGCGTAGTCCCGCATAAGGGAACGTTTGCCCGCAGCCCAGATAATGGAAGCCATTGACGCCGCCACGCCCTCGATGACACATTCTGTGTCCACTTTGGCATTGGCGATGGTGGAATAAGTGGACATGCCGTAAAGGACACTGCCACCTTCCGAATTGATTAACACGCGGATACAGGATGGACGGATAATATTTTCAAGAAAGTCGAACTCGTCATTGAACCGGGAGGTGGTTTCTTCCGTTACGCGGCCGAAGAAACGGATAACGGCAGGTTCACCCGTTTTTGCTTCACCCACCACATATTGCAATTCTTCTGTACTCATGTTTTTCTTTTTATGGAAGAGTAGGCGTTAGACAAGATTATGGGTTAAAAACAGTTCCGGACGGGCTGTCCACCTGCACGCCACGCAACTTTAAGATCATTTTACAAGACATTTGGATATGGTAGCGGGACTTACTTCCCGGAATAATGACATTTAATCGAAAAATGACCATGCATTGTTTGAACGGACGAAGCGCCGGACCACCCCTTCGGATACCCATGCCGTGAATGTGCAAAGCCCCACCATCAAATGCCGGAAATCTCATCCTTGTTTCCGCCATGTACGCCTGTTTCCACCGCCTGACTGAATCCGGTCACCTTATCATAGCCCGGTTCAGGGTGATAGCCGTGTCCGCCGCCGTCATGCTGCGGCGCATCGCCATGCTGCGTGAAAGGCGGCATGACCAGATAGCGCTTTACCCAGTCCCTGTATTTCCATGCGGAAGACTCCCGGAACCATACCTCATAGTCCACCCAATACGCCTGGAGCATATTAGTGGTGGTCGGCATGTCAAAATAGGTCAGGTTACACCGTTCGTTAAGGGCGGGTTCCCTGTTCTTGGCGTCCTGAATAGCCACGTTCAGCCTCTGGAATACGATGAATGACTCGCACTCCCTATCCTCGTCCCCGTTGTTGAGCGTATTAAGAATGAAGCGTACACGCATGGTGGCGCGCCCCTCGCCGATTCTCTGCTGTTGCACCAGGTATCTCACGTTGACGAAATGGATAAAGACGGCCGGAAAAACGGTCTCATATTCCGTGTTTTCCCCGCGTACGATACGGGCGAACTGTCCGTTGTCAATGGCTATGGTCTTGAAAAAGGGAGGTGAGAGCGGATCGTCCGGGTCCTCTTTTATGGTCTGTATGGCCCGCTTCACGGCCTGATACATGTTCACAAACGGATTTTCGGACACTTCTTCCGGCAGGCTTTCCTGCACGGGAGCCGGTTGATGCGGTTGTCCTACGGAATGCTTGTCCTTTATCATACGCCCGGGAATCCTTTAAAAATCATATCCATAAAATTATCAGCGATGTAATCCTTTATCTTCGGGGAGAAACCTATGAACTGGCGGTGTACGGGACGCCGTGAAGAATGCTGGTTTACGGTGTACAGACCAAATTTCGGGTCGGTATTGTGTACGGCGGCATAGTGCCCGTAGCGGTTCTTGCTGCGTCCCCGTTTGCCCTTAATCGGAATGCTCTTCTCGGTAGTCCATATCGAGTAGCGGGCCCCTTTACGGAATATCCGGCTGCCGTCGCTGCGCCGCCCCCTGATATCGGTCCTGTCCGCTTCTCCCTTGATACCTGCGGCAAGAGTTCCCGTGTCATTCATGACCGGATGTGTAAACTTCCGCCCCCAACGGGAGGTACGTGGCGTCCATGTGCCGCCGCAGAAACCTCCCGAGGGAAAGGAGGCAAGAAACTGCCGCCGGCTGTACTGTCCGGCCTCGGTGGCAAAATCAAACGTGTTACCTGCCAGACGGCTGGGCAGGAACGGATCCCAGCCTCCCTTTCCTCTTTCCCTCACCCAATGGGCGCAAAATTCATCGAGTGTTATCTTTTGCATGAAATTTTTCTTTTATCCGTTTTACAATTTTGGTCATGTGCTCCGGCAGCGGCATGTCGAAATAGCGGTGTGCCCTGGAAAAAATGCGTCCACCCGTGGCCAGACTCTCCCGGAAGACAGGATCGATCCTCTTCCTGTAATTTTCCGGAACGGGCAGTGCAGCCCGTACCGCGGCGAACCCGTCCGCTACCAGAAAACAACGGCATCCCCACTCAATGGGCGGTATCAACTCCGGCGGGAATTCCGATTTGCGGTACGAGAGCCCCTCGAGGGACAGATGCCACGCCCGCACCCGTTCGTCTCCCTGCGTCATATAGGTCAGCACCGTGTCCGTATCCACCGTGAGCCACCATGCCGCCATCGAAGCGGCGAAAAGCACCTGGCTGTTCTCTCTCTCCGCATAAATAAAGTTATACCGGCGGCATATCTCCCCGTATGTCTCCATATCCCGTTCATCCACTGTCCCAGGTATATCCTTGAACATCGCATACTCTTCGGCCGCCGCAAAATCAACCAGGTTGTCTATGGCAGCGATGAGAATGTCACGCTGCAGCCGCTCTCTCTCCGTCGTAAAGTCATTATGGTTTCTCAGAATCTCCAATGCACGGTCCAGGTCAATACGTAAACCTGTCAACGCTTTGTCTATCAGGAAAGAAGCACGCAAAGTGATGATGTCCTCCATAATATCGAGGCGTTCGGCACTGTTTTCGTAGTGGAGAATGAACCTGCGGAATGCCTCAAATATGACACGGTACTCCTTTTCCGTACCGGATTCCTGAGAAGCGGACGCCCTGACGGCTCCATATGGAACACCGTTTGGGAACGGAAGCCGGGCCATCACTCCGTTCCCCGCAAAAAATTTTCAACCTTACTCCCCCGGGGATGCCCGTAACGTCGGAAATACTCTTCGTCTGACATGATACCGCGGTCGTTATGGCCGGGAATGTACCGGCCGCCATCCGCTTCAAGCCCCATAACCGGGATGGCATTAAGCTGCTTGCCCACATTGATTCCGAACTCCTTCTCGATTTCGTCAGCCGCAACCTCGTATTTTTCTGTAATGAGCGAATAGAGCCTGATACGGTCCTCGTTATTCATCTCTATCCGGTTTGAATACCTGAATTCCAGTCCTGCAGGAATATATCCGATGGCTACCAGCCGGGGGATTATCTCCTCATTCATGACATTCTCGATATATCTGCGGTAAACCTCGATACGGTCACGGAAAATGTCCTGATGCGCCTTTGTAGAACCCACATACGACTGCATCCCTCCAGCCATGGACTCGGAACCGAGCACAAGGTTGGCAACCTCCTTGTTGACAAAGTCAATCAGTCCGGTATATATCTTTTCCGAATTGGACATGGTGAAGGTCTTGATGTCCACCTCATCCTCGATGCCGGTGACCACGACCTTGTTCTGCGCCGCATTGGCTATTTCACCGGCCAGCCGTTTGCGGTCGGCATTGCTCTCACTGACCGTCTTTCCATGAATGATCGGTTGTCCGTAGGTGTGGGAGAAGTTAACATAATTGGCCACCGTGAACTTTTTGGCGAGTATCAATGGCGTTGTGGCAGAAAAAAGCCCAAGGTCACCCGAGGTTACCAGCACATAACAACGGTGGTAGGCCGGATTGCGCAAATCCCAATGAGGCTCCCATAGCCCCTGCCTTTTCAGTACAACTCTCTGGTCCGGTAGTACATTGCGCCGTTCGATGATGTTGACTTCCGCCAACCTGCCTGTTCCGGAATCAACATACGGCATGATTTCGAGTAAAGTATACCCGTAAAGCTTGGCTTCCACGATACCCTTGATTATCTTGTCAAATTGCGAGCCCTGTATCTTTTGCGAGTTCACCACGTCTTTGGTATATTTCCCTTTCCCGTTCACATGCGCAAGCATATAACGGTCGCCGAGTATCTGGCTCTCCAAAGTTTCAACCACCGACCGTATATGCGCATCCTGCTGCAGGCAGGCCTCGTACAAGTCAATGAGCCTGGCACGGTCATCAAGGATGTATCCTGAGCTTATATCCTGGCGGCATGAACGGTAGCGGTTGTTACGTTCGATTTCGCGGACATACTCCTGAATGGTTTTCTTGGAAGTCCTGAATATGCTCTCCAAAAGTTCCCCGTTGAATGAATTGTCCGATGTCACCATATTTTTTTGCTTTTTTACCTAAAGAGTAGAGAGCAGGCGGGAGAGAAGTTTTGTACAAAAAAAAGTATATGAAAAACAGGCTTCTTAATGCTTGATTTGCAAAACGAAATAACACAACCAAATATATAGATATTTCGATTTGAATTTTCTGTAAATTGCTTATTATCAACGATGATTAATTAAATAAAAACGAAAAACACTCTTATTTTTTGTGATATTTCACCATAAAAAGATATATATTTGCACAATGTTAAATACAAATTTGAAAACAATGGAAAAAAGAACATGAAAGAAGAAAAGATTCCCTGCCGGACAGTCCGGTACAGGGAATTCCCCGATTTGCTTTTTGGAACGTCACAGGAGGACGGACCGGTCTATTTCGACGCAACACATTTTATCCGGGCCCGAGGAGACGCACACCGGCACAACGTCCGTGACTTCCGCGCCTCTTTCCATCATTGGATAACAGCGCTGACGGATGTTTACGGAATAGACAAGGAAAACATGGTTATCCGTGACGAGGCGTCGGGACATCTGTTAATTGATGAATGTCTGGCTCTATTATTTGTCGTTTACATCGATCCTGCATTCGGTGCCTACCTTCTGGAGCGCATGTCCGAATTGCTGTCCGGTGGATTTACCGTTTCAGACACTTGGCTGGTACAGACTGCCGGCCTTAGATTTACAAAGGAGGAATTAACGCAAATATTAGGACAACATGAGACGTAGTACATTTAAACGGCCAAAAATGGTGCTCATTTTCAACGGGGCACAGGTTCTTGTCGCCATTACGCGCTCGCTACATAGTGCGGCGGAACTGACAAAAGGCAACTTGCAAGCCATTTCATTTTGTTGCACGGGCAAGTACGTATGCAGCGGCGGGCTCTATTTCAGACATCTGCATCCGGATGTCGAGATCGAACTGTCCGACCTTGGCACGCTGATGCTGAAGGATTATGATGCCCTTTGCGGTGAGAAACGTACATACTATCCGGTGCGCAAAATGGCCCACAAGCGGGCCTTGCTTGAGAATAAACGTAAATCTGACAACAAAAAGAAAGGAGGAAATGATTATGAGAGAGAATAGGAACATTCCGTTTCGGGACTGGAACATACGGGTTTCCCGAAACCACAGCGGCCATCTGCACATCTGTGCCATGGACGTATGTAACATACTTAAACGGAGCGAGTTGCTTGAAGACGGGGCCATCGCCCGTATCTGCCCGACGGCATTGAGGATCAGTTTCCGGAAGAACGGACGGGAGCAGTGGAGTTTCCGACCCATCGATATGCGTAGGCTTTTGCGGACGGTGCGCAAGGAGACTATTATACCCCGCGACATGCTCGACGAGCTGGAGGCATGGGGCAACCAACTTCTGGAACTGGAGTCTGATGATCTGCACTCCGCGGTCCAGAATGACATAATCCTTCATTTCATGGAAGGGTTTCCTGTCACATTCCGGCGCGTCGGTGACAAGTTGATGGTCAACGCCACACAGATCACGATGCATTTCGGGAAGATTCCATCCGAGTGGCTCCGCATTGCCTCTACAGATATGCTCCGCAGGGAGATGGCGGGTAACGGACGTACCGGAAAGTATGAGTCGCAAATCTTCACCACGCGTGGACGTGGACATGGGGCGACCTGGCTGGAATCCCCCCTTATCATACCGTTGGCTCGGTGGGTCGCACCGGAAGACCTGTCCCTGGCGGAATGGTGTGGTGAAGCTATCGAAAAGCTGTCCATGAAACGCCCGACGACTGCCATTCGTGAATATCCGAAGTCGGCACCCCCCAATATGCCTTGCCTGGATTGTCCCATGCCGCAAGATATGGAGGCAGCAAAGGAACTGATCCGGGAACTACGGAAAGTGGTGCACGACTCCATGCCCAAAATTGTCTTCTACGAGGAGTTCATCGAGAACAGGGACTGGTTCAAGAGCACACGTATCGCCGACGAGCTCGGTATTTCCCCGCGACAGCTGCATCAGTTTCTTGCCGAGGAAGGAATCTGCAAGTACGAAAAACGGCAGTGGGTGGTCTTCCCCTCCTGCCGGGCATGGCAATGTGATGTCCCCTACACATGGGAGAACAGCCGGGGAAAGGTATATACCTTCGGTTCGACAAAACGTTGGACGCAGGCCGGCCGTGAATGTATCATAGAGTTATGGCGGAAAAAGAATCCGGAATACCATTTACCGGGCGCATAACGATGGAGACAGCATTACAGCGAATAATCCGCAAGACAGGAAGGCGTCTGGTGGAATGCCGCTGTCCGCTATGCAGGCAGCAATGCCACACCCTGTGCCTTGGTACGCCGGAAGATATCCTGCGGCTACTGAAAGCCGGATATAAGGAGAGGCTGACACCCACCGGATGGGCTGTGGGATTGTTATATGGAAAAACTCCGGGCATTGTACCAATGGTACAGGCCAGGCAGGAAGCCGGAAGATGTACATTTTTCCGGGACGGCTTATGCGGGCTGCACTCTATCGGACTCAAACCTACGGAAGGAAGACTGTCATATCACACCATCACAAAGGAGAACCTGAAATTCAGCAAATCGCTCTCCTGGAACGTGCCCAGGGAGTGGCTGGACGAACGGAATGCCGGTACGATACGGGAGATCTGCCGGCTGATGGAGATATAGTCGGGAGACGGCTCCGTGAATGAGGCTAAAATATAACCCGTTAATTCCTCCGCGCCGATTTCATGGCCGTCTCTTATTAATTCATATCAATTGAAAACAATTTGCACCAGTCATGGCTATCCTTACCATGAAACCAAATAAAAGCAATGATATGGAATTAAAAAGCAGAATGACCGTCGAGGAGATGGCGGCACACCTGACGGAACATACCGGCAAGTTCGCCAACCGGGTTTCCGTGGGACGTTATGCCAAGAAACTGGGTTACTCCGTGTATAAACCGATGCGAAATGGCAAAATATGCCACTTCTATGTCAATCCCGCAATAAGGGATGATGAAGCGGGAAATTCACAAACGGACGTTTCCGGGAAATAGCGCGCCATGAAAGAAGATAATGAAAAAAAAGTGGTGGTGATACCGTTTCTGAAATGCTTCAGCGGACTGGTGGGAGCATTTCCACCGGAAGAGGTCATATTCATGATGTACATGGCGGACCGCACACGTCTGCGGGAGAAGGGATATGATACTTTGCGTAGTAAACGATATCATATGGAGAGTATGGAGATCGGTTCGCGCCTTTTTGATAAATGCGTGAAGAAGGCAACATGCATGGGATTGATTAAACGGGTTCCGCTTGGCGGAATGTATGACTATCTCTGGGATATGTGCGCTTATGACAGACTCGTGAAAATACTGGCGGAACTGAAAACATCCTTTTGTACCAAGGCATTCTGCCGGCAGGTGTTTGAGGTGGAAAAAAGAACAGTGATGTCCGTCTCTGACAAGGAGGTTTACCTCTGGAAGGAGAACGGGCAAAAGTACGGAACATGTCCGCCTTGAAAGGAGGCACATGAAAGAATAACAGACGGTATCATTGCATGCCGTCTGTTTTTTCATGTCCGTAGCCATATGCGCCAAACAACAGATGTCTATTTTGAAATAAAATATGGCGGCAGGGGGAGAAGCCCCGGACGCCCCGTTTTTTTTACCTTGAAGATGATACAAATGTACCGGATAACTGAGACGAGGGGTGTTACAAATGTAGCAACAATACTATAAGCAGTATTATACAAGAAGAAGATGGTAGATGTACTTTTTTCTTTGGAGCAAAGAAAAAAGATACCAAAAAAGAAACAAATAGATAGCAGACGGCATCGCCGTCTGTTTTTGTTTTTATAAGGGAAAGAACAAAAAAAGAAAGGGCTACTTCCCTTTCAGATTCCTAAAGGAGAGAACGATAAAATAATATTCTACCCCTGCTGCCATGTTTATCTCCTGACATCCTTGCCCCGGTTCAGCTTGACGATGGAACGTACACAGTCACACACCAGTTCGGCATCCTTACGTTCCCTGAAATAGTTTCCACATTCCAGTCGCTTTCTGTCTGACGGCCGGCTGCTGTCCCTGCATTCACAGATTTCCAGGACATCATTCAGGTAATAGTATTTCCCTCCACGATTAATATGCATTTCCAGCGGTTCAAGGCGTTTCAGCCGTCCGTTCCACACAATCCCTTCCCTGTGTAACGCAGCGGCAAACCGGCTGCGGGCACTGGTTCCTATCGGGGTAATCTGCCAATTCTCCGCAATGCCGATTTCCTCATGCAGTGAATGACGCAGGGTGCCGTCCTCCTCCATCAGGCAATACAGCACAAGATTTCCTTTCCTGTCAATCTCCTTGAACGCCCCCAATATGACATGCCCGTCCAAAAGACTCACTTTCACCTGCTGCCCGTCTTTGGGTATGTACATGGATTCTGACAATGCGCCTTTGCGCCTGTCCCATACCAGATGCCGTTTGTTCAACAGACGCTGTACCTCAATCTTCTGTTCCGTATCCGCTTCCCGGCAGTCTTTCAAGGGCATTACGACATCGTCCGTAAGAAG
This sequence comes from Phocaeicola sp. GP0067, assembly GCF_031119655.1. Lineage (NCBI taxonomy): Bacteria > Pseudomonadati > Bacteroidota > Bacteroidia > Bacteroidales > Bacteroidaceae > Phocaeicola > Phocaeicola sp. GP0067. Next base: position 117,530 of record NZ_JAVHZY010000003.1, read on the forward strand.
TTGTTTGTCCGCAGTCACCCTGACCGGGACTGAAATACACTCGCCGGAAACATCACCCACAAGTCCCGTCTCCAATGTTGTCTCATTGAACACGACCAACCCCTTGCTTATGCAGAGTTTGCCCGGAATATTCCTGATATTCTTTCTATGATATGGTTTCATTATTCATCCTTTTCTTCGCTTCCTTCCTGTAACATTCGAAAGCCATATTTTATACATAAGAGAAAAATTATGGCAAATATACACAAATCCAGCAAAAAATACAGGCGTTTAATTACCAATTCTCAGTATTCTTATACAAAATCACAAAAAACATACAAAAAAGTCAAAACTCGTACATATGCATTTCCGTATATATTCTATATGTTTAACAAATAGGCTGTAACATCGTACTCCCTATCGGTGAAAATCCCATCTTAACATACTGCTTTACAGGATTCAACAAGCCGTTTTTTACCGGTAAAACCAAGAATATGTACCAAAGGGAGGAGTACTTTGGGACTATATATTTATATCCCCATTTCCGGTGTTCCCCAAAGTCGGTCTTACCTGCAAGAAACGAAAATCTTCTGAAAGTCTGTATATCCATGAAAACCGGAAGTATGTGTATCTGTGGCCTGGAAATGTCTTATAAACGCAGGAATAACAGTTATGATTGTATTTAAATCCACTGTAAGTCCATGTCCCGTTACTATATATTTTTTGACGTCTACTTACAATTTTATGACAGGGCCCCATATTTGGCCGTTTTAAAAAACGGGATTTGGAAAAATGCCCCGAGGATAGAAATCGAATCCGCACCTTGGAGTACACCCACCCGGTTCTTTTTAAAATTGTTATTTTATTGATTTATAATAAGTTACTTGTCTTACTTTTATATAAAGTAAGCCTAAAAACGTCTTTTTTATTATCTTTACTTACAAATTGAAAGCGAAAAAAACTTTTCAGTCCTATTTTATCCGTTTTAAGTAGATAATAGTCTGATAATCAATAAACCAAACAAATTTTGATTTTATACATACATTGAAACGGGGCTTTTTTGATTTTTGCAAAGGAAAAAATTTTTTTCAAAGAAAATCACTTTTTATATTTGTTTGATATTCAATTACTTATAAACCTTCCCCGCGTGCGTGCGTTCCATATTCGCAAAAGGGTTGTTTTTGAAACAATCAAAAAAAATTTCTCAAAAAGTTTTGCAGTTCTGAAAAACGGTTTTATAATAGTCATGTACTCGAAAGCCAAACAAACGGCAAACAAGTACGGAGAAAAAAGAATAAAAATATAGATAGTAAAAAAAAAGATTTAAGAAACAGACAGACCAAACCGCCAAGAGCGAGAAACAAAAAGCCTTTTTTGTGGGAAACCTATTTTTGAGGCTTGGAAAATCAAAAATTCGCTTGTTCGCTTTGGAGCGATTAAATAGGGTGTTAAATAACCACACCGAGCAAGACTACAAACCAATGTAGCAAGTTGGAACGGCTAAAAACGTGTTTTTAGACCGCATACACAAAGCACGCAAATTTGGAAGTGCAAGTTGTATGAAAAAGGACGTGTAAGAATAATGCCATAATTGCGCCCAGTGCGCTCGGAATAAAATGCACGGTAACGGTAAAAACTATCCGTATAGGGGACGCCGGTAAATGTATATGCCAATGCTATGCGCAATATCCGGCTCGGCAGAACGCCTAAATGCCTCACCTTAAAGTTATCTGCCGGATTGGAAAAGATCCGGGACGTGCCAAAGAAACGTCTTGTCGAAATTGGAGTAAGCGAGCGTTTGCCATGATGCGAAGTTACAGGAATTTGTCATTTAACATTGCAAATATAGTATTTTTTTGCGAGCAAACTATAGGGCACGTTAAGAAAGTTGCGGAAATGAATTAAAACCCGCGCATGTAGGGTGAAATACATGGGCGGGGTATGGGCACGTGGCAATGGCTGCCACATTTCGCAGCAATGTGAGATTTCCGGTTCGATTCCGGAAGTGCTCGCAATACGCACTTTTGCGTAGTAACTAATACTTTATCATTATGGCAACAAGCAGATTAAATTCAGAACAGTTTGTAAATTTGGTGAACGGGTTGAAAGGTGTGATCCTTGTGTACAAAAGTACAGACCGTGACGGCAATGAAAAAGAAACTGCCCAACAGTTCTTCGGTGCGGATTATGAACCGAAAGACAAGACGCAGGATGAAATTTTCCGTGTGTGGAAAAATGTGGTGATGACTTTCTGGGCTGTCAAAGCCGAAGAAATCAAATTGCGTGAGGCGAACGACGGCATCCGCTCGAAACTCCGTGCCGCAACTCCGTGTGCCGTCATCTTCCGCACCGAAAAGGGTGAAACGGTGAAACGCTTTGAGTTGGAAGAGTCCGTATGGGCAAAAATCGGTCTTGTACCGACCAAAAAGGACTTTGAACGCACGGCACGTGACTACAAGAAAGCTATCCACGCCGCCGCAAAAGCGTCCTTTGATGCGCTTGGTTTCCGTGTGGCGCTGCCAAGAGAAGCGGAACAACCGGTACCACAACCTGCCGAAGTCCCGGCAGCAGTGACCGTAGAAACGACTGCCGGAACCGTGGCGGAACAGGCGGGCGCCAAAAGCAAGGGCAAAGGCAGAAACGCAGGCAGAAACAAAGCAACCGAACAACCGGCTGCCGGACAGTCCCAAGAACAGCCTGCTGAAGTAACCGCTGAAACAACCGCCGGATCTGTTTCCGAACAGGCGGCAGGACAACAACCTGCCACTGATATGAAAACTGCCGCCTGATTCATTGGAATTTCCAGTGAATTGCAGGTAACATGCCCGCATTGTATGGCAGTGTGCCGACTTTGCGGGCTTTTTCCGTCCAACTGTCTACATATCACTGTATGCCAATGGTATATCCTGCAACAAAGTGGTTTGTGAGAGTAAAGATGTTGCTATTTGCCGTATTACCGCCATTGTTATGCAGCGTGGCACATCCGGGCAAACACTTACGGGCAAAATGCCGCCATCAGCATAACTCCCGTTTTACAGGGAGATGCCAGATTAAATTCACGGGTGCTTCAGGTCTTGGCTGAAAACGGGTTCGATTCCCGTACACCCACACTTCCTATTTAACTTCCACAATTTACTTCTTTGCGTCGTGAGATGCCGTTCCCACCCCCGACATAACACGGTTGACGTAGTGCAGCAGGGCTGCCTTCAAATCACCCTTCACTGGGTGAGCTACGTCCCGCTGTTATCCCCAGTTTGGAACGTGAGGTAAAAGGAAACACTGAAAACAGATAACTTATAATATATTTCAACATGGTAGAGATATTCTCCACAGACCGTACCATGAGTCTGGGCTGCTTTGTAAATTTCAAGGCTGCCAAAGGTACACTCAGCGGGCTTGCCGATGCCGGGATACTCAGCGAAAAACCGGCTGTCATGGTGTGCAGCTACAAGAATGACGAACCTCAACAGGAATATGTCGCAACTTATTCCGGCGGGAAATGGCATACGCCACGGATACCCAAAGTTCCCCATGCCGTCGAAAACAGGACAAAAAGACGCCACAGGAAACGTTTGCGCAAAGAATACCTGACTCCGGAACACTGCTTCCGTGAAGGGTTTCCTGACTGGATGAACAGGTCATACCCGGTATATGCCGACAATCTCAGAAGTTGCAACCGGAAATGCCGGATACATGCGGTATAATGCAATAATCAAAACAAGACATAATGAGAACATTAGCAGATGTAAAAAGAAAAATGGAACTCGGTTCCAACTGGCACTGCGTCAGGCTGTCCGGAGGCAACGAGGATATGGGCGTACGTGAGGTCGGCAAAGTACAGGGCAATGCCGTGGCTTTCCTCAGCGGCGGGAAACTCTCGTGGCTCTGGTGGCCAAAAGCAAAGGACGTGCAGGTACAAGGCAACTCGTTTACCATATTCCGAAATGGAAAACCGGCACTTCGGTACACCCTTGTGGAACAGGCGCCACAGACAGTCAGTACAAAATAATATGAATTAATAACAACCATGGGGGCGGAATGCCCCTATGCTTTTACAAACAGGAGAAAAAAAAGAATGGCAAAAATAACGGAAAAACAAACAGGAGAACCATGGGAACAAACAACTTATCGACCCACCGGCGTGGTGTGATCCTGCGCGGTATCTGCGGCGGAGCCGCATTGAAAGACAAGTCACCGCAGATTTCAGAAGACAATACTGTCATAACCTGTGGTACGGAACTCAGTATCTGGGATATCTGTGTCATATCGAGCGATGCCGAAGCCTTTGGGCTGCAGGTCAAGTTCGGTTATGACGGACATACGAGAATCACTTTCACCCCTAAAGAACAACCGGAATGAAATCATATTATTACATGGATTGCCTGTACCGTGAAATCTTCCTTGAAGAGGAGGATATTCAGGCCGTGCCGGAATCAGGCAGGGCAGACGAAGCCTGTTCTGCCATTGCTGGGAAGCCGTATGTCGTGGAGCAGTTCATGGCGGACTCTTTTCGGACCCTCAAAGACGCGGTCAGCCGCCTGTGCGATTCCCCCGATGTTAAAAGCCGCCACGACGCTCTGATGTATATCGTGTGGAGGGTGGCACTGGACATTAAGGAGTGGCGGACTCTGAGCCATAGCGAAGCCGCCGTCAAGGTAACCTGTGAGGACGGTTTCGTGTGGCTGCTTGTATCAGCGGAAAATGCCCGGAAGCTATGGGAGGCAGACGTATTCTCCCTGTACAGGCTTTATGCCGATGATTCGGAATCCCTGATCGAAAGCGAGGCGGATTTGGAATCGACCATCAAGGGCGGATACCAGATAGGTATTGAAGTGGGGTTCGCCTCTGTAATGGACCATGCCGCCCGGATGAAGCAACAATAAAAATCGGAAACAATCAAATAACGAAATCAAGAAGAAAGGTATGGAAACAACATTATTGACAAAGGAAAATGCCCACCGTGTGACCATGGTGCGGCGTGTGGATGCCCCGGAAAGCGAGCCGGTGGCGTTTCTTTTCAGGGGAAAGAGACACGGGTATTGCAGCTATTCCCACCTTGTCGGGAAGCCGGGCGGGGAAGAAATCCTCACCCCGGCGAATTTCAAGGACTGGGAGGTTGTGGAAGTGGCGCATCCGGGTTATCTGGAAGAATACTTCCGCCGGGCGTGCGACTCCTATAATCTCACCTCGTTCTCACCCGAAGAGCGGGGCGAAACGGACATCGCCTCGCACGAAAAGGAACTGCACGAGGATTTGCAGTCTATGCCCGAACAGCAGCGGGAACGTTACATGGAAAACTACAAACGCTATTTCTCGGCAATGATTGCCGCCAACAGCCGCTGTGCCAGCGCGATGATCACGGGACCTGCGAGATTTAACACCGCCCGTAACGAAAAGGCCTGCAACAGCCACAACAAGAGTGTTACGGCATTCAGAGAGTGGCGCGAACGTGCCCTCGAAGCGATACGCAAGGCCCTCGAAGCCGCCAAGCCCGAAGAACGGCGTGCCGAAGAGGAATGGCAGAGGGTCAAAGCTGACATCGACGACACGGCCGCCACCATCCGTGGCATTGATACGGGCACATCACGCGGTTATAGCCGCTCCCTTTTCGTCAGCAATCTTGCCGGACGGCTCTCCACATATGCCAACCATGGCAATGTCGAAATGATCGACCGTGCCGTCGCCCGCCTCCGCGAGTGGAACGGCAAGGGCGGGAAACCCGTCGTCACGGAGCGTCATTCCATCTTCAAATACCCCGAGATTGCCCGCAAGGTGCGGGAGAAACAGCAGGAACAGGCCGGCCGTGAGAACCGTGAAATACCGTTTGACGGCGGCAGACTGGTATGGAATTACGGGGAGAACCGACTGCAGATACTTTTCGACGGGAAACCGGACGAACAGACCCGGACACTGTTGAAAAAGACCGCATTCAAATGGGCGCCGAGCCACCAGGCATGGCAGCGGCAACTGACACTGGCGGCAGAATCCGCCGCACGGCACGTATTGCGTATCGACTTCTAACATACCGGCATCATGAAATACATCATAGATTCACGTTATTTCGACGGAACATGCCTCACGTCGATGTCGGATGACATGCACAGCGACTACGGCGGCGAGACGCTGGAAGCACTGCGCGAAAGGGAGAAGAATCCGTACCTGGTCGCTGTATCACCGGTACGCATGACACTGCTTGTGAAGCGTTATACCCGGGCACTTTGCAAGCCTTTCCATGAAATTACGGAGGAACGTTATTACGAACTGCTGGAATGCCTGCCTCCGGCCCGCATGCAGAGCGACTGGTTCTTTGTCGGGGAACCGTATTACCGAAACCTGTACGCGCTCTGTTTCGAGTCGGACGGCAGGTATTTCCGAGCGGAACGTCCCATACGTCTTTCCAATGCGGAAATCTACCGCCAGATTCGGGAACACATGGAGAAAGTAAACCTGCATCCCGCTATCGTCAAGAAGGCTTCCTTTGTCAAATATGTCAATTGGTACAAAAAGACGGTCACCTACATACCGTACTATTTCGAGTATGGAGGTAAAATATATTTCCTGAAGAACCTCGCCACTCGGACGGGATCCGAATTTGGCGACCGCCGGGAACGGAACGAGATGGCGGCATTGCTGAGGAACCTGCGCGGAAACCGCTACGAATACTGCACTTTCTACTCCCAAAAGAAGGACATCTTCGAGTTTTTTGACTGGCTACGGAAGAACAAATACACGCTGGAAATCCAGGGCGACTTGTTCGACTTTGCGGATGACCGCTCCCACGTGGACTTTCACGGCAATGTATGCGAGTATTCGGCCGTGTTCCATTACCGCATCTATTCACGCGAGCTTTTTGGCCATATCATTAACCAGCTACGCACCGTGAAACGGTATCACGCGTGGCATAAAAGGAGGGAAATACGATGAAAATCTCAAATGAACCTACCCCATACCTCCTGCTCAAGGCAGGAACTGACAGTGCATGGGATTGCTGCGACTTTGCAATCGTGTACCTGTCAAAAGAGTGGAGACAGACACAGTCCGGCAGGCTGGAAGCCGTCAAGCCATTCAAGGATGACATCAGTTTCCAGTCTTTGAACTTTTATGACATATCGGTTGGTTTTTACCAGCCGGACGAGGACGGGATACTGGGCAGCGAGGACTTGCCGGAAGACAATAACTGGTGCTTCGTGGAACTGACCGAAACGGAACTGGAAAGGTTGGTTCCGCCGGACAATGTGCTGGTCAGCCATATCTTGGCGGTATTTGCAAACGGGGAAGCCAGATACCGGGCGTACGGCAAACATACCGAGGAGCGATTCTGGACTGAAAAATTTCCTTTGCAACAGATTTTGGATATACTGGCGAGTCATGAATCTTAAAATTTCAAAGCAACTATGACAGAAATCATCAAAACGGACGGAACACGCCAACCCGTGCAGCCAGCCAATGGCTCAGACTTCACGCTGGAGGAGATGCAGGCGATTGTCGGCGGCTACATCGAACTGGTGGAACTGGACGGGAACACGACAATGGTCGTCAACGAGGAAGGCAAACTTATCCCTCTGTCCCTCAATCTTGAAGCGAGCAGGATATTCCGTGCTCATCACCCGACATCGAAAGACTTCATCGTCGGGGACGTACTTGTGTGCAATAACAATCAAATCAGATAAAATTATGGATAAAGAGAAAGCAAAAACGCTCAGCGAGACCCTCGCATGCTACAAAGAATTACAAGAGAATAACAGTGTAAACCTGATCGAGTTCCATACCGCTGACGGGCAGAAACACGGTATCGGCAACCCGGAAGCCATCAAGCTGTTGCTTTCGGTGGCCGTCATCGAACTGGAACGCCAGCTCCAGACCGCACAGTTCGGTGATATTCCGGAAAGCCTGGAGAACAGCCGCGAGTACAAGGCGGCCAAACAGCTGGAATACGCCATGAACGATTTGGGATTCAAGTCCGAACGTTTCGCCCAGGCGCTTCCTTATTTCCACAAGACACTGGAACAGACATTCTTCAGAACTGTAAAAGCCGGTATTCTCGCCATGGCGGAGCGTGACCCGCGCCGTATCGACGGGCGCAACGAGGCCTCTTACGAAATGTGCCGGATGCTGGCCCCCATGTTACAGGATACCAGACTTCCATTCATCTAAAAGGACATGTTCATAGACGAGAGGACACAGAACCGGATCCATGCCATCCCCGGCGAGAGCATTTCCCATAGCACGATGCGTACGCAAGACCTGATCCCGGTGTTCATGGATGTTATCCGTGACACACCGGAGTACGTGCAGGTGATGGATGCCGTTCCCGCCCATGCCATGGAAGACAAGGATGCTGAATGGTGGAACAGCGATGACGCGGCCGGATTGCTGGAATCGCTGTTCGACACGCTTGACAGCTGCTCCCCGGAGGATTACTATTTCGGTGCCCACCCCGGTAACGGCTCCGATTACGGATTTTGGAAAATGGACTAATGAATGCCGGAACATGATACGGATTAAAAAAGACAAGTGGCATGGCATCCTCAAAGACGGGATTTGTATCGGGCAAATCTATCTTGCCCGTGCCGAAAGCAGGAAATTGAGATACTGGGCAATCTCTTGCGTGAGTGGAATCGGTTTCAACACTTTCAATGAAGCCCGCAGTTATGCCAAAAATTTCCTTTAATAAAAGAACCGCATGATAAATTGGATACAACAGATGCTTTTGTGCCGCAAAAAGACGGACAAAGGCAGAATGACACTCGGGAAGGTGCAGGAAGAGTATGGCGGGAACGATGTATGCATGGGAGAACTCCTTGATGCCCTTCCCGCCGACGGACTTTCCATAGAGGAAGCGTTCGGGCTGGCTATCGCCGCCAAGAAATGGGCGGACGGAGACCGTTTCTACCGAAGTATCAACGATGGAGAACCGGAAGAATTGTAAACAACAACAGAACAATGAAGACAAAGAAAAATGGACAGATATGATTTCATAAGATTCGGGGAACAGGTACGCTGGTACAACGAAAGCGAAGACCTGATGGAAACCATGCAGGTGTGCTGCCCCGTATATCCTCCCGTGCAGGGCGACACAAGGGTACAGCTGGTATCCGCCGGAATAGAGGCGCTGCAATCGGGATGCGGGTCGGAAAAGACGGTCAGGGCTTCGCAGCTCGTGCCCTTCATAAGCCACTTCGGCAGGGGATACTGGGAGGCTCTCATACAGGCAGCGGACAACGGGGCAGGCACGGACCTGCTCGAAGCGATGATCAGAAACAGCTGTCTGGGCCTGGGAGAACAGATATGCCTGCTTTGTGGCAAGGTGTCGGCAAGCGTGCACGCTGCATTCTGCAGGGTATATCCCGAAGAGGGAAGCCTGCTCGACGTCATTGAGTGGCAGGGAAAGGAGTACCCCATAAGGAAGCTGACACTGTTCCGGGGGACGGAACAGGAAATGGAAACAACCGTATCGGTCACCGCATTGCAGAGGAAGCTCATCGGACGCAGGAGCGGCGCACCCGTTTCAAAAGCCGCAGAAAGGATCGATGAAGGTATTTATTATTACTGTGAACAGGAAAAGGAGTTCCTCCTCCCGCAAGAAGGCCTCACCGCATTTGTAGAAAGGGGATGAGACAGGGAAATGATACGATATACACAGATAAAGACAATTGAAAATGAAAAAAGAACCGAGTAAAACGCAAGAAAACGGCATATCGGATACCGGCATTCCCATGCCGGACGACATCCTGCCGAAACTTGTCAAGGAAAAAGATGCCGGCAAAGAATATATGGCCGCTACCCGTGAAAAACTTATGCGCCTGCTCAAGGAATACCTTGGGCAAAAATACGGGCGGAAAGTCCGCTTCATCCTTCCGACGGGTGATCCGGCCGGTGACCTGCTGGACGGGAAGGGATTCTATCCCTGTTCGGTGACCATATACGACAAGTACGGTTTTGCAGCCTGCAGCAGTGCCGTATCGGTAGAGCTGACTGCGGAAGGAAAAATTCTCATCCCTACCGACGAGGCCGGAAAAATCCACGACGCGGAAGAGTACCTCTCAAATGACGACCTGCTGTCCTTGTGCGGAACGGTAGAAGAATACGAACGGCTGTTGCCTGAAATCCGCAAGGAACTGGCAGAAAACGGGAACTGGAAAGAATTTGCCCGAAGAGTGCTGGAGGAAGAATTCCCGCAGGCAAAAGCTGAGGTACGGGAGGAGTTTATCCGGGACTGCTGGGAGAACCTGCAGACAGAAAGTTATAACCTCCAACACTTTGAACGGTATTGTCAGGAAAAATAACAAAAAACATACGAACCATGTCAGACAAGATATTACAGATGTTCTTCGATATCGGCCGGTGGAGAAAGGCCATTGAGAAAGGAGTGCTGAAAGACATCCGGAAAGACCAGCTTATCCGGCTGACCGACGAGCATACCCGTATGGCCATGGCCGATGCCATGATACAGGGGAAGTACGAAATCGCCCCCCCGCATACCGCACAGATACCGAAGGAGAACGGCGAGTTCCGTACGGTATACATCAACGAGCCCGTCGACCGGGTAGTGCTGGGCATTGCCAACGACCTGCTCTTTGAACTCATGCCGGAAATGGTACACCCCTCGTGTAAGTCCTACCAAAGCGGTATCGGCTGTGGTAGCGTAGTCACCGAGGCCAGCCGCCGGATAGCGGAAACGAGAGGCGGCGGCATTCTGGGCTGGAAGTCGGACCTGAGCAAATATTTCGATAGTGTGCCGATACGGTACATTGACGAGGCGTTCGACAAGGTCGAGGCCAGACACGGACGCTCCTCCTTAATTGACGTGCTCAGGAAGTACTACCACAACGATCTTTACTTCGATGAAGACAACCGCCTTCAAGCCAAGTACCAGTCCCTCAAACAGGGCTGTCCCGTGGCAAGCTGGCTGGCCGACGTGCTGCTCCATGATCTCGACGGGGAACTCTCAGGAATGACAGGCTACTACATCCGATACTCGGACGACATGCTGTTCATCGGGAAAGACTACGGGAAAGCAATGCAAGTGCTGGAACAAAGGCTCGGCGAGAAAAGCATGAAGCTCAACCCGAAGAAGGTGGAATACCTGATGTCCGACCGCTGGTTCAAGTTTCTCGGGTTCAGCATCAAGGGGGACATGATCTCCCCTTCGGCAAGCCGTATCAAGACTTTTCAGAAAGAGATTGAACGCCGCACGATCCGCAATCCCCGCACTACCCCGGCAAAAGCGGTCAATGCAGTCAACCGCTACCTGTATAAGGGCAACGGTGAGTTCAGCTGGGCGATCCAGGTGCTTCCGGTATGCAATGTCCGCAGGGACCTTGACGAACTGAACAAGTTCGTGATGGACTGCCTGCGGGCCGTAAGTACGGGCAAGCGGAAGGTAGGCGGTCTGGGATATGTCAGTACCGGGCAGGACGGCTGCATTGTCCGGGGCAAAGGGCGCAACGTGAAGGCGAACCGGGGCAAGACCCCGGGAATCATTCCGGGCTACCTGACCATAGGATGCATGCGCGGCGCCTTATTGACGAGCCGGGCGGTGTACAATACGCTGGTAGCATCGTTATAGGGCATGCCGGGCACACGGCAGAACAGGTGAACGGGCAGGTTATTCAACGTTACAGGCTTATAACCAGAATCCATATAGGAATTAACCGGTCTAACACCCGGTTAATCCCATCTCGATTCTGGCTGCGCCTGTAATGTATCGGGAAATTAAAGTCATGTGCCGTCTGTCCCGCACCCGTTACCGGAGCACACCGGGAAAGTTCAAGGAATAGGTTTGAGCATCCCGCGTACCGACGTCTTCTTTCCGAGTCTGAAGGCGGCTGACCGTCGCCTTCGGACTCCGCAGAAGACCCATACGCGGGATACATCGGAAGCATAAAGCCATGTGCCGGTATTATGAGAACTTTCAGTCTTTTCCAGCACGGGAACGTGCGGTTCAGGGGAATGGATTCAGCCCGCTGTCCCCGATAAGCCCGTATCGCGCCGTCGTATCCCTAACGTCATACGACGGCGCCATTCCGGCTTCCGCCACAGCAGACATCGGACCTGTAAAGGAACGTGCCGGCATTCCGGGAACCGCAAAAAGAACAGCACAGGGCAAAGGGGGCAAGGCCGGGATTTCAACAGAGCCGCGATTTACGCGGCTGGAACCTTTGTCATCTCCTGCTAACACGACAGATGACACAGGATCCAGCCGTACTCGCGGCCCGTATCAGGTTTTTAAAGGGATGTGCCGTCCGGATGAGCCCCCCTGAACAGAAGGTAGCGCGACCGCATATGCACGAGGAACCCAAATTCAAGATACAGTATTCAAGCTTGGTCCTGAGCCAGGCAACTACCTGGTTCAGGACCGAAGTCCTACTGTATTTATCAGGACTATAAAGATACGCGCCAGGGGTTTGAGTGCCATTAATTGTAAACAGGTGAGAAAATGGAAGATATTTACCGAGAAACCGTCACCGCCATAGAGAACGGCGCAAATTTCCGGATTGATTTCCAGTCCAGAAGTTTAAAAGTAAACGGGAGACACATGATACGGAACGGCAGGCATGATGGCGCTCCGTGGTTGCCGGAGTACGGCTGCGGGGATTTTTTCACGGATGTGGAGGAGCTGTACCGCCGCTATAAACATTCGATACCATCGGAGCGCAGCCAGAGCAAGTCCCGCCGGTATTTCATGGCATTGCCCGAAAGTGACCTCGAGGACGGGGACATGCTGTACGGGCAACACCGGGACACCGCTCAATTCGAGCTGGAATTCTATATCCTCTGCCGGATTATGGGCGGGTTCACATGGAATCCCGAAACGATGGGCAAATGGTTCTGGCAAAGCGAAAAAGACAAGGACCTGGTGATACTCAGAGAATGGGTGGAGCCCGGAAGTAATCAACTATTAACAAATTCACAATGAGCAGAAAGAAACAAGAGACAAAAATCCTGTGTCCCGGATGTGGCACGGAATTCGCCATCGCGGACAAGGAATTTACCGCCACGGGCATCGTTGTCGGCAAGAATTCGGGTTTGGGCACGGTCTATCCGGCGGTGGCCGGTCATAATCCCCCTGCCGGACTTCCCAAAGGGGCGCGCGAGCGTATCGAGGCGCTCCGAGGCGCTGGTGTGGACGTGAGCTGTCTGTTCGCCATGCAGGGAGCCGAGGGCGGCGAGTACGTCGCCTCCAACAAGGACGGGAAACTTACCATCCTGGATGACAACGACCCGATATTCGGCAGCATCATGGCACAGGGTACCGTTCCCAACAACCGTCTCTTCCGCCGGTGGGTCATGGCGCAGATGTTCCACATGATGTCATATACGCATCACCGCCGGAAAGAGCCGGCAGGGGTGACCGAGATGATCCACAGGAAAGGCTATGATTACCAGTGGAAAATGCTTCTGAACGAGCTGTACGCCCAGATGAAGATGGAACACAAGGACATCACGGGTTTTACCGAGAGAAACCGCTGGTTCAACCGTGATGTGGTTTTGGCCATCGCGAGCGACTATGTCAGTGCGCTGAAAAAACACGTGGGTAACCTGGAAACAAGAAAATGCAAGGGAGTTCCCTACAAGCGTGTACACGGTCGTAATATTTTCGTGGAGGACCTGCAATCCAAACTGTACTACCCGCTTTCCATCGCGATAACCCACATCAGGCACGCGCTGGACGCCACACAGCTTTACAACGCGGTCAGACAGTTCAATGACCGCCGTATCCGGCTGCCATGGGATACTCCTCAAAGCAAGGCATGGATGGACGCCTATAAGGGCGCCGGGGCGTTCTTTACCATGCAGAACCTGATCCGTTTCCACGGCTGCACGGCCATTGACGATTCGGGGCGCAGGCTGGACAAGTACCAGTCACTGGCGTTCCTGTCAGCAAAAGCGGAAGAGTATAAAAACGGAGAAGGATGGCGGTTGCTGGCAGTCCTGAAAAAAATGCTGGCGGACAACAATATCAACATCAAGAAGAAGATGGCGGCATGGCGTAAGAAGTAGGCCGTCAACCCGGTCCGTCCGGTAGGCGGCACGGTGTGGCGGGTCAGAATAAATCAGTACTCCCTCCACTAAAATGATGCTCATCCCTGTTAACACAAGATGAGCTTCTTTCAATGGAGGCATTACATCGAAAACGTAAAGAAATACCCCGGTTTGACGACCATACCACTATTCTAATCAAAACGACATAATCCTTTATACGATGAGCAAGAAACAACTACGACGCAGGGCTTACCTGCTGTACCGGTTACGAAAACAGGGTATCCGATGCCTGACACGTTGCCGGACCATCTTCTACCCTTACGGGGAGGATCCTAAATCAGTACCGCATATCTGCAGCCTGATAAGCGAATTCCATTTCCATGTCCAATTTGAAATACCCGCCTGACATGAAACCGGGAGACATTGCAACATTGAAAGTGGCCTACAAGGGCTATCGCCGTATAGAGCTGCTGGAATGGCTCCAATACACCTGGCTGGTACGCATCTGCGAAAGCGGTAAGGAGATCGAGGTCTATGAAGATGAGTTCGAAACGGATTAAAGGCACGGAACAATGAAAGGAGAACAACGGGAAGAACGCATACCGAACTTTATCGGCAATGCCGTCATTATCCTCACAGCCGCCCATCTGGGCTGCGAGGTGGAAATGCTCACCACCGCACAGGAGGTGTGGCGGACGAAACGCCTGCCCGAGGCGGTACTGCTGGGCATGTACGAGAAGGCCGCACGCAAGGCCGTGTCGGCTGTCAGGAAGAAAGGCCTGGCGGAACAGGCGGACCGTCTCAGAGAGATATTTTACAAGACGGGGGAATTTCCCCCGCCGGAAGAAGACAATACATAAAAAGGAGTAACAAATGAAAACAAGGACTTTTCAGGAAATATATGACTTCTGCCGTACGGACGATACCTACCGGAGTTATTTCGAGGCATCGGACGAGTCCCGCATTACCGGAGCAAGGACAAGAAAGTACTATTACGGCGACATCCGTCGCGGCCAGTGCCGCGTGGGAACATTCATCTACTGCCAGTCGATGCGACAGCTTGAAAGGTTCCTCGGGGGCGCAAGGCAGGACCACTACATCCATGTTGACCCGCCGGCCTGCCGGGAAGTGAGCCTCAAGGACGATATGTTCCCCGGTCAGGCTGCCTATATCGTGGTACACGTCAGACAATGGGGTGTGCAGATTGAAATCGAACACCCGCTGCATGGCGGATGGGTGCATTTCACGGCACGCTCCCACCGTCCCTTCACCAGGGAGGGGATCATAGCCGAGGCGAAGTCCTACATTGACGGCCACATCCTGCTGGCACCGGGAAGATACCGGGACTTGCAGCTGGAACATATGGTTTCCAAGGAACAGTTCCCCGCATGGTACAGGCAGTATAAAATGAGGCTGCACGACCGGGCGGAAGCCGAACATCGGGACATGGTGGACAGATACAGTCACAGGAACGACCTCACCTACGGGGAAGCCCATGACATGCTCGCGGCTTCGGGTATGTTCTTCGACCTGAACTGCGACGAGTTCGAGCGGGACGAGATTACGGAACAATTTGTAAGACTTTGTAACAAGACATAATACACAGGCAAATGAACCTATATAATCAAATCAAATATAACGGGTATCACATCAACATCTACTATGATGATGACGCCCGAAGCCCGCGTGAAGCGTATGACAATCTCGGTACGCTTTATACGGCACATCGTCGCTACCGCCCGGAGAAGGAGTTCGATGACCACTTCGATATTGACAAGGTTTTTGAAGGGCATATCGGAAATTTCCGGGAATCGTTCCTGAAGGAATATATCGCCCTGCTGGTCTATCTCTACGACCATGGCGGCATTACAATATCCACCTCGCCGTTCAGCTGCCCGTGGGATTCCGGATTTTTCGGCATCATCGCGGTACCGTTGGACAAGGTGCGCCGGGAATACGGGTGGAAGAACATCACCGCGGAACGCAGGAAGCGGATCGAGGAATATTTGCAAGACGAAATCAGTACCCTTGACAACTACTATACCGGGGAAGTTTTCGGGTATCGCATCATGCCGGAAAGTGACGATGACAATGAACTGGACAGTTGTTGGGGATTCTATGGTACGGAATGTCTGAAAGAACTGGAAGCCGAATGCAGGCATATTATCGACGGGCTGAACAAAGCGGCAGCATAAAATAGAAAAATACGCATAATAACTGGAAATACAATGAAGACATCATACGGACTTGAATTTAACACGGTAACAGAAATCGATCCTGAATGGAGCGACTATGACAAGACGATAGCAGGATGTCACCTTGCCAATGCCGGGGTGGTCATCGTGGATACGGAATACGGGCAACCGATAGACAACGAGCATGACCTTGAAGAGATCTACCGGATTCTCGAAAAAGAGAAGACGAGCCATCCTAAAAATAAATGATATGGAAGGAAAACGAGATAATAAGGAAATCAGGGTACGTCTGCACCATATCGACCGTGGAAACTGCACGGAAGTGTGGGAGGTGCAGACAGAGAAGGGTAAGCCCGGACGTTATCTAGGTCGTGATGACGGTTATGGACCGAAGGAGTGGTACACGCTCTGCGATGCTCCCTACGGCTATTGCGAACGCGACTGTCATGTGAGGGAGGGCCTCACCCTCATTGTCTGCGACAAGGATTGGAACGAAGTGTTGCGTGACGGCACGGACAGGGAACGCTTTCCCGAAAGTTTCCCTTCACAGGACGAAGCCTGCAACGAGGCATGGAGCAAGGTCGTGAAAGGGCTTCCGCATGTCACGCACAAAGGTTTTGGGCAGTGGATCACCAAACAGTCATTCCTCCCGCTCAGCCAGACCGAAGAATTGAATTGGCGGGATAGCTACTATGAGGAAGAAGCGAGCGAGATACTCTCACGTTTTACATGGATCGGTGAAGAGTACGCCATATTCAAAGTTGCCCAGAGACACACCAAGTGCGACGCCCGATGGTACGAGTATTACGCGGGGAAGACAAACCGGCAGGAACACGAGTGGTATATCCGTTTCTTCGGTTACGAGTACCACGACCGGCATATCAGCGATGTGCTCCGGACACTCGGAAGGCGGTGCGACGACATTATCCGTACTGCGGTGGAAACTCGCACGGACCACTATTACGGGCGTACGGTTTCCTATTTCATGGACGAGTTCATCGGTTACGACCTGTCCCATGAACAGGTCCGTGATGTCAAAGAGTGCAGGTTGCGCAAGGCACGGGAAGATTACAACGAAGCGAACGCCTACTATTACAAACTGAAAGAGAACGAGGAAAGCATCCGTGGTATCGAGGCAATACTGCTTGCCATGAGAGAACAAATGCTAAAAGCAAAAAAATAATAAATATTGATATGGAAACAAGTAAAACGATTAAACCAGAAGAAAATGCCGAAGTATCCGAGATGCTCGGCTATGTCATGGGGCAGCTGAAACACAACGGTGGTAAATGGGACCTGACCGATGATGCGGGCAAGCCCGTCATCTTTGATGCGGAAAAGAACGTGTATATTCCTGATATCATGCTTTCAAAAGACTGTATTCCTTGTGCGGTAATCCCGCTGGGATATTTCGAGGATGACACGATCCGTGCCATCGTGGAAATGATTTCCTTGTAATAATCCTCCAAATGAGATTCAAGGACAACAGGCTGGACAACCTTCATGACCGGAAATGAGAGGAACGCGGTTTCTGCTGCATGCAACTGATCATATTCCTTACAGACAATGGAGTGAAGAGCTGGGATGAATGGCACCGGGCGCATACCGATGCGGCCCGGGGCGAATGCAGATACCGCAAGCGGTGCCCGGTTTATGAACGTAACAGACATTTAATGAACAATAAATAATATGGTACTTAATATTGTAAAAAACGACCTGCCTGCCTCACGCATTGAAGAATATGTAAGATGCGTGTTTGACAATGCCAAAGTAAACATCAAAGATGAAAATGCAGTATCCGTCGACATCGAAGTGACCGGAAAGAACGAGCTGCACTCTTTGGAAGGATTAAAAGAGTTGGAATACTATTTTAAAGATTATGACATAAGAATATGGTGACCGCCATGCAACGGGCGGCAAACCGGAAACTGTCCAACTACAGATAAAAAAACAAGCAACATGAAACAAGAGAATCCCACAGTACCGGAAACAGGCAGAATTTTTCCGGAAGATGATGACGCGCTTTACCGTGAAATGACAGTGCACATGCCTGGTTGCTATTTCCCGACTTCGCTAAGCGAGGATGGCATCCACGAATTTGCCGGGGAGGAATTTCACCGCATCAGGAATATTGTCTGCCGGCACTATAACTTCAACGAGGACAAATATATCCAAGAAAACGCCAGCGTATCCCCTTTCGATTCCGTCCAAGACAACTTCGAGATGGAAGTGTACAGGCGTATCCGTAAGGATTATGTGCAACTCAGTGTCATCTCCATCAGAGAATCACTTTTGAGGAAAATTCGCCATGCCGTGGAAAAAGAGAACAATATTATCGGCACGTTTTACCGTAACCGTGGCGTACATTACCGGGAGTCGGAATCACCGGAGTATGAAACCTCCCCGATAGTGGTGGTCCATAATCCCGTTTTTTACGGATACGGCGGTTACGAAGGTGCGACAGTTTATGAACTTTTCATCGACGGGAACGGCAAACTGCTCTGCACGCTCAACGGTGAGGGCGGCGAGGATTTTGATGAGCCTGCCGAAAACGTACAGACCGAAGGACTGCTTAATATCACCCACTGGCTGGAAGAATACGGGTTTATCCCTGATGATACTGATGACGACGGGATTACCGTATGCGACGAGTGCGGTTCAGACAATATCCAGACACAGGCATGGGTGGATCCGAATACCCGCATATTCATTGGCACTACGGGCATTGACCGTGAGGACAACTGGTGTGACGAATGCGAGGACCATCTGCCCTTTACCACGCTTAAAAAATTTAAGGAACGTATGCAGGAATGGTGGGATTCGCTGGATTCAAATCAGATGGAGAAGATTACAGGCTACCGTCAGAACAAGCGTCAGGCATTTGTAAATGCCTGCAATATATGGTGGGAAAACAAGAACTACGACGAGAAACGTAAAATATGGAAAGAACATAACAATTATTGACTCATGGTTTACAATCTTCTTAAACATATACAGAACCTGTTGGTCTCCAAGCCGTCCGAAACAAAGGAGGAATTGGAAATCCTAAATCTGGTCAACCAGACGCTTCCTACAATGCTCAATGGGTGTGACACCGAAACACTTGCCCCCAATGAACTACTGGTACGGATATGTCCCGACACCAAACATCCGGTCCTCGTATGCCATGACGGCAACGGGCAGTGTCTGTGCCTGCATAACGGGACAACGGAAGAGGATGCCATTGACGTGGACTTATGGCTGCGTTCCAATGGTAAAGACTGTAATGGCGGTTTCAAATTGTTGGAAACCGTTGCTGATCTGGCCTATAATGCCGGGGCGGACGACCTCTGCAAAGACAAGGATTCCCGTGCGGTCATGGCCGATATCGTTGAATGGGCCAAAGAATTTTCTGAACATCATGCGAAAACTGCTTGGGAAACTGAAGACTACATTTTGTCAATTGACAGATTCTATCGGAAAAAAGTTCCGACGCAGATTGGTAACATATATCTGTCCACTGTAAAGCATAATCATGCCGGTTCCCCAGAAACGTCAGTAGAAGAAACGGACAGCTATGAGACTATGGAAGATGTTCTTGCCTCGGAAGAGAATTGTGAAACTTTTATTGAAACGCTTTTGGGAGAGATAAACAGCGATGATGAGACTTGCCGCCATAAGGCGAGAGACTTGATAAGTTCCTACCGTATAGATGATTGTGAAGGATTGCTAATGGCTCTTTGCGGTTGGTCCATGAAAACTCTGCTGTCAAAATATAGGAAAAATAAGGAGGACGACAATGGATAGGGACTTGGATTGAACATCATCCGGGAGCAGCGCATCCCGGACGGACAGGAGTTACAGACTTACGAAGCCGAACGCCCGCATGAATTTGGTGGATTCCAAAACGAAGAGGAACAGCTTGACGACTTCGACCGCTGGCTGCAGGTTGGAGGACGAACACTTTTACAAGAGAATGCAGGAAATCAATCATTGGTCATCATTGTAGCCCAGCCCGGTAATGAACAAATAAAAAACGAATTATCCGGTAAACTCCCTCTTGTAGTCGGTTCTCGTTTTTCTCCTGATTCATGAGTTAAACGGAGATTCAGCATTCCACTGTGAGTTTTATTTTTGTAGGGATTTCGTATCACAGCTCCCCTCACGAAAGGATTGCAGCAATTCCAAAAAAGCGGGAACATCCTGCGGATATAGGAATGCACGCTCTTTACCGTTGTAACGGATGACCGCCCTGGTAAGCAGGAGCCCCCTCTCCAGAGAGGCGCTGTCTATTTTCTGAATATCAATTGTTTCACAGAAAAGACTGTTGGACGGTTTGTAGACCAGTTCTCCTCCGTCTGTAACCACTATTTTCATTCTATGGATGAGAATATAGTAGATAAAAAGACAGGGAATTCCCCAAACAGGCACATTGTACAAAGTCTCCGTGACGTTACGGGTTACCACATAACAAGCAAAAAGATAAGTAAAATAAACAGCCAGAAGCCCCAGCATATACCACAACTTATATTTGAAACTGACCTGTATTGTTTTCATATGGAAAATATAGATAAAAGTTAATATATCATTGGACTGTTGTCCAATAAAGTTTACTATTCACTATAATGTTATCCAAAATTTTAAAGCTTTGCTTTTGTGTTTCCGAAATATTAGAATCATCTATGATCTTATAAAGTTTTTCTCCATATTCTATAGTCTTTTCATTTTCCAAGTAGAGTATGACATTTGATATTTTACTACATATTTCTTTTATGCTACTGAGCTCCTTTACAGATATCCCTAATGCTTCACCTTCCGACTCAAAACTTGTAAAACTCTTGTCGAGAGTCTGTTCATCATCTGGATTGAGCGTGTTTATAAAAATAGATACAGGGGAGGAAAAGGCTGCAAGTTCATTTTGAACTGAAGCTCCAGAATGTACCTGTTTTTTTTCATCAAGCATAGCTGTTATATCTGTGAATAACTCTTCCATGTCTACCTCACCGTTCTGATCAAGATATGTCTTACCCGATTTTGCGATCTCTGCCAACAGCATATTATGATAATAACCGACAGAATCAACAAACGTCATATTTCCTCTTTCGGGTGCGAATATAACCACTGGAACAAAAGCCTGATTGTCGGTTCCTGTGGACGAACTGCTTTCAACTTTGTCCAGAATATTACCCAAATATTCCTCATATGCCCATGAAGCTCCTGTGCCTATAATTGTTCCTCCTATGGGAGTAGTGGCCGCTGAAGCCACAGCACCGACAGAAGCGTCAACAACTGCGGATAAAAATCGGCTTCCCCATTTCCTAATATTGGTGCGCGTAGTATAAGGAAGATAATTATCATTAAGACTGTCAACGGCAAGAAAAAAAGCATTCAGCTCCATATCCGTATCTTTTTCGGAGATTTCAATAAGCTGGGGAATGGGATCAACTGGCATATCTGAATTATTACAACCACTGACTAAAAGTAAAAAAAATAAAAGATGGAAAAAGGTTAAAATTTTCATGGCGTGATTTTTAGGTTAGACATTGATCAAAGATAAAATAATATAATCAAAAAAGCAAGCACCGGGGCTATTTTTTATTGTATCACTGTTTGAAACAATCTTTATGTAGCAATCTGTTCTGCCAAAGGTGAAACGTTCAGGCCGAATACTTTCATTTGAACAAAAATAAACTATGAGCAAACAGCCTGCCTTGGAGCGGTCATAGATGATTCCAGCCCCTTCATACTCCAATTAGGTGCATGGGCTGACAATACTATAAATGAATTATCCAACCTTGTTTGGATTTTAAATCTAAAGAAATAAAATTATGGTAAGAGAACTTTATCAACGACTCAGGGACTATTTGAACAACCTACCCGAACCAACAGAAGAAGAAAAACTATTTATTCGGGAACTGAACGCCGGGTATTTCCCCATCACGTCCGTCCATCGCGATGACCTGGAAGGGAAAGGTTTCGATGTGAAAAAGATCAGCGATGACGACATGCGGAACTTGGCGGAAAAGATGGCGAAAGATTACTATGAACAGTTGTTCTGGCCCAGTATGGAAATTATCGCCGGAGAAATCCTGGGTTTTCCGAAAGTAAAGAACAAAGATATTATCTGTCCGAAATGCAATTCGGAAAATATCCGTTATGATATTCACGAAAGCCGGTTCCACTGCGACGAGTGTTCCCTGGCATGGGATGACATACTGTATGTGCTCGTGGAATTTCCCGAGGACAGTGCCCCTTTCGAGGAAGAAGGAACCGGTTACCCGGCATGGGAAAGCGGGGATAACGGGGCGCTTTACGTGTCCGAGGAAGACTATATACGCCATACCGGCAAATCTCCCAATCGGGACAAATGTTACCGTGCCGTATGCTGGCCGGACTCCCAGAAATACATGGAGACAAAGGACTGTGAACCCATACAGGGTGAAAGTGGGATACGGGATTTCGGCACATCGGCATACTGGGTGCCGCTGATTCTGAAGGAAGAAGCGGCAGGTCGACGAATGGATAAGAAAAAGGCACCGGTATGCCCCGAATGTAGGGGCACAGATATTGACATTCTGAGTGACGAGGGCGTGGCTGTATGCAATGGCTGCCGCCTTGAATGGCCTTACGTGGAGGATTGAGAATGGAAACGGTAGATGTTTATACGGAACGTGGCGATCTGGTCACCTGTTCCGATTGCGGCAAGGTGATGCTCCTGCCGTATGGAGCGGATAAATGTCCCGCCTGCAAAAGAGAAGGTTGCCTGGCATGGACGGACGAAAGCTTGCGGGAAGCCGACATCGACTCCCTGCTTGAGAGGCACTGTAACCCGCACCAGAAGAGCGAACTGCAACCGGAGGAGTATCTTTCACTTTCCATACTGGTGACCGAGTATATTCCGTATCTGGCCGATAAACCGCAGACTGCGCATGAAACCCTGTCACTGCTTCTTGAAACCGGCTCTCTTTTCGAGAAATACTGGCGAGATACAAGATGCTTCCAATCCGAAAATATCTACACGCCCGCCATCAAGGTACTGCTTGACAAGCTGGACGTGAAACTGCGAGAGGGCGACACGATTCCGGTAGAATACCAGGATTGCCACTCCTTGGGAGACTTCTTCCGGGTCGTTGCCGGCGAGCGTCCGGCAAAGGAAGAGGTATCGTTTTCTTCAGATGAGGAGGGAAACTATTATTTCAACGGGCGCAAGGTCAAGGTGGAAAATTCTGACGAGTACGCCTACCGCCTGTTGAAAACCAAAATACAGACGAGCTACCGGCGTCCGGTAGATTTTTACTTCCGCTTCCTTGCCCGTTTCGGACCATACGGAACTTATGGCAACGTGTATTACCCGAGTATCACGGACTTGATATGCAGGTGCTACCTGCCTAAACTCACAAAATGAATCCTGAAAAGGCGATGGACGACGCTCCACCGCCTTTCTTATTGTATAACTTTTTAACACCAATCATTATGGCAACAGCATTAGCAACAACGGCTGCCCCCGTGCAGTTCGATTTCCAGAACAACAACGTCGAGGTGATGACGCTCGACACGCTCCGGCGCACACACAAGGAGAATGACATCTACGGCAACCCGCTCAAGGGAATCTACCATTACGAGGTGATAGAGCGCATGGCGGGTTTCTGCCAGAAACACAACCTGAACTACGAGGTGGAGGAAATCTTTGCCGCTCAGAACAAGAACAAAGCCCAGCCCGGCGTGGTCGTCCTGCCCCAGGTGGAACAGAAGTTCGGAACATCGGCTGTCGAGGCACATATTCTACGCCGTGTCTACACGACCATCCGCATCAAAGAATGGGAAACGGACGAGTTGACCACCACGCTGGTCGTTGCGTTCCATCAGGACGGCATACAGGCTGCAATAGGCCCCTGCGTTAAAGTGTGCCACAACCAGTGCATCCTCTCTCCCGAACGCAGCGTTTCGAACTATGGGAAAGAAAAGGTCTCCACCGAACAGCTTTTCGAGCGCGTGGATGAATGGTTGTCTAACTTCGAAGTGCAGATGAACGAGGACCGGGAACGTATCCGCCGTCTGAAAGCGAAAGTGATTACTCCCGTGGGAATGTACGCCTACATCGGCCTGCTGACCGCCTTGCGCGTATCACATGACAGTTCCGACAAACGCCTCTCTTCCAAGGTGGAAACCTACCCGCTCAACCAGTCCCAAATTTCAATTTTTACCGAGGATCTGCTCAAACTTGCCGAGGAGAAGAAAACACTTACAGCGTGGGACATCTATAACGTGGCAACCGAAATCTACAAACCCGGCCGTACGGACATTCCAGCCATGATTCCCCAGAACGGGGCATTGGCCGAGCTGATGCTCTCGGAAAACCTGCCTGAAGCCTGACCATGACCCGCATCAGAGGACAACTGACAACAGCGGACTACCTTCCCATGGATATGTTCCGAAAATTGCTCGATGCATTGGAAAAAGACGGTGAATACCTGTGGGCGACCTACTGCTGGCTGTCATTCTGTACGGCATTCCGGGCTTCGGACGTACGTACACTGCGATGGAAAGACGTGCTCGGCCGCAACCGGCTGGTAAAGACGGAGAAGAAAACCCGCAAGAGCCGTATGGTGAAGTTCAGCCTGTATGTACAGGAAAAAACGCGGCATCTGTACGGGCTGCAGGGCAGCCCCGATGTGGAAAACCTAATTTTCATGAACCCGCAAACCGGCAATCCGTACTCTCTGGAATACATCAACCGGTTGCTTAAGGTGTTCCGGGTCAGATACCGAATTCCCATACGCGCTTTTTCCACACATACCTTCCGCAAGACCTTCGGGCGCTATGTCTACGAGATGATGGGGCGTTCGGCGGAAGCCCTGATCCTGCTCAACCAGATATTCCGCCATTCCAATCTGGAGACCACACGACGCTACATCGGGTTGGCGCAGGAGGACATCGACAAGGTATTCAATTCCATACGTATCTGACAACAATCTCAAGGATGCCCGGAAACCGGATGGTTGGTTTCCGGGCTATGCTTAATATGACAACATCTAAAAAACAACACTGTAAAAATGGATAAACCGATATATACAGACACCTACTTCCGCATCGAATCTGGTTACGAATGGGGACATGATATGTCAGAGGAAAAGACAGAGGCATTTTTCGCCGAAATCAGACGCCTGTTCTCGCAAAACGGCTTCACAATCGAGGAGCGCAAATACGGCGGTTGTCCGGATGTCGTGCTGGATAAGACACGGCTCTACTGCCACCCGCAAGAACTCTCCGGTCCCGTAAGGAAAGAACTTATCGAACGCATCGAGAAGATTCTGACGCAAGGTACGACATTCCAATACCTGCGTACCGACACCTACGGGGAAATCCTCGACCTGACGGAAGAGGAAGAACTGGCGTATTATCGCGAAGTCCATGCCATGGGCATTGAGGGGATATTCAGCGAAGCCTTCCACACCAGACGCCGAAACTTGTACAAGAGCCGTGAGCAGGTGCAGGAGATACTTGTCGAAAAACTCCGGGTCAAGACGTTCCGTGAGAGTTCCGTCTATTCAAACACCTCCCCGGCGTGGCGCTATATCCGTGAGATCTACGAAAAGATGCTGGCCGAAGGGAAGCTCGTGGAAGGGTACAAGCATATCGGTTCAGGGAAACTGATGCTCTGCCGTACGGCAACCGACAGGGAAATCCTGCCAGACAAAGCAAAGAAATGACGGGAAGGAACCGTTTGCCATACACTCTCCGGCCATCGTCATGCCGGTCAAACACCCTTTTCAGGCGACCGCATGCAAGTAATCCGGCAGATATCAATTTCCAACCAAAACTGCAGGCAGAAAGAAAGCAGCCAGATTATACTTTAATAAAAAACAAGACAATGAGCATACAAATCGGGAAACTGTTGCCGGACGGCAGAGTCCGGCACATCAAGGCGCTCCATGAGACGCTTTCGAAAGACCTTGTGAGGAAACTCCGGGTATTCTATCCTAACGACTGCCGGGTGGATGCCCTGCTTTCGCTGGGCGACATACATGAACTGGGACCGTCACCCTATGGGAAATGGACAGGGGCCGGTGACATTGTCCATTGCTTTTCAAAGACCCGTGACGGACGGGAGACCCGGCAGCAATCCATATCACGCATCGCGGACAACACGGACATTTTCAGCCGCATGGAGAACACGTGCCTCCTGTTCGATAGTGGTAAATGGTATATTATAGACAAGAGCGAACGACGTGAACTGCAGCTTTCCGTTGAAGATACGTCCTCCCATGACAGCATGAAGCCGATAACTGTTTATGTAAATAACCGTGCCAGACTCGAGAAGATCGAAACGCCGCATTGGCAGGAGCTTCAGGAGCTTGCCGAACGGGAATCCCGGATACTCTATGTCTACCGCGGTAGCCGTCTTGTGAGAATCGTACGATCATCCAAACTTAAAAAGAAACTGTATGCTACACAATAACATCGTATCGGCCATAGAATGGTTGCCGGACTACCTGTTCACGGAAGAGATCGTGGAGGCAGCCGTCGAGAGCAAGGAAATAGAGGTGCTGAGCCATATTCCGGGACGCTTCCTCACACCCGAACGTATTGAACGCATCATCGCGGGCAGTACGGACAACTGGCACAGCTTCGAGCTGCGCAATATCCCGGAGGCGTACCGTTCGGGAGCAGTCTGTGATTACGCCACGCGCAAAAAAACGAAGAATATCACGGCCGTTCCCGAAGCAATGGTTACCCGAGAAATGGCAGAAGCGGTCATCCGAAACGGACGCGGGGATTTCGACATTCTCGCCTTCATACCTGAACGCCTTTGGGACGCGCAACTGGCATACCTGGCCTTGCACAGCTATATTTACGACCCGTATTACACGGACAGCAGGACAGACGCCGTCATGAAAACGGGTCTTATCCTCGGATATGTCCCCGTTGAGGTAAAGACTCAAGAGTTCTATTACGGGATGCTCGACGGGATGAAAATATTGAGCACTGTTACCGATGCCGTCGTGCCGTCCCGTTTCAAGACTGCGGCATACTACCGCAAGATGGCGGAACATGACCTCTCGCTTGTTCCCGCCCGGTTCTATTCCTATGAGATTCTCCATGCGGCTGTCTGTTCGACCGAAGGGAAAAACTTCATCACAGACCCCCAGTTTTTCAAGCCGTTGTCGGTATATCTGGACGACATGCTGGCGGACCGGCTGATGGAGAAACACCCTTACATGTTCGGGGAGCTGCCGAAGCGTTTCAAGACACCGGAAAGACTGGTCATTGCCATCGATAACAGCAAACGGGAGACGAACTGCTATATCGACGAGAAAACAGAACAATCCCTGCTCACGGTGGAAGTGTGCAAGGCATTCATCCGAAGAAACGGCAACTGCCCCGAATTCCCTGAAAATGTATGGACGCGGGAGTTCGTCGACTACTGTATGGAGCACGGGACATGTTTCCGCTGGTTCCGTCAGATGCCCAAAGAGTTCCAGACCTCCGCGAACACGCGGGCGGCGTATGATTACAGCCATCACCATATCCGTGACTTTGCCAAACGGTTCATCACCCCGCAAATGGCGAAAGAGTGCTGCCGGGAGCGCAGTTATGCACGTGCCATCCCCGGACATTTCCTCAAGGAGTTCTGTCGGCAGACGGGACTGCCCGAGAAGTTCTATGGCGGGGAAACCACCATGCTGTCGCTGAAAAATAGCCGTGACGACTATACTTACTGCAAAATCGGCAATACCTGTCTGGCCTTTTATCTGAAAGAACAATACGAGCCGTCCTCGGCACACCTGATGATGCCCCGGTCGGATTCAAAATACTGCACGCCGGAGAAGGTGTTCGACGTACCTGTCAGAACCTTCCACCGCACGTGGCTGGAAAAGACCGTGGCGGAGAATGATCCGCGTTTCGTCAAGCCCCGAGTGGACAAGTCGCTGAAAGCCGTGCAGGCAATCTGTTATTACGGTGTCGAGAAATTGAAGGACCTGAACCGTACGGAAATCTTCCGCAACACCTTCATGGGAGAGACCATCGGTTACTGCGCCCGGCGCGGGAACCTGACCTACCACAACGACAACTGCAGGACCCTTATCGAGGGACTGAAGTTCAAGATCCGGGGAATGGCTGTCCCCGTAACCCTGGCGGAAGACATGACGCCTTATACGGCCGACATGCTGCACCGGAAGTTCGGCTTCTGCTATGTAGGCATGACGGCATTCGCCTCCGACTACGGTCTGGACATGGAGAAGGCGTACACCTTTGCACAGATGCGCCAGATCGTAAAGGAGAAAGGGCACAAGCCGTCATTGAGAAACTACAAACGTGAACTGAAACAAATAAACATCATCTGATATGAAAAAATACCGGATAGCTATCGAAGAGACACTCCGCAAGGTCGTGGAGATTGAAGCGGAAACGCCCGGCCTGGCCGTCTGCCGGGCGGAAGACGAATACAATGAAGAGAAACACGTGCTGTCAGCCGACAATTTCGCTGGGGCCGATATCGCGCTCTCGGCCGATGATACCACGCTCATGGAGGCACTGGGCAATACGGATTTCATGGAGTATGTGCAGTGCCGGTTCGAGGAATACCGGGAATCCATATCCATCGAAGACAAGATCAGACTGGCGTTCGGAAGTTTCGACAATGCCCTGTATGAGTTCGGCGAATACCGCAAGGAGGCGGCCCGGAACCGTCCGCAGGTCTACCTGCTGTACAGGAGCGACGCCTGGCACAGCCGTTCTTCCATGGAACTCATAGCCCCGTTCTCCTCCCTCGAAAACATGATGGAGTACCTGCGACGCAAGAAGAAGGAATTCCGCCTGACAGAAAGTGACCTGGAAGAGTTCGAGAACAACCGGCAGACGCAGGGACGCGACGAGAACTACTTGTACGAGTCGGATTATCTGGATGTGCTGCCGGAACAAGAACCCGAACTGCCGCCGAAAGATGACGTTTTCTATGACAAGGTTTTCACCTGCGGGCAATCCGAGCTGTCACGCAGGGAGTTGGAATCCCTGCCGGAGCCGTTCAACACCTGCCATGTTACGGACGAACAGATGGAACAGATTGTGTACGAAACGGAAATGGAGACCCGCGACCAGCTGCGGCTCGGTGAAGGCGAGTCCATCGATTTTAACAACGACCACCATAGTGAAATCTGGTGGGAAGAAATGGAAAAAGCAGTGGTTAGGCACGGTGTACCGTACTACGAAGACGAATAACGGAAACAGAACCTGTTCATCACATGCCATAATGATGACGGGCCGTCGCGGCTACGGCTGCGGCGGTCTTTTTTTTTAAAACGAGGTGAATATTCCACCCCTTATACAAAACGATTACCTACTCTTAAAGAAACGGATTTATGAAACAGACAAGACAGGATTTCTTCACGGCAAATGGGGGAGGAATCAAAATCATGACGTTTGCGGAGTTCGCCCGGCATATCCTGCATATGGAATGCGGGGAAAGTCTGGAACTGTATGCCGCTGTGAACCGACAGACACGGGAGTGTTCCCGGCCGCTCTCTGTCAGAAAGGAACAATGGAACGGTACGCCCTTTTACCTGCTCGGCGGGCACGGACAGGAAGTCCGTACCATAAATTTTGTGGGTCGCCCGAAAGAGGAGTTTCAAACGACCTGCCATGATGCTCTGGACAGCTACGATGCCGTGGAAAGTATCGGAGCGGTCGTGTCGATACTGCGTGAATTATCTCCCGAAGAGCTGCATAAGCGGATTGCGGAAGAGATGAAGACCGGCTGTAAATACCTGATGGTCTACCGCAGCGAGGAGGAGATGACGGCCGCACTCGACGGCAAGATATACGCCATCAGCGATACGGACGGCAAATTCCTTTGCAACCTGTATCAGCCGGATTACCTCCGTCTGGAAAACGGGGGCGATATTGTGGACATCGCATCCATTCCGGACATGCACTTCCATTCCGATTGGGCAATCGCCAACCCCACGGTACGCGACAAGGTGCTCTCCTCCCGGATGGTGATTATATATACCCACGAAACGGTAACGCTATGATAGAGATTGGCAACAGGATAGAAACGCCGGAAGGTGTGTTCTATGAACTGGAATATGGAGGGGAAGGAAACATCTACAAGAACGAGGATGCCTTTCTCAACCGCCCCGATGAAGTGTGCTATGTACCCGAATACGCGGCAGAAGACCATGAGGGCTGGCGTGTACCGGCGAGCAGTGACGGCTGTTTCACGCATAACTCACTGCTCGCCCTGTGCAAGGGTAATGCAGAGGTATGCCAGGATCTGTTTTACAGCCTTGAATGGACGTACCCGACCACCTTGCTGGAAGAATGGGACTCGAACGGTTATTTCGATGAGATCGAGGGCTGGTATGACGATTAAAACAGACAGGCTATGGAAAAATATAAAATAGTGTTGACCGGACCGACCGGAAGCAGGACCTCGAACTACATCCTGAGTTTGAGAATGCACATAAAAGCATACTTCTCCCAGCCCTACGGCAAGGAAGAATTCGGTCACGTGCTTCATTGCATCAGCTCGTTCATTGATGATTTTACCTTCAAGGTACGCAATTCCCGATACCGGGGAGACATCCTGAAAAGGACTATCAGTAACGACTGCCTGAAAGTGTTCAACCTGGGTGACGAGATAGTGATACTGACCGTCTCCTTCACCCCACTGGAAACATGAAACCAACAATATGACAGATATGGATAAAATACAGAAAGACAATGCGGAGCCGGGCAAAGCCCCGGACAAAATGAGTGCTGACAAGCTGCATCTGTTCGCCACCCGGTACGCCTTTATCGACGAACGGCTGCACGAGGCCGGGCAAGCCATGCTGAAATTCATGCTGGAGTTCCTGGCACAATATGGCCGCGTATCACTCGGCCTCACGGAAGAGGAGGAACTCGACGACAACAACTTCCCCGTCACGACAACCCTGTACGGGAAGCACGACACGCCCCGTATCAAGCTTACCGATGTCTACCTGACGGATGACGGGGAATATCTCCTTGCTGACGGAATAGATGCGGAGACCGGGGAAAAACGGGACGGATTCTATATCTACAGCGAACAATACGCCGATATCTTCCAGTTCGTCGGCCATGCTTCGGAGATGAACTGACGAATGAGGAACAACCATAAAACGAAATATCAATGGATTGTATCAAAGATTTACAAGCCGCCATCCGCAACATTCTCGTAAACAACGGCCTTACGGAACTCTGTCTGGGAGAGCCTGACGAACTGGACGATCCCACCTATATCATTTGGTATGACAGGCACTGTGAGCCTAACGAAGACCCAGTGTTGAAGGTTTGCCTTGAAGATGAGGGCATTGCCGTTGAGGTCGAAGCCCGCAGTTTCGGGAACACGATAACCGTCTACGATTATGACATAGACCGTATTGAATGGTGGAAAGGCATTCATGCCAATATTCTGGAAGTGCTGGAGCGTGACGGCAAGCGCCGGTGTCCGGCCTGTGGCAGGACGGTCAAGGGGAAGCAGCGGTATTGTGGTGCCGGATGCCGTGATTTCATGACTCCCGGACCGACAGTGGAGCAGGTCGCGGAAAAAGCCAACCGGAATATCCGCAAACTGGCAAGCCTTGCCGCCGGAAAGGACAAGGCGTACCGGAAGCGGCTGATAGAGAAATATACCGTCGGCCCGTCATAGGCCGGCTTTGTTACACTAAAAAATGTATGATATTATGGCAACAAGAACCATTTACCTGACCGTACGGCTCGATATCGACAACCCGAAGGCCGATGAGATAACGGACGAAGAGGTTGACAAAATTATCAGCGAAGTGGACTATGAATTCAAAAATTACGGGGATTATGAAATCGACACGAAAATCTGTGGGAAAAATGACGAAGGTGGTCTTTAGACGCTATCCCGACGGACAGATCATCGCCCTGTTCCCGGAAATACCGTGGAGTGGACGGCGGGGTGAAATAACCTCCTACATGCACGTCGGCCAGCATGGCGCAGCCGACTATGCGGGTGTGATCGCCGTGACGCGGCCAGTCCGTGAAAAGGAGTACCGCAACCCGCTTTCCGAACTGAGAGCCATCGGTTATGATGACCTACACATCGTGCGGCATGCAAGACCAAAATTCATAAACAGCTAAAAACAAATCTTATGTCTCATAAGCCGAATGCCGTTCCTGTCTTGCAGGAGGGAACGGTCTATACAATTATACTTGACGACGGACGAAAGGTCCACGGCGTAATCTATCATACCTGTGTCGCCTCCGGCAAGTCGTATTTCGCCAAAGGCGATAAGACCTATCCCGCCGAAAAGGTGCGGAACCATTCAATCACCGGACATGCCGCATCGGACGGCTCTAGAAGGAACGGCACACCCAATCCCGACCGCTTCGCCATCACGGATGAAGTGTGCGAGGTCGTTGATGTAGTTACCACGCCGGAAACCAATCCGAAAATGTTCCGGTGTCGTGTCAAATGCCTGATGTATTCAGGCCTGTCACAAGCCGAGGCTGAGAAAGTCATCGCTTCAACGCCGCTAAAGCTGGAACTCTTCTACGACGTAGGCCGTGGCAGTTTCGCTATTGACGCCGAGGCAGTTGGCAACACACCGCTATATAATCCTTACACGGGAAAGGAAATCCCGGATGAAACTTAAGCCGAACTACATCGAATATGAGAGAACTATATATCAAGAATCTCTGCATCGAGATTACCCGACGTTGCAACATGCGCTGTGCCCACTGCATGCGGGGAGATGCCGAATCCGTGGATATCTCTTTGAAACATATAAGCAACCTGCTGCGGCATGTCAGGCATATCCACCATTTCAACATCACGGGCGGCGAGCCGTCGCTTAACGTCCGGGCTATCCATCATATACTCGGACGGGTACGTGCATACGGCATTACAGTCAATGATTTCTATATCGTGACCAACGGAGCGGCTACCTCCCGTTCCGGGGAATTCATAGCAGCCTGCGCCGCGCTGTACGAGTACCAGGAGGAAAAGGAGCAGGACTCCGGCCACATGCTCGAAATGAGCGACGACCGCTTCCATGATCCGGCGGAGCATGCTGCCACACTTGCGGCACTTTCCCCGTATCCCTTTTTCGGAGTCAGGGGACAGGCCGAACGGATCTTCCTTTTCCGGGAAGGTCGCAGTACGGAGGGATATCCGAATCCCGTTCATAGGATTTACCTTACGGAGGAGAACTACGTTTATGGCGATCTCTGTCTCAATGCCGACGGCATGATTCTCTCCAACGGTGACCTGAGCTATGCCCGCCAGCGGGAACATGCCCTGTGTCCTTGCGGAAAGCTCATGAAATATCTCCGGAATACCCTGAAAGAGCGTAGAAAAGAAAGATTATACAAATAAACCATTCAAAATAAAAAGACAATATGATAAAGATAACCATGATTTTTGGCGAGGATGCCGTAAGAAAATATGACGAGAGCAAGGAACTGCCTTCCGAGGAATGGCTGATGGACAACGGGGGTGTCGTGGACGAGAAAGAGTTCAAAACTCTTGAAGAATATAAGGCCTATGTCGCCGGGTTGAATGACGGTGACGGCTGGAGCGATTATCAGATCATACGTCATAAGGACGAACCGGAAGATACGGACACCCAGTGTGAAGAGTCGGTATGGATGCGCCTTGGTGCCACGGTAACAGGCAAGCGTGAGGAAATCGAAAAAATACTGGAAGGTCATGTGGATACGCTCGCGCAGCTGTTGGCGCGGGAAAAGTTCGAGATAAGCGGTGAAACATATATTCCCTCAATGGTCATAGAGGAATACAATAAAGAACACCTGACCGATTTCGAGGAAAAGGATATGGATTTTTACTTGTTATAAAAAAACGATTGCCACGATCATGATAACAGTGACACTTTTGCTCGGTAAGGACACCGTAAGCATATACAAGAAAACCGGGATCATCCCGCCGGAAGAGAATACCGCCGACTCCGGCGGTTACATGATAACCAGGCAATTCGGAACTGAAGTGGAATATAGAGCCTACGCAATGGCTATGGAAGACCTGGAAGGACATAGGGACTGGCAGATGCTGGCTCCCGTCACAAGTCCGGCACCATCATTCCGCACCGAGGATTTCGTACGCCTGACGGACGGAGCGGTCGGTTCGATATGCCGAAGTTTTGGAGACGGACCGGCGGATTACCGTAAGGAAATGCTGTTTGGTCAAGAATTAAATCAAAATCAAATGGATATGAACTGTAAAAAAAATCAGGCTATTACGACTTTTATTCATGGAATACAAACGATAAACAGACACAGCCATGCCATACAGAAGCACGGGAATAACCATTTGCGGGACACGGTATGACCGCAGGCAAAAACTGACACCCGAACAGCGAGCAGAGATTTTCCACCGTTACATGACGGAAGATGTCAGTCAGCGCCAACTGGCACGCGAGTACGGTGTAAGCCGCCGCCTGATTACGTTTATCGTGAATCCCGAAAGGGAGAAGCGTAACAGGGAGCTGCTGAATAAGCGCAAGGCGAAGGGGATGTACAAGCCTGACCGAAAAAAGCACACTGAAATTATCCGTGAATACCGGCGCTACAAACAGAAGTTATTCAAAGAAGGCAAAATTCAATTAAATACTGACAGAAAATGAAATTACAGGAAAAACAGAAAGAACTGGAACAGGAGATTATCGCCAATCTCAGGGCGATTCCAAAAATGCCGGAGGACTTGCTGCCCCACAAGGTCTATGTCGAGGAGGAAGGCGAGGACGCTGAACATCACGGCATACCGGTATATACCGTGTACAAGCTGGAAGAGATCAGGCCGGACGGGAGCTGCATGCTCTATAATCCCGACAGCCGGGAGCGTTTCCCCTGCCGTCATCTTTACGAAATCAATATCGACTGGCTGGTTACCATCTGGGAACGGTATCTGGAACTGTGCGTCGGGCAGAAACTCTGGAAACAGAACGCCGTCGCTTTCCTGAAAGAAAGTACGGATAAAATGGAGGCGGAGATCTCCGCTTTCGTGGACTCCGGCTGGGACAGATGTTCGGCTTACACGGACAACCTGAAACGATTTCTCGGAAAAGATGAGGCCAAAGAGGTGTGGGTGTTCTCTTTCCCTATGGATGATTTCGGACGTGACGCTCCTGACAAGGAGATTATTTTCGATTATGAAAACAACCCGCATACAGAGGTTGAAAAGATGACACCGCTGGAGTTCACGGCAAGAATCAATGACGAGATGTTCAATGACCAGGATAATTGGGTTCGGGCCATTGAACTTCCCGAGCATAAGTAATAACCACAAAACAATTTAATATGATTACCCAAAGAAATATTCAAGACGAGAGCTTTGACTCTATGACTGTCAACGGTATACCGGCATTGCTCACCAATTTTAGGATTGACCGCAATGTCGTTCCGGAAGGACTGTATGCGTATGATATCCGGGAGTCGGATGACGGCAGGCGTTTTGCGACCATTGAACCGGAGGTAATGGTAAACCATGCCGGAACAATCCTTACAAGAGAAAAGCTGGTCATGGGAGAAAATGGTTACGTGCGGATTGAAGAGTACGGATTTGAAGATTCCATGACACTGGACGAATGGCTTGCAGAGTATAATTAAAACGATGGAAACAGGTGTTAAAGAACTGACAGAAAAATACCGTAAACGTTTTGAGGCTTTTTATCATACGGAAGGAAGCAATACCGACAGAAAAGGAAGCAGGAGGAAGAGAACGGAAGAAAGTCCGAGCTTTCTAAAAGAGGTCATACACTCGATACTTGATACGCTACCGGAACTGTTACCGAGTATGGTCTTATCAAAACCACGGGTGATTACGCTATGTACGGAAAATATTGCCGTATTAAAGCATGCGCTGTCCTTACTGGTGGATTTTCTATAAACGAGAACTTGAGCTACTTTTTACACCTCCGTTCCATGGTAAAGCCTGTAGTAAAAGCCATAGGATAGACAATATGAACAATTCGTTAAAACCATCAGCGAGGAGTTTGAAAAAAGGAGGTGAAAATGAGAGAATAGTTCCGCTTATAAAAAGTGGGGCGAGTCCGCAATTTATTGTATATTTGTCCAATAAAAAAGTCTGTATATACCTTTCGGATGAACCCCCAACAACTGAATTGGTTGCAGGCACTTTTTATGTTTGGCAGGCACCAAACCATACACATATATTATATGAAAAAGGAACAGATTATCCGTCAGTGTTACGGAGGTATGAAAGAAAAGCATGGCATGGAAACTATTACCCTTTTCCATGTAGGTGATTCATACGAAGCGTATTTTGAAGACGCCGAAACGATTTCCCGGATCATGGAAGCGCCTCTTTTCAAGATGACGGCGGCGAATATTCCTGCTGTCAGGATATCAGATACTGCCATGGAGGAATGCCGAAACCGGTTGTTGGATGCAGGACATGAAGTATGCGTGTCCGAGTTCCGGGGTGCATCCGGCCGCCACATCCTCAAAATTCTATGAAACAGTTAAGAAAGCAGGCTGATGAGTTTGTTTTCATGACAACTACAATCGGTCCACGGGCGATATTGGTATTTCTTGTCATTGTGGTAGGACTGTTACGGATGTGTATTCCCGATAAGACTGATCCAATGGACAACAGTATCAACAAATCTTCCGAGATAGTGGCCCATGTCATGGTCAGGGACAGTACGAACAATGGTTTCCGGGTGGTATATGCAACAGCCGAACCTGTAACAGATGAACGGTTTGCGGA
Organism: Phocaeicola sp. GP0067; assembly: GCF_031119655.1. Lineage (NCBI taxonomy): Bacteria > Pseudomonadati > Bacteroidota > Bacteroidia > Bacteroidales > Bacteroidaceae > Phocaeicola > Phocaeicola sp. GP0067. The sequence continues at coordinate 154,406 of NZ_JAVHZY010000003.1, forward strand.
AATATGCACACGGACAAGCGTACGGAATGGTTTTGAAAGTCTGGAAAAGGAAGCTCCGATACATTTTGGAAACAATCTTTTGGAAACGGATATTTGCGACTTCGCCCTATACGTTTACAGGTTTCCGATTGACAAGGATATCCGCGTACATAACATTTTCGTAACAGGGAAAGAGAAGATGGATTTTTATGTCCGGGACAACCCTAATCTGCCGGGATGTGCCAGATGGATGCATCACGGCACAGAACAGGGAAACCAATATCTGAACGCCGACGATATAAATTACTATATACCTAACGGTGGGCGGATTTACCGATATTGGAAATGCCGTTATCTTCTGCAAACCTCTGATACTGATGAACGTTTCAGCCATTTTACAGAGGAAGAAAGACTGTACTAAGTGCAGTCTTTCTCTATATATTCGTACATAATTACCTGAAAACTAATGATTAAAACACTTTGTCAATACGCTTATTTGATATATATTTGCATGATAAAGTGAGTTATTAAAGACATATTGTTAATTGAAAGTAATAGATTGAATATGAAAGACCTGTAATATGACATCGGAAAAATCGCAACTGAAGTTTGCGAAATCGGAGCGGACAGGCGAACTGATCGGATTCGTTTCGCGCCACTCCAAAACACGTAAATTGATGGGAGTTCGTGAAGACTCAAGATTTGGCAAACAAATATGTGTTCTTTCAGAAGATCTGAAAGGAACTATTGAGCCAAACATCCTCTATTCGGTAGAGTTGAAACCCATGCACAACGCCAAAGGGCATGTAGTGGTTGCTGCTACCCCTGTCTTGTTTCAAGCGCATGTGGAAACAATAATTGTCCCGAAAACATTGTATCAAGTAACTGTGACATTCGGCAACAAAAAGATTTTCTTCGATCCCAAGGACGGAAAGAGTGCTATGAGCCGTACAATAGACGGTGTATTGGAAATTCTCAAAGGGCGCAAGGATATCAGGCATCAGGAGAATGTAATCAACGATTACCTGAACCAAGCACAGGCTTTGGTACGACGCATGGAATCTGACGGATTCATCTACACGAAAAACGGACATTCGGGAAGAGGCAAATGAAAGGAAAACCAAAGATAGGCATAGCGACCGATGGTACCCATAAGGCAAAAGAGAGATTGACACGCTTCCGGGCTGTCGACCTCTCTTCTGGAATGGAACTCTTTTCGGAGTCAATTGGCAACTGGACAAACAATATCGGGGAGTTTCTCGGTATTGTGACAGCTGTCAAGTATATTTTAGAGCATCCGGGAACTCCGCGCACAATCTATTCCGACAGTATAACGGGTATTACATGGTATAATAATAGACAGACCGCTTCCTCACGCACATGTCCGGCATTACAGAAAGCGGAGATATTTCTCAAGGTAATGGAAGCAAGGATAGTGGATATAGAGGTATTGTATTGGGACAAGCACTTATGGGGCGAGATTCCTGCTGATTTCGGAAATAAATAATAAAGACAATTAATGATATGGCAAAATTGAAATCCCAGTCACAAAAATATGTTGAGCTGAAAGAGGAGGACTATTTACAGCTGGTTGAGAATACCATTAAAATGGAAGCTCTAAAGATTGCTGGCATTGAGAAGATGCCCATCTACAAGGCTATGAAGCTTATTCTTGAACACGAGCACATCGACTTGCTTATCAAACCCGTTTCAAGGAGATATTCCTAATCTTTAAGTGGACAATACTATACTCCCAATACCGGATAATTATATATAGTCCATTATTTTATTTATTCTTTATTGAAAACCCAAGAGAATGTGCCAAAAATTATATTCACAGAATTACACGGATTTACGCAGACAAATATTACAGAGCACCATCTGTTAGTTAAATTGAATTAGTCAAGACTTAATCTGACAGTTACGTATAAAAAGAATAAATTTGTAACAGAAAACAGATTAAGTTATGACAACATCAGAAAAGGTCATCAAGAACAAACTGGGATTGCTTGAACTCTCCCAACAGTTAGGAAACGTATCACGTGCTTGTAAGGTTATGGGCTACAGTCGTGACAGTTTTTATCGTTTCAAAGAGTTGTATGAACAAGGCGGTGAAGTCGCCTTGCAGGAGATTTCTCGTCGTAAGCCTGTCATAAAGAACCGTGTGGAAGAACACATCGAGCAGGCAGTCGTACAGATGGCGATAGACAATCCTGCATTGGGGCAAGTCCGTGTATCCACTGAGCTACGTAAGAAAGGTATTCTTATTTCGCCGGGCGGAGTGCGTTCCATTTGGCTACGGCACGATATGGAGACCTTCCAGAAACGCCTGAAAGCATTGTCAGCCAAAGTGGAACAAGAGGGCATTATCCTTGATGAGAACCAAGTGGCGGCATTGGAAAAAGCAAAAGAAGAAAAGCAGGCTCATGGAGAGATAGAAACTTATTATCCCGGTTTTCTACTTGCCCAAGACACTTATTATGTAGGATATATCAAAGGTGTGGGACACATTTATCAGCAGACCGTCATTGATACTTACTCCAAAATCGGATTTGCCAAGTTGTATGACAGAAAGAATGCGCTTGTTGCTGCCGATATGCTTAACGATAGGGTTATTCCTTTTTTCGAGCAGCATGACTTGAAACTGATGCGTATGCTAACAGATAGAGGAACAGAATACTGCGGAAACAGAGAAAATCATGAGTATGAATTGTATTTGGCTGTGGAAGACATTGATCATTCTAAGATTAAGGCGAAAAGCCCTCAGACAAACGGTATATGTGAGCGATTTAACAGAACCGTGCAGAATGAGTTCTATGCTATTGCATTCAGAAAGAAAATCTATACCTCTATCGAACAGCTGCAAGCAGACCTTGATATGTGGATGAACTCCTACAATACCCAAAGAACACACTCTGGAAAGTACTGTTTCGGGAAAACGCCCATGCAAACTTTTATCGAAGGAATCGCTGTGGCAAGAAAGTATCAACTGCAAAATCAGGAAATGATAAAACCGAATGAGCAGGATAAAATCTCATTCGGTTGTGAGGATGATGAAACTTGTGTAACTTCGCAACAAACATCTGACAGTTTTTTTGTCCGATAGTAAAACAAATGTCAGAACAAGTCTTGACTATTACAGTTAAATTTAGTCTATGTACATCTGCGTAATCTGTGGCAAATTATGACACATTTCTTTTGTATTTCGTCATCACACCTTTCCGTACACTGTCCGCATTTTACCATCCACCAGCATCTTGTTCGACCGCACAATCCAAGTTCCACCGTCACTCAATCCGCATTTCAGTGCTTTCTCATCACCTCCGACCAGTATCGGTACGGTCGTTACTGTGATTTCGTCCGCCAACCCGTTATCCAAAAGCAGAGTTCCAATCTCCTTACCGTAAGCCACCACCGTACCGTCACCATCCTCTTTTATTCTCTGCAGTTCTGCCACTACATCCCCTGTAATGAACTGCACTCGTTCATTCTCAGTCAGTTTGATAGCATTGTTCGTTACAACCAAAGTCTTTTTCGCTACAATTGGCCAGCCCAAATGAATCGGTACACGTACAAAGTAATTTGTTTCATATCAATAATATTTTAATAGTTATGCTCGCCTTGTACCCAAAAGAACAGCGTGAACTCATTTTATATAAGCATACACAGCATGAACATTGCGTATACATCTTGCCTTTTTGAAAAGTGCAAGTTTTTCTATTCCAAGACGTTCAGCGAACGTACAATGTGTATATCCCCCGTCTATTTCCAGGCTGGGTATAAAGACGGCAGGAATCATACCCAGCCTGTCGTCTTCATTGCAACAATGATAGCGAAACTTCCCGAATAATAAAACAATAGCCCTGTCAAATCCGGCTTCATCCATTAAAATATCTGGAAATTCTAACTTATTGGTTGCCACTTTAGAATACAGAATTCATTTTTGTCAATAAGGTTTCGCCTTCGGTGAACTTGTAATAGTGCTTAAAGATTACCGCAACACTGTTTCCTGCTTGTTCTGCCGTAACAGCAGGAGAACAACCGGCATCTACCATACGGGAGATAAATGTACCTCGTGCAGAATACCAAGTTATATTCTCTTTTATATCCAGAATATTACAAACTTTAGTCAACGTCTTGCTGACTCTATTAGAAATTTGAATGACTCTATTACGCATTTTAGCCTCTGTGGTATGTTTTTTTGTGAATATAGGGAATACATAGTTGTCGATGCCTTGGCCTTCATATTTCTCAATAATTAGTTTTGATTTCTCTATCAACAAGGGTTTTCCAATTTTCGGGAATTTCATCCGTTCATAGATAACCTGGTTTCCTTGAATCATATTGTACGTCAAATGACAGACATCCACATTGGCCATACCTCCTGTGTAATAACTGAAAAGAAATAAATCCAAGCAAAATTCCTCTTTAGGTGTAAGCAAGCTTCTATCAACATTCTCAATTAACTGTATCACTCTCTTGGAAACAGTTCTCGGTTCAAACTTGTGCCATTTCATCTTATCCTCCACACAGCCGAATATTTCCGGATCAGCACCGTGCATATTCAGCCCTTTGGCATAGTTGACTATAGCTCTCAGTTTACGCAACTTCTGGTTCAAGCCTGCTTTATTACCATTGGCAATTCCTTTTTTTTGTGTATATAGAACAAAATCCAAGAGGAACTGTTTTGTTATGTCACTGAAATAAAACACGGATAATGGTTTATTGTATTTCTTTTGTGTGAACTCTTCCAAAGCCTTCTTTATGATTTTATAGTCCTTTACACTCGCCAGGCTTTTCACAATCTTGCCGTTTTTCTCTTTTTCCTTTTCAGAGAATTTTTTAATCAAATAATCAATCATCTGGGAAACGGACAGAGAACGGTCTTCCTCTTTCATTTCCTTCCCTTTCTTTTTATCAAGACTAAGTGCCAGTTCGGTCGGACTCCATTTACGTCCTTCCTCTTCCCATTCTTCCGCAATCTTCTGATACTTTAATTTCAGATCAAGCAACATCTTGTTCTTTTTGATGGCATCGCTTGATTTGGAAATAAATGATTGTGACGCATTGTCCCAGTCTTTGATGGGACCGGTGATATTTAGCACCTTAGAAACTCTGTTGTAGCCTGTTTGGAAGAAGATCATTTCCAGTTTCACCAGTTTTTTGTCTTTTGAGGTCACTTTTCCTTTAATGTTGATCGAATACATTTTAATTAGGTTTTACGTGTACTCATGTAGACCAATTTTTTGCCTACATAACAGCCTACATAAGAATAGAGGTTACCCGCTATTTTTGTTTATTTCGGCTATTTATCCGTTCTACCACCTTTGATTAATTATTTGACAGTCAGAATATTAAGCTTTCCTCTTTAATATATGGGCATAAAAAAAGGCTATCTTCCCAGACAGCCAATCTTTTGTTAACCTTAAATCTAATACTATGAAAAACACAGTGCAAATATACGAATTTCTGAGATGGGTCCAAATTCTTAGAAAGAAAAAAAGCTTGTTATAACATGGTTTAGCAAATGAACTTTTTTCTTAACAAATAGCAGATTGAAAGAGTGGAATTGGTTGCTTTTTTGTTCAACGGAAATAAAACATGCTTGTTGCGGCAATAACTCATTGTATTATTCTTAATTCGATTATTTCCATTATCTTTGCACTCCCAAAATGCTTGTTGATATGCAGTTGTTAAAAGCATAATGGATATTATAGGCAGATTGTTTCCAGATAAAAAATAGATTAGAATATATGTTGTCTCATGGTATTTATTCAGTAATTTTGCTGATTTTTTCAAATGTCTTTATGACGTTTGCTTGGTATGGTCATTTAAAAATGCGACAAGAGTTCAGTTGGTTTGCAGCCCTTCCGTTGATTGGTGTGATTGCACTTAGTTGGGCAATTGCTTTTTTTGAATATTGTCTTCAGGTTCCTGCCAATCGTCTTGGGTTTAAAGATAGTGGAGGACCGTTTGATATTATGCAACTCAAGGTGATTCAAGAAGTCATCACATTGGCTGTATTTACATTATTTTCTGTTTGGGCATTTAAAACAGAACTGAAGTGGAACCATTTAGCGGCTTTTCTCTGTTTGGTCCTTGCCGTTTATTTTGTCTTTAAGAAGTAATGAGTTTTGGTTAATAATTGCTGAATCCTTTTTGATAAGCAAAGTGTCTTGTTTGGGCAATGAATCTTGTTCAGATACTTTGCTGATTCTAGGAAACAAGATGGAATCCTGTCGGGTTGGTACGTAACTTTGATAGATTTTCCAACCTTTGGCACGATTACGATTACGTCGGATGGCACGTCCTCGTTTGGTTAAAGATTCATACAGGAATTTGTCGGTATCCAGTCCTCCTATTAATGGGTTATTACTGGGAGTTACCGTTTGATCCATGCCGGCAGGTAATATTACATAGCCGTTTTGCAAACCGGGAATCAGTTTGATATTTAGTTTCCATGATATTGTCAGAGAGTCTTTTCTTTTCAAGAAAATGGGATCATTAACCGGATCTTCATGCCATGTGGTGTAAGGAGTGTAGGGAGTAAGACGCACAAAGTTAGGGCGTACCCATTTGGTTGTGTCGCCGAAGTTTTTAGGCAAGTCTTTCAGAAACTTCATCCACGGTTTGTCTTCGGACATGATTGGAGTACCTTTTATATTGTCTTTGTCCGATTGAAAGTCGAAATGGATAGACTTTACGGCTTCTGTGTTGATTTTTAGTTCTCCATCTCCATTCAATAGCTCCTGTAAACGAATCGAGTCCTGTTTGTTCCATTGTGCTTGTGCTGTCAGTATACTGATAGTGCAGAATAATATGCTAAAATTTACCCTTTGGGTCATTCGTTTTTTCTTTATGGTTATAATTGGTAACAAAAGTAATCTGGAGTGAGTTTAATGCTGGTTAAATTTGAGTTATTAATTGTTTATAATGTGAATACTTTAAATTTTATTTGGTTAATAAAAGGATTCGTTTACACCTCTTTTGTTGTCATGGAGCACATTTCATATAGACATTTAGATAGTTACTTCAATATTTGGTAATCAAGTTTTGTATTTTATTTCCAGATATAGTGACAGGGTTCATATTCATGGTATGTATTTCAATTGATGTCAGTACATTGGTCAGATAGGCGATATAGGTCTATATGGATTTATGGGGTCCATTCTGTCTGTGTGATTTATTTTCGGTATAGAATAAAAATAGCCCGTTAATTTTTAATAACGGGCTAAATTAGTGAAAATGATAATATTTATTTGGAGGAGAGTTGTGCATGCATGGAAGTAGCTGCTTTACGTCCGTCACCCATTGCAAGGATAACTGTAGCTCCACCACGCACAATATCGCCACCGGCATAAATAGTCGGGATTGACGATTGCATATTTTCATTTACGGCAATTGTTCCTTTGCGTCCCAATTCCAATCCCGGGATGGAACTGGGAACAATCGGGTTAGGGGAGACGCCTACGCTGACTATCGCCATATCAATGTCAATGGTTTCTGTTGCTCCTGGAATAGCTATCGGACTGCGACGGCCGGAAGCATCTGGTTCGCCTAATTCCATTTTCTGTAAAACGACTTGTTTCACACGCCCCTTTTCATCGGCAATATATTCTATGGGGTTATGCAGAGTCAGGAATTCCACACCTTCTTCTTTAGCATGTTTCACTTCCTCCAGGCGGGCAGGCATTTCTTCTTCCGAACGGCGGTAAATAATCATTGCGCGTTCTGCTCCCAAGCGGCGTGCTGTGCGGACAGAGTCCATAGCTGTGTTACCACCGCCGATTACTGCTACACGTTTGCCGAATGTTACAGGAGTATCTGAATCCTCACTGGCTGCATCCATTAGATTTACACGAGTCAGATATTCATTGGAAGACATGATATTGATAGAATTTTCACCCGGGATATTCATGAAGTTGGGAAGCCCGGCACCTGATGCTACAAATATACCTTTGAAATCTTCTGCTTCCAAGTCTTCCACACTGATTGTCTTTCCTACGATGCAGTCCTTCATGAATTTGACACCCATCTTGGATAAATTGTCAATTTCTACATCTACGATTTTATTGGGTAGGCGGAATTCGGGAATCCCATATTTTAATACACCCCCTATTTCATGTAAAGCTTCGAATACAGTGACATCGTATCCCTGTTTAGCCATATCTCCAGCAAATGAGAGTCCGGCGGGACCTGAACCGATAACAGCCACTTTTATGTTGTTCTTTTGCGCTACTTCCGGTACGGATATTTGACCGCTTTCACGTTCGTAATCAGCAGCAAAACGTTCCAAATAGCCTATGGCAACGGCTTCGTGTCCGGCTTTCAGATGAGTGCATTGTGATTCACACTGTTTTTCTTGAGGACATACACGCCCGCAGACAGCAGGTAATGCACTGGTTGCTTTTAAGGTTTTGGCAGCTTCAAGGAATTCACCGCGTTCTATATTTTTGATGAATTTCGGGATATTGATTCCTACGGGGCATCCGTTCATACAAGTAGGGTTGGGGCAGTCCAAACAACGTTTTGCTTCCGTTACAGCTTGCTCTTCATTCAAACCTAGATTGACTTCTTCCTTACGGCTATGTGAACGGTATTCTGCATCCAGTTCGTTCATTTTTACACGGGGGATAGCCATTCGTTCTTTAGGTTTCATGGCTTTACGTAAGCTTGCACGCCATTCGGCATCCCGGCCGTCCAGTTCTTTAGTCGCTTCACAAGTCGTCGGCTTTTCGGTGTCTAGTTTGTGAATTTCTTCTTTTTCTATATCTTTGAAAGCTCCCATGCGTTTCAACATTTCGTCAAAATCTACTTGATGGCCGTCGAATTCCGGGCCGTCAACACAAACAAAACGTGTTTTGCCTCCTACAGTGATACGGCAGGCACCACACATACCGGTTCCATCCACCATAATGGTGTTCAGAGAAACGTCGGTGGGAATTTCATATTTTTTAGTCAGCAGACAAACGAATTTCATCATGATGGCAGGACCGATGGCGAAACATTTGTTTACCGTTTCACGTTTGATTACTTCCTCCACGCCTTCAGTCACTAATCCTTTGCGCCCGTATGAGCCGTCGTCTGTCATAATGATTACTTCATCAGAGCTTTCACGCATTTCTTTCTCAAGGATAATTAATTCTTTGGTACGTCCGGCCAATACGGTAATTACGCGGTTGCCGGCAGCTTTCAAGGCCTGTACGATAGGAAGCATCGGAGCAACGCCTACTCCTCCTCCGGCACAGACTACAGTTCCGAAATTTTCAATGTGGGTGGCTTTACCCAGCGGACCAACAACATCTGTAATATAATCTCCTTCGTTCAATTCACAAAGTCGTGTAGAAGAAAGACCAACTTCCTGTACTACCAGTGTGATGGTACCTTTTACGGGATCGGCACCGGCGATAGTAAGTGGCATACGTTCTCCTTTTTCACCGACACGGACAATTACGAAATGTCCGGCCTTACGTGACTTGGCAATCAGAGGTGCCTCTATGACCAATTTAAAGACCTTTTCCGAGAAATGTTCTTTTGAAATAATCTTATTCATTTTGCTATACTATAAGTTCGTTGTTTTTCTGAGTTGATTGTCAAATTGATAATTTATGCAAAGGTAGGATTATATTTTTTAAAGACAAAAGAAAAGCCGCCCTTTTGTGAGGGGCGGCTGATCCTATCATGATAAATCCGTTTTTGATTTTGTTGCAGTTTGTTCTTGATGTGAAAAAGAGATTATTTCTTTGTTCTGATTTTATATCCTATCATTCCATAATATAGGATGAAAAGGAAACAGGGAACACAGATCCAGTAGGAGGTCTGGAAGCTAGTTGCATCTTGAACCACACCGCGCACCCATGGCATAACCGCTCCACCGGCAATAGCCATGGTTAGCAATGAAGAGCCGGCTTTGGTGAATTTGCCGAGATCCGCCATTGCGAGAGGCCATAATGCGGGCCACATTAATGAGCATCCTAATGCCATAAAGAATATGCAATAGATTGAAATTTCAGCCGGCATGGTTGCTACTAATGCAGAACCAATGATGGCTATGATGGCACATATTTTCATTGCGGTAGCCTGGCTCAGATATTTAGGGATTAAGGTTGCGCCGCAAATGTATCCTACTACCATACCGATGGAAGGGATAAATCCGTAATTGTCACCCGGCAGCTCCAATGCTTTGGCATATCCGGTTGCAGTTGCCAAGGCTATGGTTTCCACACCTACATAAAGGAAAAGAGCAAGTACTCCTAATAGCAAGTGAGGAAATTGCATGATGGAAGTTTTACCTTCTGCATACGGACAGGCAACCGCTTCTTCCGCATCTGTGGCGGCATCCTCTCCGGCAGCTTTTACTTCAGGCAGTGGAGCCATTAAGGCAATAATGCCTAATACAACGAAAATACCGACAATAATACCAAATGGCTGGAACAAATCTTCCATTTTTATTTGGTCTATGGTTTTGCCGATTACTAAGGTAATAAAAAGAGTAGTAGCAGGCCAAGCCAGTTTGTTGCAAATACCCATGATGGAAATACGTTTTGCGGCAGACTCTATAGGTCCAAGAATAGTTACATATGGATTTACTGACGCTTGGAGTACTGCATTGGCGGCACCACAGATGAATGAGGCGAAAAGAAACCATACAATAGATTCTGTTGCGGCTGCTTGGATGAATAATCCGAAAGCGATCGCGAAAATGATGAATGAAAGAGCCATTGTTTTTTTGTAACCGATGGCTTCAATGCATTTGGTGGCCGGTATACCAAAAATTAGGAATGGAACAAACGTGGCGGCAAGCAGAAGATTGGATTCTGAAGCCGACATTTCCATTGACCGTTCTAATACCGGCATTAGGAAAGAGTTAATGCCCAATGCAAAACCAATTGCAAAAAACATCATGCCTACAAAGGCAAGAGGTACCATGAAATTTTTCTGTGAAGTATTCATAATAATAGGTTAAATGGTTAGTAATCAGGTTGAAATAATAAAAAAAGAATGTCATTCTGCATACAAGACAGAATCTGTCGGGAAAGATCGGATTCTGAATAATACTCAGAATGACATTCAATATATGTAATTAGCTGTTATTAGTCAATCATCTCGAATCCGCAATAAGGAACTAATGCTTTAGGGATACGGATACCTTCCGGAGTCTGATTATTTTCTAATAAGGCTGCAACAATACGCGGCAAAGCCAGTGCGGAACCGTTCAAAGTATGGCATAATTCTGTTTTCTTTTCGGCAGAACGGTAACGGCATTTCAGGCGATTAGCCTGATACGTATCGAAATTGGATACAGAACTTACTTCCAGCCAACGCTGTTGTGCTTCCGAATAAACCTCAAAGTCAAAGCAAAGTGCAGCTGTAAAACTCATATCACCACCGCAAAGGCGGAGAATGCGATAGGGGAGTTCTAATTTCTTCAACAGGCCTTCTACATGGTCCAACATTTCCTGATGTGACTGTTTGGAATGTTCGGGTTTGTCAATGCGTACCAGTTCTACTTTTGAGAATTCGTGCAAACGGTTCAACCCACGTACGTCTTTGCCGTAAGATCCGGCTTCACGACGGAAACATTGAGTATATGCGCAATTCTTGATAGGCAATTGTTTTTCGTCCAAAATCACGTCACGATAGATATTGGTTACAGGAACTTCTGCGGTTGGAATCAAGTACAAATCATCTACTTCACAATGATACATTTGTCCTTCTTTGTCGGGAAGTTGTCCTGTTCCGTAGCCCGATGCGGTGTTTACTACCGTCGGTGGCATGATTTCTTCGTAACCGGAAGCGCGGGCTTCATCCAGGAAGAAATTGATTAATGCGCGTTGAAGACGTGCCCCTTTACCTTTATATACAGGAAAACCTGCCCCTGTGATTTTCACGCCCAGGTCAAAATCTATCAAGTCGTATTTTTTGGCAAGTTCCCAATGGGGAAGCGCATTCTTGGGGAGTTCGGTTTCCATACCGCCCATTTTTTCCACCACATTGTCTTCAGCGCTTACACCTTCGGGCACACTGTCATAAGGAACATTGGGAATGGTGTAAAGCAGGTTGGTCATGTCTTCCTGTGCTTTGTCCATTTCTGCTTGTAAAGCTTTGCTGGTTTCTTTGATTTCGGCTACACGTGCTTTAGCTGTTTCAGCATCTTCTTTCTTCCCTTCTTTCATCAGTTGCCCGATAGATTTGGAGAGCGAGTTCACTTCTGCCAGGTTTTTATCTAATTGATTCTGCGTGCTACGTCTTTTGTCATTGAATGCAAGCACTTGTTCTATCGTTGCTTTTGCATCTTTAAAATGCTTCTTTTCCAGTCCGCGGATTACCTCTTCCGTATTCTCTGTAATTTGTTTAATGGTAAGCATATCTTTTCAGTCTTTTTGATATTTCTTGAATTAATGGACAAAGATAGATAAAAAAATGGTAAGGTGTATGAGTTATTCGTTACTTTTGCATCCGGATTAGAAAATGAAAAGTAAGAAAGATGAATTATCTTGAGATAGCGGGCGCTTTAATCGGTCTGCTTTATTTATGGTTTGAATATAGGGCGAGCATTTGGTTGTGGCCGGTCAGTGTCATTATGCCTGCCATTTATATAGTTGTTTATTATCAAGTGGGTCTGTATGCCGATTCTGTTATCAGTATCTATTATTTGTTGGCTGGAATTTATGGTTGGTGGATGTGGTTGCGCCATACGCCGGATAAAGGGGAGAAGCCTGTTTCCGGCACACCGTCTAAGCTGCTGTTGCCTATGTTTGTTGTGCTGCTTGTGGTGTTTGTGCTGATAGGGATTATTCTCGAAACTTGTACAGATAGTACGGTGCCCTGGTGGGATAGTTTTACAACAGCACTTAGTATTATTGCCATGTGGATGCTTGCACATAAATATGTGGAACAATGGTTGGCATGGCTGGTTGTTGATGCTGTTTCTTGTGGTATCTATATTTACAAAGATTTATATTTCACTTCTTTTTTGTATGGACTTTATGCGGTAATCGCTTGTTTCGGTTATTTGAAGTGGAAACAATTAATGAATTTATCTTATGAAAGAGTATAAATTACCGATAGGATGTGACGTGCCGGAAACAATTATTCTGGCTGATGGTGATTTCCCTTCCCATCCGTTGGCACTGGAGTGGTTGAGGCAGTGTCCTTATGTGGTTTGTTGTGACGGGGCAGCAAATACTTATATTCGTTCAGGTAGAATGCCGGAAGCCATTGTTGGCGATGGCGATTCTTTATTGCCGGATATTAAAGAGCGATATGCTTCGTTGATTCATAGTGAGGCAGAGCAGGAAACAAATGATTTGAGTAAGGCATTTCGCTTCTGCCTGTCACAGGAGAGGAAGCGTATTACTATCATGGGGGCTACAGGAAAAAGAGAAGATCATACAATAGGGAATGTCAGCTTGCTGGCGGATTATATGGAGCAGGCGGAGGTTAGTATGATGACTGATTATGGTATCTTTGTTCCCATAAGGGAGGACAGTATGTTTGAATCTTATATCGGTCAGCAGATTTCTGTTTTTAATATGAATAGTACGGCTTTATCTGCCGAAGGGTTGGCTTATCCTTTGTCTGTGTTTACCAATTGGTGGCAAGGGACTTTGAATGAGGCATTGGCCAGGCATTTTATAATCCGGACTGAAGGTAAGGTCTTAGTGTTCAGGGTATTCTAAAAGAAAAGACTCTTCAAGGAATGAAGAGTCTTTCAATTTTTTTTATTTTGTAACTGATTATGCTTCTACAGCCGGAACAACAGAAACAGATCTTCTGTCATTGCGACCTACTTTGAAACATACTGTACCATCTACTAAAGCGAAAAGAGTATGGTCACGTCCCATACCGATGTTTTCACCCGGATGGAATTCTGTACCTCTCTGACGAACAATGATGTTACCTGCTTTACAAGCCTGTCCACCAAATATCTTAACGCCTAATCTCTTACTTGCTGATTCACGGCCGTTCTTAGAACTACCTACACCTTTTTTATGTGCCATTTCTTCTTAAATTTTAAATGATTAAGCAATAACTTGTTTAATAGTTAACTCTGTAAACTGCTGGCGGTGACCGTTCAGTTTTCTATAACCTTTTCTTCTCTTTTTGTGGAATACAAGTACTTTGTCGCCTTTTACCAGCGGAGATACTACTTCACAAACTACCTTGGCACCTTCTACAGTAGGAGCACCTACAGTTACTGTTCCATTGTTGTCTACCAACAATACTTTTTCAAATTCAACAGTTGCGCCGTTTTCTGCGTTCTGAATGTGGTGTACAAACAGTTTTTTGCCTTCTTCAGCTTTGAACTGCTGACCGTTAATTTCTACAATTACGTACATCTTTTTATAATATTAAACGGTTTTCTCCGTAAGGTGGAATGCATCACTGCCTTCACTTTTCTACCTCATCGGACTAAATCGGGCACAAAATTACTATATTTATTTATATCTGCAAAGAAAAAACATCTTCTTTTTTCTTGTACTCAATGTTTTTATTCATATTGCATTTTGTGGATGCGCGATTGTATAAATAAGGTTTGTGTGATTGTACTTTTATTTACCCCATTGTATAATATAGGCTATCAATACAATGATGCCTATAATGATAGAACAGACTAGCAACAGTCCCAAAAAGCAATACCAAAACATGATTATTGTACGGCAGAAGCTTTTCCACCAGGAAAGTCCGAACAGTTGGCGGTAATCCCAGACAAATAATATAAAGATTGCTTTGTAACTTAAATCAAAAATATCATTCAAATGTGCTGTTCCGGTAAATGGCAGGATCAGTAAAGAAATCCATAAGATTTGGCAGGCTATATAAACTTGTGCAAAAAAGTTTTCCGTCAGATTTAGTCTACGTCCGATAGAGGTCCGGCAGAAGCTTAACCGGGTGCTTATTGTAAAAAGAGGGAGCAGAGCAAGGATGCTGAAGGCTTTGTTGCCATGTATCCAACTTTTCATCAGGTTACCGACTGCAGAGAGAAAGCTATTTTCTGTGAAATAATTGTTAGTCATTTCGTTAAAGACATTTTTCATTTCACTTCCGGCTTCGCTCAAATCATTCCAGATATCTTGATCTTCATAGGGATTATCTTGTTGGGCCATGTTTGCCAATATGTTTTTTCTTATTTCCGATATGGTTGAGTCTTGTTTGTTGGCTTCTCTTCCTAAAGTGGCCATCCGTAAGCTATCTTGTCTTGCCAAAGTCGTACCAATTTCTTTCATCAGACCTCTCCAGTCATCAATCTCGCCGTTTTTTGCTTTTATTTTTTGTTTAAGCTCCTTTTTTATTTGTTTGCTTATTTCTTTTTTTAGCTCATTGGGGTCTTGATTGCTGAATTTTGCATCGATTTGTGCTTGTATTGATTCTGATAAACTGTGAGTTTGGGCCCACTGTGCACTGTCTGCATAGGTAATACTTTGTCCTAGATAATATTTGGTACAACTGTCTGATGTCTGTTCCTGTTGGTACTTGATGTCGTCCATCAGGCTGGCGATAGTAGGCTCTTCTTCCATTTCCTTTTCCGATAGTTTTATCGCTGCCGGGTCAATGAGTTGTACGCCCATGATGTATAGAGCAGCCAGAACGAACAAGGTTTGAAATGGTTTATAGTAATGTACACGTTTTCCCTTCAGATAATCCCGTATCATGTATCCTGGTCGGTAGAGTAGTTCTATCAGGTTACGGCTGAAACCATGGTCTATGTTAAAGAACCCACTTAAAATATTCTGAAAGGCATTTCGTATGGTAAAACGTGGCGTGTGGCGGTTTTGTCCGCAATGGGGACAATAATTTCCTTGAAACGTGTTTCTGCAGTTCTTACAGACGCAACATGTCGGATTTTCTTTTATTTCATGTTTCCCTCTTATTTGTTTTTGATGGAGCAGTTTGTAGAAGGCTACTATTTTTTGGGGAAAACAGGAAGAATAAAAGAACTTTTCCGGAAAATGTTTGTCTGGTTCGTGAGGGGTGAATTTATGAATTAATGGAAGTAACGAAAGATTGTCTAGTATTTGCCGGTGTGGGTAGACCATCAGTTCTTCGCGGGTTGTCATGCCATTGAGCACACCTACGAAGTCTACTTTGGCTGCTTGGGCGGTTTCTGCGTCCACTGTGCTGTCACCGATGTAGAGTGTTTCGCTTTTCCGGCGATGCAGCCGGCGTAGTGCTTTTTTTATACCTTGGGGATCTGGCTTGGCTTGCTTTACATCCTCTCCTCCGATAATAATGTCAAAAAAATCTTTCGGAAAATGTTGGTCTACCATTTCGCGGATACGAAAACGGAATTTAGTGGAAATGATACCTATTTGGGCACCTTGGCTTTTCAGTGTTTTCAGCACGGTAACCGTTTCAGGAAAAAAGAAAGTGTTGACAGTCATGTATGTATCTGCTTCCTTTACATATTCTTTTTTATATTCGGCTAATGTTTCGGGAGTAGTGATTCCGCTCAAAATACTGAATGAATCTTCCAGTGTTTTTCCAATGGTGCGTTTTATGGCTTCATCACTGATGCCCGTATGCCCATGGCGTTCCAGTACATTACGAAAGCAGATAACGATGCCGCGTGAAGAATCGGCTAGTGTGTAATCAAAATCAAAAAGGTATGTTGTGTATTTCATTCTTTCAAATTAAATTCATTTTAGTGTAATGAATATATTGTCCGCAAGGATCTTGTCAAGGACGGCCTCCACTTAACCAGTGTTTACGGTAATAATCTTCATTCAGGCTGCTGATTATGACTCCCCGGCTGGTACTGGCATGGATGAACTTATTATCTTTCAAATAAATACCTACATGACTGGCAATCCGTTTTTTTCTGCCGTTATGGAAGAATACCAAATCTCCTTCGCGCAAGTTTCTCTTACTTACTTTATGGCAATCTTGGGTACGTTGGTCATCCGAATTACGTTTCAATTTTTTGTGGTATACCTTTTTATATAAATGTGAAGTCAGTCCGGAACAGTCCACTCCCCGTTTGCTGTTACCACCGCCACGGTAGGGGACTCCCAGCCATGCTGCTGATTCTACGTACAGTTGGTGATTGTCTTTCATGTCAATATCCATATTCAGACGGATGGAGGCACGCGCCAGTTCTTTGTAGTTATAACGTGGGGCAGAGGTACCGCATGAAACCAACAACATGGCCAGTGTACCTAATACCAGCAAATGGGATAGTAGTTTTTTCATTCTGTTACATTAAAATAGTCCTCTAATTCCTTTTCGGCGGAATTCCCTTTATTGTCAATATCTCGGATAATCTTTCCGTTTTCCAACAGAGCGATGCGTGGGCATATATCTACTGTGTGGTTCAGATTATGGCTGGATACCAGTATGGTGGCTCCGGTTTCTTCATTATAAGCTTTCAGTAAATGCTTGATAATGGACTGCGAACTAGGGTCCAGAAAGTTGAACGGTTCATCTAGAACCAGTACCTGCGGTTGGTGCAGCATAGCCGAAATGATACCTATTTTCTGTTTGTTGCCTGCCGAATAGTTACGAATCAGTTTTTTTTGTCCGATGACTTCGCCATTCATAAAACGTTCAAACCTAGCGACACGTTTATCTACTTCTTCTTTTGTTAGTCCGTACATTTTTCCTACAAAGTAGAAATATTCTTCGGGGGTAAGATAATCTATCAGGAAACCTTCGTCAATGAAAGCTCCCGTTATATTTTTCCATTCCTCACTCCGGCTCACATCGATGTTTCCGATATGTACACTGCCTCCGTCGGCTTTCAGCAAGTCCAGCATCAGGCGGAACAGGGTCGTTTTTCCTGCTCCGTTATTGCCCACCAGTCCCAACATGTTACCGCTTTGAATGGAGTAATTTTCTATGTCTACAGCCACTTTCGGGCCAAAGTTCTTTTGTAATTGGTTTATTATGATATTCATACGCAATTCGTTTTAACGTGAGTCACGGAAGCCTTCCATATTCTCATAACGGCGCTTCATGAAACGGTTATAGATATTTTTTATCCAAATATTGTGGGTTGCAATCAGTAACAACCCTATAATCATCATGATGATGCAGGCTGTATCCTGTTCAAAGAAAGCTGTCAGAGCTTTGTTGATAATCAAGGGCAGGAAAAAAGCACATGAGATGATAATGGTCTGGAATAAGGAACTTCCCCGATTGCTTCGCATGACATTGGCGTTTAACGGGAGTGTCTTTTTATTGTACACAGCCAGTTGCAGCATCATGGCGAATACGAATCCTGTTGTAAACAGCATATAGGATAGAGCCATGAGGAAGGGTATCTTGCCCTTAGCTACAGGGATCATCATAATCAGGAAAGGGATGAACACGATGATGCAGTTCAGGTAATACTTGGCACGAAGCAAGTTATAGATAGATTCCTTACGGCTCATAAGACCATCCAGATAGTTGCCCTCAAAAGACATCACTTGCCCCAGGGTCATGATACTTAAAATGGCAAAATTGTATATGCAGATAAAATTTATCATTCCTGTTCCGTCATACACATCCGTGAAGGCAATCAGTGCCGAAAAAGCCAGCATGATGATAAATCCCATGCGGAATTGTGTCTTTACGGTTTTGTTACGGAAACACAGTTTTAGTTCCAGACGTAGATATTCACCTACGTCACCATAGCGGTCCAGGAATTTATATTCGGATACATGCTTCATCTTGGTGTCTTCCACTTTGGCTATTTCATTATAGATGAAGTGTAGCTGTAGCTTGCGATTTACTAGCAGAAGTAACAGAATGGCTGCTATGACACCTAGAAAGGCGAGTATGTTTCCTTCTATAAATCCTTCTCCCAAATTCATCATGAACGTGGAAACCGGGTTTCCTTCGGGAATAAATTCAGTTCCCGCTAATAATCCGTATACTCCGATCGGGAGAAGTATATAAAGCAGTTTCTCATTCAGTAAAGTTTTGCATATCAAATACCAATAACTGTTCATAACCATCAGAAGCCAAATGCCGCACAGATAGCATAGGATGCCCGTGAGTCCGTAGAAACGGATAATCGTAAGCAGAGCAAAAGGTATGATCAGGAAAAACCAGAAGAAATTGTAACTGCTGATTCCAGATTGTAGTAACAGGGTATCCACCAGCTTATTCTTTTTTACCGGCATAAGCAGATAGGGCTTGATCTCTTGCGACATGGCCGGTTGGAGCATGAAGCGTAACAGGAAATCAAGTATCAGAAGATAAATCAATCCTTGGTTCATAATATGGTAAGGTTCCATGCTGGGAAAGATATCTTCAAAAGCAAAGGACAGCATGACCCCGATAAAGATGAGGTATGCTGCCCAAAAAGCGACCATAAAGTAAATTAAAAACTTGGCGAAGCGGTTCCTGTCAAATGCAGGATTCCGCTTGGCCGCAAGTTTTTGATTCTGTCTTATAATAGATAGAAGCATAGGCTTGGATTATTTTGTTTCTTCCGAGGTCATGCTTACTTCTACACGGTTATTCTGTTCCAACAAGGCTTTGGTAAATTCTTGCAGATCTTTAGCAGTAATGCTGTTTACGGTATTTGTGTAGCCGGTGTTCATGTCTGTCCCTTCCCAGAAATATTCACCCAGTATATTTACCCAATAACTGTTTTCTTTGGCATTTTCCTTGTATTTCTTCAGCATGAATTCTTTTACCTTGTTCAAATTTTCGGCAGACGGTCCTTGGTCGACAAACTGATTCAGTTCATTCAAAATGATATCCGTCATTTTGGCACGTTTGGCAGGATCGGTATCGAAATAGATTTGCAGAACCGCTTTCTCTTTTGGATATTTGGTCAGACTGCCGAATGCGCTTACTCCGTACGTACCGCCTTCTTTTTCACGCACACTTTCGGTATACATGATATTCAGTATCTGTGAAAGCATACTCATCATGATTTGGTTTTTCAGAGTATATGCACATTTACCATTGTTGATAACCAGTACAGAGGCTTTGGGCGTTTCCAGTTTTTTGCTGAAAATGTTCTTATAGTCGCCTTGGCGCATATCAATGTGATTGTCACGGAAGGTTTCCTTGCGGTTGACAGAAGGCAAAGCTCCCAGATAAGTTGCAATTAACGGCTCTACTTCTTCCGGTTTGATGTTTCCTACAAAGATGAAAGTAAAGTCGCTGGCGTCTTTGAAACGGTCTTTGTACATCTCCATAACTTTGGTATAGTCAATCTTGTCCACCATATCGGCTTTCATACGGATAGTACGCGGATGTCCCATATAGAGGGCTTTTTGCAACGTATCCTGTAAGGCAGTCATGGGGTTGGCCTCTTGATTTGCCAAAGATGCTTGCAGACGGTTCTTGAATGAAGTGAATGCATCATTGTCCATTCGTGGAGCCGTGAATGACAAATAGACTAATTGCATCAAGGTCTCAAAATCTTTGGGTGAGCAGCTTCCGCTCAGCCCCTCTGTATTGCCACCGACAGAAGCACTTACACTCGCTTTTTTACCTGCCAATACTTTCTCCAGATCAACATTGCTGAAGTTACCCAAACCGCCGATACTTGCCACATCATTCATGACATTGATATTGATAATTTCATCATTCGGGAACAAGGAACTGCCACCCGGACTGAAAGCTCTCATTCTGATTTCATCCGCTTTGAAATCGGTCGACTTTAAGATAACGCGTACTCCATTGGATAGAGTCAGGATAGTAGAACCGAACGGACCATTTTCCTGTTTTGTAATCTTTCCACCTTGGGGCTTTTCAGAAATCAAAGGTTCATCAGAAACTTTGTCTTCATAAGCAGTCAGTGTTTCAGCTTTTACCTTATTGACAGCAGCCAAAATTTCTTCCTTGGATGGAACTTTTAATCCTTCCTTTTCTGGGAAGAATACATTTACTACCAGATTGCTGTCGGTAACCAAGGCCGGGATCAGACTGTTTACCATTTCCACAGACAGGTTGGGGACGATCTGATTCATAATGGCATATTCATTTTCAATACCTGGAATCGGTTCGTTGTCAATGAAGTGGCGTACATATTCATCCACGTATGCACCGTTTTTCACTTTATTGCGTTCGTTGTATGCAGATTCTAGCATACGCAGATAATCCGCTTTGGCGCGGGCATATTCGGACGCGGTGAAACCAAATTTATGGACCCGTTCAATTTCGCGTACAATGGCAGTTATTGCACTGTCAATTCCATCTTCTTTGCTTGCTACTATTCCTGTAAAGGCATCTTTTGTTTTGGAAATCAGGAATTCTTGGTCGCTGACTTGAGCGAAGATGAAAGGAGGATTGGCTGTTTGGGTCAGTTCGTTCAGACGGGCGTTCAACATATTTTCTATCATGGATTTCATGTAGTTCACTACCAGATAATCCATGTTTCCCTTTTGTTCATTAGGAATAGCTTCATGTTTGTAGCATAAATAAGCTACTGGGTTTGCCTGTTCTTTATCTGTTTCTATTGCTACAATAGTTTCCTTATTGTCGGGAACTTGGAAGTATTCTCGTTCTGCCGGGTTGTCTGGCATTTTAATAGGAGAGAATATCTTCTTAATCTTTGCCTCAATCTTGTCTACATCTATATCGCCTACTACGACAATACCCTGTTGGTCCGGACGATACCATTTTTCATAATAATCGCGTAATGCCTGATAAGGGAAATTGTCTACTACTTCCATAATGCCGATGGGAAGCCTATAGGCATATTTACTTTCCGGATAAAGGGTAGGGAGGGCTTTTTCGTACATACGCATCATAGCGTTTGTGCTGGTACGCCATTCCTCATGAATCACACCGCGTTCGCTGTCTATTTCCTTAGGATCCAGTGTCAGGTCGTCGGCCCAGTCATGCAAAATCAGCAAACAAGAATCTACAACGCCGTCACGTATCACGGGAACATTGGAAATATTGTATACGGTTTCATCTATGCTGGTATAAGCATTCAGGTTTTCACCGAATTTCACCCCTATGCTTTCCAGATATTGGATGAGGGTTTTGTCGGGAAAGTTTTTAGTCCCGTTAAAGCACATGTGTTCTAAGAAGTGTGCCAAGCCTCGCTGGTTGTCTTCTTCCAAAATGGAACCTACTTTTTGAGCGATGTAGAAATCGGCTCTTTTTTCCGGGAGTTCGTTGTGACGGATGTAATAAGTCAATCCGTTGTCCAATTTACCGATGCGAACGTTAGGGTCCGTCGGGATGGGAGGCATTTGCTGTTGTGCAAAGCCCACCGACACGCTGCCTAGAATAATCCAGGCAGCTGCCATCTTCCTTAGAAAATGTGTCATAGTGTTTGTTGTGGGGTTAGTTTGTTTTTATTATAATAAGTCGTTGGCAGATAGGTATCTTTCTGCTTCTATGGCAGCCTTGCAGCCACTTCCGGCAGCAGTGATAGCCTGACGATAATGCGGGTCGGCCACATCACCGGCAGCGAACACACCGGGAACCTTCGTACGCGGAGTACCTGCTTCTGTTATAATGTAGCCTACTTCGTCTGTGTCCAAATAATCCTTGAAAATGTCTGAATTGGGTTTATGGCCGATAGCCAGAAAGAATCCGTCAATAGGCAAGTCATAACGTTCTTCGTTGCATTCACCCTGACGCTTTACCAAATGAACACCTTCTACGCCATTCTCTCCGTATAAGCCGACAGCGTTGTGCTCGAACAGTACCTTGATGTTAGGATGGTTCATAACACGTGCCTGCATAATCTTGGATGCGCGTAAGAACGGTTTGCGTACAATCAGGTAAACCTGTTTGGCCAGTCCTGCCAGATAGACAGCCTCCTCGCAAGCAGTGTCACCGCCACCTACTACAGCTACGGTTTTCTTGCGATAGAAGAAACCGTCGCAGGTGGCGCAGGCGCTTACACCCATTCCGGCATATTTCTGTTCGTCTTCCAGACCTAGATATTTGGCGGTGGCACCTGTGGATATAATTACAGTTTCTGCCTCAATCACTTTTTCGTCATCAATGGTGATACGGTAAGGACGTTTGCTCAGGTCGGCGGAGGTTGCAATGCCATTGCGGATATCCGCGCCGAAGCGTTCTGCTTGTTTGCGCAAGTCCTCCATCAGTTGGGTACCGCTGATACCTTCGGGATATCCGGGGAAATTTTCCACCTCGGTAGTGATGGTCAACTGGCCTCCGGGCTGTAGACCTTCATATAAGACCGGGGCGATGTTGGCACGTCCTGTATAAATGGCGGCGGTGTAGCCGGCAGGACCTGAGCCGATGATAAGGCATTTAACTTTTTCTGTACTCATAATACTTATTTCTTTACTTAATTTAATTTGATGAATATTATATTATCTCTCTATCTTGAACTCTGCTTGTTATCGTAAGTCTATCACTTCGGCATTTGGGAATTTCTTTTTATCAAACTTGAATGTCGCATTGTCCAGCGGCTGGTTGGTTTGGTAAGAAGTGACGATAATCTCATTTGCCGATTTATTACTTTGTTCTACCTTTATATATAAAGGCTGATATGTTTGGGAAACGAACAAGGTGATGGATGTGATATCCTGTTTATTCTCCGGAGTCAGTATCACTTCAAACCCCTGTTTGCCGTTACGGCTTTTGATCCCTGTATACTTATAATTATATCCGCTTTTGTAAATGGATAACAGTGCATAAGGATTGATGGTTTGCAACTCTTCCGGGGTAGGATTGCTCACATTCACTTCTTCGCTGCTTTCCAGATAACTCCATTGCGTTGTTCCGTCAAACCAGCTTTGTATTCCGCCACTGTTCAGATAGAACCGGTTGCCTTTTAGCAATAAGGTTCCATTTCCTGTCCCTCCAAAGGTGGCACGGATGCCTCCGGCCTGTTGCAGGGCATTGGCGGTTTTGTCCAATATCTCCCGTGCCTGTTTGTCCTTTTGTGCGGATAGGCTGACTGAAAGGAAAAGGATTAATACCAGTAAATATGTTCTTTTCATTTTTATCATAACATTATTAAACAACTTATTGTTGCAGATTGTTCAATTTCATTTCCAGGTCTGTTTCATCCATGCAGAGTACGTCACGCGCCTTGCTTCCTTGAGTGGGGCCAACAATTCCAGCTTTTTCCAGTTGGTCCATGATACGTCCCGCACGGTTATAGCCGATAGAGAACTTGCGTTGGATTAATGAGGTAGAGCCTTGCTGGTGAATCACGACCAGTCTGGCTGCGTCTTCAAACATAGGGTCTAACCGGTTCATGTCTACTTCGCCAACGCTGCTTTCACTCTCTTCGCCTACATATTCGGGCAACATGAATGCGGTGGTGTATCCTTGTTGTTTACTGATGTAATTGGCTATTTTTTCCACTTCAGGAGTATCCACGAATGCACATTGCACACGTACCGGATCATTACCTTGCAAGTAAAGCATATCTCCCTTACCAATCAGCTGTTGTGCTCCCGAACGGTCCAGAATAGTACGTGAGTCCATCATGGCAGCTACACGGAAGGCAACACGTGCCGGGAAGTTAGCTTTGATAGTACCGGTAATAATGTTCGTTGTCGGACGCTGGGTCGCGATAATGGCATGTATGCCTACTGCACGTGCCAACTGGGCGATACGGCAGATTGGTAATTCCACTTCCTTACCCGCAGTCATAATCAGGTCACCGAACTCATCAATGATAATCACTATGTAAGGCATGAAGCGGTGTCCTTTTTCCGGATTCAACTGCCGGTTGATGAATTTCGCGTTATATTCCTTAATATTACGGCAACCGGCTTTACGCAGCAAGTCGTATCGGCTGTCCATCTCTATACATAGTGAGTTCAAGGTTTGTACCACTTTGGTAACATCGGTGATAATCGCGTCTTCTCCATCCGGCAGCTTGGCCAGAAAATGCTTCTCAATCGGAGCATAGATAGCGAACTCCACCTTCTTGGGGTCTACAATTACAAACTTAAGTTCTGCCGGATGCTTCTTATATAATAAAGAGGTCACGATGGCATTTAATCCTACGGACTTACCCTGTCCGGTAGCGCCGGCTACCAACATATGGGGGGCTTTTGCCAAGTCCACCATAAAGACTTCGTTCGTAATGGTCTTGCCTAATGCCACAGGCAGCTCATAGGTGGTTTCTTGGAACTTTTTGCTGTTCAGGATGGATTTCATCGGTACAATGCGCGGATTGGCATTCGGAACCTCAATACCGATAGTGCCTTTGCCCGGTATCGGAGCAATGATGCGGATACCCAGTGCCGACAAACTTAATGCGATATCATCCTCCAAGTTCCTGATTTTAGAGATACGTACCCCCTCTGCCGGAGTAATTTCGTATAATGTGATGGTAGGACCTACACTTGCCTTGATGGAACTGATTTCAATACCGAAGCTACGTAAAACCTTGATGATGCGGTCTTTGTTGGCGTTTTGCTCTTCCATGTCAATATTAGGACCATCATCTTCATATTCATTTAGCAAATCCAAACTAGGGAATTTGTAGTTTTCCAAATCCAGACGAGGGTTGTATGGTGGAAGTACGGGACCTTTGTACGCCTCGTCTTCTTCATTTGTTTCTTCACTGATTGAAAAATCAGGTTCATCTGTATTTTCAACTTCCTCTTCTTCGTTTGTGTAGGCAGGTTCTTCTATCACTGCCGGTTCGGTAACCTGCTTGCTCTCAAAAGGGAAGGGCACTTGTTCTTCCACTTCCTCTTCTTTCTTTGTCGGCTGTTCTAATTCGAAATCTACGATAGCAGGACCGGGATTAGAGAATTCTTTCCTGGATTCTTCCTTCCGGGGAGCTTCTTTAATCGGATTTTCTTCAGTCGCAGAAATTGTTTGATCCTCTTTTTTCTTTCGTCTGAAGCTGGGACGCAGTGCTTTACGGATAACCAGTATGGTTTCGTTACTTAAATAGATAAAGAACAATAGTGCCGCTATGAACAGCAATAATCCCAAACCTGGAATCCCAATTTGTGAAATCAGCCAATTGCTTACATTATGTCCGTGCAATCCCCCCGGATAGATAAAACTATCCCCAAAGGTGCCGTCAAAAATAAATCCCAATGTGATAGAGAACCAGATGAGCAGGATAGAACAGGACATAAACCATTTCCAGATACGGAACTGGTAAGCTTTCATTAATTTCATACCCACTACGGCCAGGAATAAAATGATAAAATAAGCAGCTAAGCCGAAACATTCGTTTATAAGGAATTCGGCAAGTTGTGCACCGCGTGCTCCGGCGTAATTTTTTACATGATTGGCGGTTTGCATCAGTTCACCCGGCTGCTGATTATCCAAAATACTTTGGTCGGCGGCCCCCGTAAAGAAGAAAGAGGTAAATGCCAGTAACAGATAAACTGCAAAAATTACACTGATCAATCCGATTACAAAATGTGTGGTTTCGTTCTTTAAAAAAGCGGAGAATCGTTTGGTAGATACCTTTTTAGGCTCTGTCTCCTTATCTGATTTTTTCTTTGCCATAGGTCTTCGTTCTATTTATTATTTCGCAAATGTACATGAAAAACATTAATTATTGCCTTATTTAATCTCTTTTTTCTTAACTTTGCGATTCAATTTTAATGTTTATGGAAAAGTACAGTCAGGTGATATTTGACAAAAATACAGTAGAGTTTGTAACGGTAGCCGCCGAATTTTGTGGCTTTCTGGAACGTGCCCGTGATATGAAACGCTATGACTTTGTAGATACCGCCTTAAAAATACTTCCGTTGCTTTATTTGAAAGCGACTTTGTTGCCTCCGTGTGAGCCGATAGGAGAGGACGAACCCGAAACCTTCGTTACTGAAGAAGATTATGAACTGATACGTAGGGCTATAGCCGGTGTGTTAGGAGCCAAGGATGATTATCTGGAAGTGTTCTTGCCGGATATGGTGTACAGTGACACGCCCATCAAAAAATGTATTTCAGAGGATTTGGCAGATATCTATCAGGATTTGAAGGACTTTATCAGTGTGTTCCAACTGGGCCTGAATGAAACGATGAACGATTCTTTAGTGGTCTGCAAGGAACATTTCAGAGAGTTTTGGGGACAACGGCTGGTAAACACTATGCGTGCTTTGCATGATGTGAAGTACAGCCCTGCCGATGATGGCGAGGAGGAAGAAATGGAAGATGAGAATTCATTATTATGAAACAAATAAAGAAAACGATTACTAAAGCCGAGATAGCAGCAATGCCCAAGGTGCTTTTTCCGGGACGCATCTTCGTGATTTATACCGAGAGTGAGGCCGAAAAAGCGGTAGCCTATTTGAAAGATCAACGCATAGTGGGAGTGGATACGGAAACACGCCCTTCTTTTAAACGCGGTACTACCCATAAGGTAGCTTTGTTGCAAATATCTACGCAAGATACCTGTTTCTTGTTTCGCCTGAACCGGATAGGTATGCCCGATTCTCTGCAAGAGTTTTTGATGAGCGATACCTTGAAGATAGGTTTGTCTCTGAAAGACGATTTTAACTCGTTGCGGAAACGTGAGGATGTGCATCCCGACCGGGGAAACTGGATAGAGTTACAGGACTATGTAGGACGATTCGGCATAGCTGACCGGAGTCTGCAAAAAATCTTCGCCAATTTGTTTGGCCAGAAGATTTCAAAAAGCCAGCGTCTTTCCAATTGGGAGGCGGATGTGCTCAGCGAGGGACAGAAACTATATGCAGCCACGGATGCGTGGGCTTGTGTGGAAATTTACAATTGCCTGACGGAATTGGAACGTACGGGCGGTTATGAGATAACAGAGGAAGAACCAATAGAAACAACAGTAAATACAAATGGCTTATAAGAAAGTATACCTGAAACCGGGTAAGGAAGAGTCGTTAAAGCGTTTTCATCCGTGGGTATTCTCCGGAGCTATCCAGCGCATTGAGGGAGAACCCGAAGAAGGCGAGATAGTGGATGTGTACACTTCGAAGAAAGAGTTTATAGCTTGCGGGCATTTCCAGATAGGAAGTATTGCCGTGCGCGTGCTCTCTTTCAAGGAAGGTGAGATTGATCATGAATTTTGGAAGCATAAACTGGAAGTGGCATACGATTTGCGCCGCAGTTTGGGTTTGGCCGGTAATCCTGCAAACAATACTTACCGTCTGGTTCATGGCGAAGGAGACAACTTGCCGGGCTTGATTATTGATGTATATGATCATACAGCTGTGATGCAGGCACATTCGGCCGGAATGCATGTTTACCGTATGGAGATAGCCGATGCCTTGTCCGAGGTGATGGGGGATGTAGTCCGGAACATTTATTATAAATCAGAAACCACATTGCCTTTCAAGGCGGATTTGGGACCGGAGAATGGTTTTATCAAGGGGGGAAGCTCCGAAAACATAGCGATGGAATACGGCTTGAAATTCCATGTGGATTGGCTGAAAGGTCAGAAAACAGGCTTTTTTGTGGATCAGCGTGAGAACCGCCATTTGTTGGAGCGTTATGCCAAAGGGCGTAATGTATTGAATATGTTCTGCTATACAGGAGGCTTCTCTTTCTATGCCATGCGTGGAGGCGCGAATCTGGTACATTCGGTAGACAGTTCGGCAAAAGCTATTGATCTTACCAATATGAACGTGGAATTAAATTTTCCGGGTGATACCCGTCATAAGGCGTATGCTGAGGATGCTTTTAAATACCTGGATCGTATGGGGGATCAATATGATTTGATAATTCTTGACCCTCCTGCATTTGCCAAACACAAGGATGCTCTCCGCAATGCATTGCGCGGCTATACGAAATTGAACGCTAAAGCATTTGAGAAAATCAAACCGGGAGGCATTCTGTTTACTTTCTCTTGTTCGCAGGTGGTGGATAAGGTGAATTTCCGTAATGCGGTATTTACAGCTGCCGCACAAAGCGGACGTAGTGTGCGTATTCTGCATCAATTGACCCAGCCGGGAGATCACCCCGTAAATATTTACCATCCTGAAGGAGAGTATTTGAAAGGGCTGGTGTTGTATGTGGAATAATTTGATTGGTTTGTATAATCATATATAGTACAAAGGCGTTTTTACAGAATTTGAAACTGTAAAAGCGCCTTTAAAATTTAAATGATGTTAATTGAAAGCAAATAATTGTAGTGTTATTATGTTTGATAACATAAAACTACTTATCTTTGCACTGTGTTTTTCATGGTATTAGATTTAAGGTTAATGAAGATTGGGTGTCTGGGATAGATACCCTTCTTTTTTTATATATGATATAGGCCGTTTTTTTAGGCTTCTTCTTCCTGAAAAAAAGATTTGCTCTGTTTTTTCTTCCACTTCTTACATTTTCTCTTTTGGGGTGACAGCCCTCTGTTGGTTCTTCTTCAATGCTGTCGGCATAGTTTGTTCTGCCTGGGTTTAAAGCTTTATATACGCTCTCCTAAGTCTTTTCGGGCTGATGATTAAGGGGATTTGTACGGTTATGTAGTACAGACTCCGGCAGTGGACTGTACAGTCGCCTATAGTAGACTGTATAGTCTATTCCAATCGTCTGTACAGTCCACTGCCGGAGTCTGTATTAGGTGGCTGGAAGAAAAAGCTTAATGTAACAGAAGAAAATGCTTAGATGGCGGGTTATAACATCTTGGTAATTATAGTGTTGGTATAAACATGAAAGTAGTATAAATGGGTTGCCTCAATCATGAAGCTCACGGTGGCGCGTTATATAGAAACAGGAGGTGCTGAAGTAATTTCTGATATATTTTAACTGTGCCAGTACAGGATATAACTTTCGTGGCCGCAGATGGAACTTTTGTTGGTAGTGTGGATTGATGAACCATAATTGTCTGTCGGTTATTTCGTATCCATACTTTTCAGCAAGTTGTTCAAAGGTGTCTATGGTCATGCGGCAGCGTTTGATGTCTGATAATTCTTCAATACATGATGGTGTTTCATGGAAACATTTGAGCAGAAACCGATAGAGTATACCGGGACATAAATGAATGAAAGGGAGAGAGGAGACGAACCGGTTGTGGCAAATTTGCTGATGTCCGCCAAATGGCATTTGCCAAGACGGGAATTCCCAGAATATGATGCCTCCCTTAGCTAGAAGAGGAGAGAGGCAACGGAAGAATTCTTCTTTGTTACTGATGTGTTCAATAACATCGTGTATCAGGATGAGCTGGTAACGGGAAGCTGAGGAAAAGTTGAAGAAATCCGTTGTGGTGAATTCTCCTTTGTAGCCGGAGGCGGCGAAGAAGGTTTCTGCCTGGTGTATGCGACTGGCTGCACGGTCTATTCCTGTTACCTTGCAGCCTAGTTCGGCAAAGGGAAGCAGGTTGCCTCCTTCTCCGCAACCTATTTCCAGTATGTGGGTGGAAGGGCTGAGGGAGATAAATTGTTTCACATAGTCTATATAGAAACTACGGGACGTATTCGCTAGCTCGTTAAAATAACATTGTCTGTCTTTATGTCTTTTTTGCATGGTTGTTTTTTATCTTATAGATACAAGGATGGACAAAAGACTGCATGAAGTTTCCTTAATAATTCCAGCGCACCCCCAATTGCAGGTTGAAATGGAGCGGGTGTTTGTCACGTATGGTGTTTTTAAAGCTGCCGTCCTTGAAATAAAAAACTGTTCCGGGCTCAATGAAAGCACCTAGGGTGGGATTTATATTATATTGTATTCCCAATGCGGCGTGTATGGAGAATTGGAACGGTTTTATTTTCAGATTCTCTGTACTGGAATAGATTTTCTCTTTCTGAACGATGAAATCTTGTTCCAGTTTACCCGAAACGGATTTGTCTATTGTGCCTCCTCCTGTGGCATAAAAGGAAAAGGTGCGGGTGGTATAAAGCCGGCGGTCTAATTTCACAGACAAGCCTATGTAGTGGAGCTTTTGTCGTTTAACCCACTTGGAATCTTCTCCTATGGAACTCTCGGACGACAGATAGGTGTATTGCAGTCCTGCGCTGACCCCCCAGTGCCTGCTTATAGATTTACGGAGCGAAAGCTCAATGCTGACGGGGAGATTATAATGGGTATATTCTGTCATGGGTCGTCCCGTGTTGTCATTTGCTATTTGTAGTAGAGCTTCGTAAGCTTGTGCATCGGGAAAGTCCGATGGATATTCCTGCAAATAGTCTTTGAAGTCACTCCAATACATAATTTCATCCTTATGAGAACTCCCTATGTCTCCCCGGGAAAAAGTTTTGTTTATGAAGCCGGTACTTGCTCCGTTATTGCCGGCAGATATGGCAAGTGCCAAAGTATATCCGGAACGCTTATACGGTAATGCAAAGTGCTTGTGTCCGGAAGGGCGCTTGTGTACAGATTCTGTATCCCGGATTGTATCTTGTACCGGGGGCATACATTCTGTTTCTATATTATTTGCCGTATCGGTGTGGATACTTGTTTGGATTGGCGGCCTTGTCAAGGAAGCTGTCTTTGATTTGGTCCTGTCCTGTAACAGTTTGTTTTCAGGCATAATGGAAGGGCTGCCTGTAATGCTTCTTGGCTGGTATGCCGGTAAGGATACAACAGGTGAGGCTGCTTTATGTATTTCTGTCTGTAAAAAATAAAAAGTAGTGGCAAAAGGTATGAATATCAAGAAGAAAACGGCTGCTATACGCATCGTTTTCATCCTTCTTCTCTTATGTAGATAGGGAGTGAAAAATTCCGTTTGAAAATGATTCCAATCATTTCCTGGGAGTGGCTTTTCGTATTCGTTAACCCGTTGTTTCAAGTGGTCTATCCACGGTTCTTCTTCCTGTTTCATAATGATTGTCGAGTTAAGTATTCTTTAATTTTCTGAGCAAGTATACATTTGGCGCGGTACAGTTGTGAGGAGGATGAATGTTCGTTAATGCCTAATGTCTTCGCAATCTCCTTATGAGGCATTTCCTCGAATACGGCCAAGTTCAGTATGGTGCGATAGCCTGTCGGTAATTCAGCTATGAATTTCATCAGGGTTTCAATAGGAATTGAAATCATATCTTCTTCGTCCACAGGTTGCATATTTTCTTCCAGGTCATCTACAGAAAGGAAAGAGCTGTTTTTCTGTTTGCGGAGATGGTGCAAGGAGGTGGTTACCATGATACGGGTGATCCAGGATCTGAATCCATGCAGGTCGGTGGCATGTAGCTGGCCGATGGCGGAAAACACTTTGACGAATCCATCGTGCATGACGTCCAGTGCCGAATCTTCGCCTACATAGCGATAGCACACTCCATACATTTGGCGGGAGAAGAGCCTGTATATGGTTTCCAAAGCTTCCCGCTTTCCGGCTTTACATCCCTCTATTAGTTCTGTGTCATTCATTCTTCTTTTGTCATGTTATTATATGAAGATACAGGAGAGGGTAAAAGACTGCATGGAAACAGAAGTTTTTCTGAAAATAAATGTAAAAAGAAGATAATTGTCTGCATTTGTTAGGTTAAAACAAAACAGATGAAAAATATGAGAATACAACTTTATGCAACACTGGCTTGCTTTCTTTTAACTTTGGTCACAACTTACGGGCAGGGCTGAAAACCTTATGTGGAAGCAGGGATGAATGATTGTATGGCGAACGTTTCATTGTTTATAATCCGTACTGCATATGGTCCGGAAGCGGAAAAGATAAATCTGCTTGCAGGATTGTTGCAGGAGGCAGGATTACAAGGCGAGATTAAGGTTGCCTGTGGAGTGGAAGCACTAGGTTGTTTGTTTGGGCTTAAGCGTTATCAGTCAGTTATTTCTGGATTTTCCTATCATAGCGGGGCAGACAGGAATATCAGCCTGTCAATACGCTGGATGGTAAAAAGATGGTTTTGAAAGAGAGGAAGCGACAGGGTAAAAATTGGTTGAAATGGTTGAAAAGTTGGTCATCCTTTGAAAAAGGGAAGGCCGGCTTTTCTTATTTTCCATCGGAGGATTTACATTTGTGGTATTTAAAACCTATAAAATGAATGATATGAAAGGAAAACAGGGTCTGGTTTGTATGGGCTTGTTGCTGGTGCTCTCTTCTTGTCACACCGGTAAGCAAATCACAGCTTCTGGATTACAGCGGAAGGATTTTCAAACAGAAGTGAATGGGCAGCATACCGATTTATTTACATTGAGCAACAAGCAGGGAATGGAGGTCTGTATCACAAACTATGGGGCACGGGTGGTTTCTATCCTTGTCCCCGACAGAAATGGAAAACGGGAGGATGTGGTGTGCGGATTTTCCACGATTACTGAATATATGGAGCAACGGCAGAATTTTGGTTCTACGGTGGGGCGTTATATAGGACGTATTTTGAATGCGCGTTTCACGCTGGATGGAGTAGAGTATAAGCTGGTCCCTAACAATGGGAAGTCCGGGCATATATCACATGGAGGGAATCCCGGCTTTGCCGATAGAATATGGAAAGTGGAGCAGGCAGATACACATAGGGTCCGTCTGTCTTATCTTTCTCCTGATGGAGAAAATGGTTTCCCCGGAAACCTGAAAGTGACGTTGGTCTATAGTCTTGGTGAGGATGATAATGCGTTGGATTTGACATACGAGGCAACTACGGATGCACCCACGGTGCTTAATCTTTCCCATCATTCTTTTTTTAATATTTCGGGAAATTTTACGAAAAGCGTGGAGGACCAGCAACTTTGGGTAGACGCAGATCGTTTTACTCCATACGATGATAAGAAATGTGTTACAGGAGAATATCTTCCGGTGGCCGGTACTCCCCTTGATTTTCGTATGCCGCATGCTATCGGAGAATGTATAGATGCGGATCATCCCCAATTGAAGGTGGTAAACGGATATGATCATACTTGGGAATTGAATACGAAAGGAGATGATACAAGGCCGGCTGCCTGGGTGTATGATCCAGCAAGCGGGCGTAAGATGGAGATCTTCACCACCGAGCCGGGAATGCAAATTTATACCGGTAATGGACTGAAAGGAAAAATGACAGGTAAAGGAGGGATAGCTTATCCTTTCCGTTCGGCGGTATGTTTCGAAACGATGCATTTTCAAGATAGCCCCAACCAGCCCGGATTTCCTAGTACTGTACTCCGTCCGGGAGAGGTCTTCCGTAGTCATACGGTTTATAAGTTTGAATAATTGGTGCATCCGTCAACTGGCTGATGTGCCAATTAGCGGTGCTATATATGCCCATACGGTTATTGGTATATTGGTAAATTGACATGTCAGCAAATTTTTTTTTCATTTTGATGTAACGTTTCCCTACCTCTATGTGTCATACTGGTGAACATGGAACAAAATAGATTTGAAATAGAGGCAAAACGAATGCGGCCGGCTTTGTTAAGAATGGCTATCCGTTATTTGGAAGACTCCGACGAGGCAGAAGATGCAGTGCAAGATGCACTGTTGAAACTTTGGTTTCTTCGCGACCGTCTGGACCAATACCGCAGCGTGGATGCATTGGCTATTGTTATAACCAAGCATTTGTGCATCAACCGTCTGCGAGTCACTCGGATAGAGAAAGTCGATTTGGAGCAGGGCATCAGCATTGGTGGAGGTGAAAATCCTGAAATGAAACTGGTAGAGGAAGAGAATATGCAGGAGATACTGGAAGTAATAGGTACTTTGCCTGACTTGCAACAGTCTATTCTCCGCATGAAGCACCTGGAAGGTTTCGAAGTAGAGGAGATAGCCCGTCTCACAGGAAGTACGCCGGTGGCGGTACGAACCAATTTGTCGAGAGCTAGAAAAAGAGTAAAAGAACAATTTATGATACACAGTAAGGTATGGAATTAGATAAGAGGAATATAGAAGAATACATTAACCGTTTCCTGGAAGGGGAGACCACGAATGCCGAGGAGCAGGCTATTTATCGCTTCTTCCATACAGGGGATGTACCTTCTCATCTGATGGGATATGCTCCGATGTTTGCCTGGTATGAGGGAGGTATGCAGGGAGAACCGGGTATGTCGCAGCCAGACGGTCAGGAGGAGGTTGCCGGAGGGAAGAGATCGGAAAAGATACCGGTGGTTGGAAAAGAAGGCTTTTATCAGCGTATTCCGGTAGCTGTCTGGAGTGCCGGTATAGCGGCAATGATGGTCATTGCGCTGGGGTTAGGCTTGATTTTCTATTCGGAGAACCAAGCAGGCGGAAGTGGTGAATGGTCGTGCTACGAAGGTAGTTATGTGGAAGTGGGAGGCAAGCGAATTTCGGATGTGAAACAGATTATGCCTTGTATTATTGAAACACTGGAAGAGGCGGAACGGGTGGAGAAACTGGCTCAGGAGCGTGTGGAGGAAATTTGTCGTTCCGAGAAAGAGATAGAAGAAAAGGAATTATTGGTAAGCGAATAAAAAACATAAAAAAAATAAGATATGAAAACAAGATTTATTTTAGGAAGTGCATTGGCGGCTGTTTTGCTGGTGTGGGGTGGAACAGGTAAGGTTATGGCCCAGAAGAATATTGATAAAATGGCGGCGGAACTGGAAAAACGGGATGATGTGGCTATCAACTCTGTAACGAAACGTGACCCTAAAACCCGCAAAGTGGTGAAGGTGGTGAAAAGTTTCTCGTTAAAGGATGAGAATATAGGTGCAAGGTTGATTGAGGCTTTCGAGAAGGATGAGGAATATGCCGAAACTGCCATCAAGGATATGCCGAAGGGAAGAGGCAAGGCGCAGAAAGCGAATTTTACGTTCATTTATAAGACGGATAATGAGAAACGTACTTACACCCTTAATGTCAAAGAAAGCGGAAGTGTAAGCATGACCGTCATTATCAGTCCGATGAAGGATGGGCAAGAAGTATGTTCTGTTGTCCTTGACTCGGAATATTGGGATTCGTTCAATGAGCAGATGGCCGAATTAGGGAATAATCTAAGGGATTCCGGTATAGAGGTGCGCCAAATGAGTCGGGAAGAGATGGAGAAGATGCAGGAAACTATCCGCCAGTCATTGAAAGGACTGGATGCTTATGCCATAGCTGAATAGATGATGGCATTATTTTTCACGAACACAAGATAATAAAACACTCTCTTTTAGTTAGATTACAAAAACTTTTTAATTGTCTTGCCTTTCCGGAAGTTGTGAAACTGCCGGAAAGGCTTTGTTTTTTAAGATGAATCTCCATGAAAAATCGAATTGTTTTATATCTTTGCAAGTAATATAAAAAACACACATTAAAGAAGAAAGATGAAAAACGAAATTACCGGAATGAAACTCAGACTGATAGTCATGAACTTCTTGCAGTTTGCCGTATGGGGGGCTTATCTTACTTCCATGGGGACGTATTTGTTTAATATTGGCTTGGGGGCCAAGATAGGTCTGTTTTACGCCATGCAGGGGATTGTTTCCTTGTTTATGCCTGCCATAATGGGAATTATTGCCGACAGGTGGGTGCCTGCTCAAAAATTATATGGTTTCTGTCATTTTATGGCTGCCGTGTTTATGGTGGCTGCCGGGTGGTATGGCTATGTGGATGGTGAAGCGGTTAATTTCGGTACTTTGTTTACATTTTATTCTCTTAGTGTAGCTTTTTATATGCCAACATTGGCATTGACAAATTCGGTAGCCTATACCGCACTGGATAAAGTAAAACTGGACCCTGTCATCGCTTTTCCTCCCATCCGTATTTTCGGAACGATTGGTTTCATCTGCTCCATGTTGCTGACGGATATCTTGGGATTCCAAAATAATTATATGCAGTTTTTTTCTTGTGCTTGCTTTGGAGTGATACTGGCGGTTTATGCGCTTACTTTGCCTGAGTGTCCTGTAAGTCGTGGTGGAGAACAGAAATCGTTGGTAGATGCTATGGGATTGCGGGCGTTTACACTGTTCAAACAGAAAAAGATGGCTATTTTCTTTATATTTTCTATGTTGTTGGGGGTTTCTTTACAGATAACCAACGGTTTTGCCAATCCGTTTCTCAGCAGTTTCAAGGGAGTTCCGGAGTATGCCGATACGTTTGGAGTGAATCATGCCAATGCATTGATATCTTTGTCGCAGGTGTCGGAAACATTGTGTATCTTATTAATACCGTTTGTGTTGAAGCATTTCGGAATCAAGCGTGTTATGCTGATAGCCATGTTGGCATGGGTACTTCGTTTCGGATTGTTCGGACTGGGGAATCCTGGGCCGGGTGTCTGGATGTTTGTACTGTCCATGATTGTGTATGGGGTGGCTTTCGACTTCTTCAACATTTCTGGTTCGTTGTTTGTTAACAATGAAACTGATTTATCCATCCGTTCCAGTGCTCAGGGATTGTTCGTGATTATGACAAATGGTATTGGCGCTACGGTGGGAACGTTGGGAGCTCAGGCAGTGGTAAATCGTTTTGTTGATATGAACAGCAGTGCTCCGCAGATGGAGGGATGGAGCATGACATGGTTTGTCTTTGCGGGATATGCCTTGGCGGTTGCGGTATTGTTTGCTGTCATATTCAAGTATAAGCATCGTCCCGGGCAAGTTTGATAAATTATTTTTTGACCGTTTCCGATGTAGACGGGAATGGTGGAAGGAAAGTTAAATTATGGATGAAATAGAATTGAAGGTACATGATATGTCCTCTACATTGCAGCCGGCGGATGCATATGCGTTGGTGTTGGAAGAAGTGAACGGTAACCGTAAGCTGCCTATTATTATCGGTTCGTTGGAGGCGCAGGCTATTAAGGTGGTAATGATGGGCTATAAGATGCCCAGACCATTGACGCACGATCTTTTTCTGACGGTGACCAAAGAGTTGGGGACTGCTTTAAAGAAAGTATTGATATATAAGGTAAAGGATGGAGTCTATTATTCCTATCTGTTTTTGGAAAAGGAAGGTGAGGTATTTAAAATAGACTCACGTACTTCCGATGCGATTGCGTTGGCTATGCGTTGCGGGTGTCCTGTCTATACTACTGATGAGATTATGGAAAGTGAGCAGTTGCATGAAGTTGGGAATACGGCATTTTCTGTCAATGTAAATACAGTTGATGTGGTGATGCTGAAAGAAGCATTGTCAAAGGCTATAGAAGAAGAGAATTATGAGCAGGCATCCCGTTTGCGTGATGAGATAAAACGACGGGAACAAGAGGAGGAGAATACAATAGCTTGATATATAAATTGAAAAAACAAGAAGAACTATGCATGTTTTTTATACCCCTGATATAGCGAGTAACCTTGAGCTTCCGGAAGAGGAAGCAGGACATTGTTTACGGGTTTTGCGCCTTTCCATAGGCGATGAGATTATGTTGACCGATGGGAAAGGTTGTTTTTACAAAGCTGTAATCAGTGCTGCAAGCGGTAAACGTTGCCAAGTGAAGGTAACGGAAACGATTCCGCAGGAAAAAGGGTGGAACGGCTGGTTGCATATTGCCATGGCTCCCACTAAAAATATGGATCGTACTGAATGGTTTACAGAGAAAGCGACTGAAATAGGCTTTGATGAACTGTCTTTCCTGAATTGCCGTTATTCCGAACGGAAAGTAATCAAGAAGGAACGTATTGAAAAGATTCTGGTATCGGCAGTGAAACAATCGTTGAAGGCGACTATGCCGGTGCTGAATGAAATGACGGACTTTAATAAGTTTGTTTCACGGGATTTTAAAGGGCAGAAGTTCATCGCCCATTGCTATGAAGGGGAAAAACCTTTGTTGAAAGATATATTGCGTTCCGGAGAAGATGCTTTGGTGATGATAGGTCCGGAAGGAGATTTTAGCGAGGAAGAAGTGGCTAAGGCTATAGCGGCGGGTTTTCAGCCTGTCAGTTTGGGAAAGTCCCGTCTTCGCACGGAAACAGCTGCATTGGTAGCCTGTCATACGCTGAATTTATTAAACCAAAAATAAGAATATGAGAAAAGGTATTTGGGGATTTGCACTCGTAGCGATAGTGCTGCTTATGGCTTCTTGTTCGTCTGAAAGTGAGTATGCCAACGCTATTCCTAAGGATGCGGCAATGGTTATGTCATTCGATTTCAAGACGATGGCGGAGAAGAGCGGCATAAACGGTAAAGGAGGAGAAAAGGTTGTGGCCAAACTGACGGACGCATTGAAAAGCGGTTTGGAGGGTGAAGCTTACAAGACTGCCGAGAAGATTATTCAAAATCCGTCTGAATCGGGCTTGTCTTTTACCGATAAGGTGTATATGTTCATCACTCCTCATTCTAATGCTTTTGCTTTATTGGCGAAAGTGGATGATGAAGGTAAAGTGGAAGCTTTGCTGGAGGCATTAAAGAATGAGCAGATATGTACGGAGTTGAAAAGTGAAAGCGGATGTACATGGACACAGATGGGTACGGCGCTGTGCGCTTTTAATAAGGGGACTTTCTTATTGATGGGTAGTAATAAAGGAGATGCCCTCAGTTTGAAAGGAAGTTTGCTTTCATTGATGCGTCAGGATGCTGAAAACAGCTACGTAAAGACTACAGACTTTGGTAAGTTGGCTTCGGCAAAAGGTGAAGTCGTTACAGTGATGAATATGTCGTTCATTCCTAATGATATTACCATGCAGATGCGTATGGGAATGCCCGCCGATTTGAAACTGGAAGATATCAAATATCTGGTTTCCGCTACTTTCGAAAAAGGCAAAATTGTAGTGGACGTGGAGACTTTGATTGAAAACAAGGATTTGATTGCTATGTATGAAAAACAGTCGGCTGCTTCCTCATGTATTAAAGGAGCCTGTTTAGAGTATTTCCCAGCCAATACGTTGGTTTGGGCAGGAGGTAATATCAATGGAAAGGGTATTTATGATTTGCTTTGCGAAAATCCTACCATCAGGCAAGCGTTGGATAATCCGATGTTACCAATAGATATTGAAGGTATATTCTCTTCTATTCATGGAGATGTTGCGGTTGGCTATAATTCCTTGTCGAATAATGACTTGCTGATTTATGCTGATGTAACGAATAAAGACTTTTTGCAGTCCTTCGAAGACCTGAAACCTTTGTTGGCTATGACCGGTGGGCAGATGCAGTTGAACTCTACGGGTAAAGACCAATACGAGTTCCGTATGTATCGCCAAAGCATTTGGTTTGGTGTGAAGGACAATCTGCTTTATATCTCGAACAATGAAAGACTGGCAGATGAGGCAGGCCGCCGTTACGGAGTTTCTTTGCAGAATACTCCTTGGGCCGGACAGGTGACAAAGAACCGTTTCTTTATGGCGTTCAATGCGGCGCAGCTGGTGAAGGATGTTCAGGAGAATCCCCGGTTAACCCGTATGCTGGGCAGCGATGCCGCCATGTTCAATGCCATCCTGGGACCTTGCGACTATATGGATGTGATGGCTCCCGATTGGAAAAGCGCCCAAATGAATATTGTTATGAAAGATAAAGAGGTCAACGTGCTACAGTTGATTGTACGTGGATTGGAGAATTTATGAACACTATAGAATTACAACAGACCCTCCCTGCCGTTTTTGCAGGGAGGGATTCTATTATATCTGATGTCTGGCATCAGTCGTTGACTCTGAAGCGTGGAGAAGCTTATTTGGTGGAGGCAGCGTCCGGTACAGGAAAATCATCGCTTTGCAGCTACGTATACGGATACCGTAACGACTATCAAGGTATCATCTGTTTTGACGGGAAAAATATCCGTACGCTTTCGGTGCGCGACTGGGTGGAGATTCGGAAATGTTCCATCAGTATGTTGTTTCAGGAATTACGTTTGTTTACAGAACTGACAGCGTGGGAGAATGTGCAGTTGAAGAATTCGCTGACCGGATTTAAATCTAAGAAAGAAATCAAGGCTTGGTTTGAACAGTTCGGCATTGCCGATAAATGGGATACGCCAATAGCTAAAATGTCTTTCGGACAACAGCAGCGTGTTGCGTTGGTCCGCGCCCTTTGCCAACCTTTCGATTTTATTTTTCTGGATGAACCTATCAGCCATCTGGATGAGGAGAATGGACGGATTATGTCCCGGATATTGGTGGAGGAAGCGGATAGACAGGGGGCAGGTATCATTGTGACCTCTATCGGCAAGCATTTGGAGTTGAACTACACAAAAACGTTGAAGCTATGAGGTTGGTCTGGAAATTATTACGTCAGCATATCAGTTTTTCACAATTGGCGGGTTTTTTCTTTGCCAATCTGTGCGGTATGGTCATTGTGTTGCTGAGTGTTCAGTTTTATAAAGATGTGTTGCCGGTTTTTACAGAAGGTGACAGTTTCATGAAGAAAGACTATGTGATAGTAAGCAAGAAAGTGAGCACATTGGGTTCTTTTGTCGGTAAAAGCAAGACTTTTTCCGAACAAGACATTGCTGAAATCAGCGAACAGCCGTTTACCAAAGGGGTAGGGGCTTTTATCCCTTCCCAATTTAAAGTGTCGGCAGGCATGGGGATGGAGAACGTGGGATTGCACATGTCTACAGCCATGTTCTTTGAGTCTGTTCCCGATGAGTATGTGGATGTGAACCTGGATAAATGGGAGTTTGATGAATATGAACGGGTCGTTCCTATTATCATCCCCCGTAATTATCTGAATCTGTATAACTTCGGTTTTGCACAAAGCCGGAGCCTGCCGCAATTGTCGGAAGGGGTGATGGGTATGGTTAATTTGGATATACGTATTACCGGTGTGGGGCGTACGGAAAACTTTAAAGGAAAAATAGTTGGTTTCTCTAATCGTCTGAATACGATTCTTGTTCCGGAAACATTTATGACGTGGGCCAACAATGAG
This sequence comes from Phocaeicola sp. GP0067, assembly GCF_031119655.1. Taxonomy (NCBI): domain Bacteria; kingdom Pseudomonadati; phylum Bacteroidota; class Bacteroidia; order Bacteroidales; family Bacteroidaceae; genus Phocaeicola; species Phocaeicola sp. GP0067. The sequence continues at coordinate 195,810 of NZ_JAVHZY010000003.1, forward strand.
TTTGCCCCGGGGCAGAAAAGCGAACCGTCACGACTGATTGTTGAAGTGAACAATCCTACGGACGACCGTATTGCCAGGTTCTTTAAAGACAAGGGATATGATACGGAAGATGACAAGTTGGATGCGGGAAAGACTACCTGGTTCTTGAAAGTGATTATAGGAATTGTGCTTTCTGTAGGTTTGCTTATCAGTGTGCTCTCTTTCTATATTTTGATGCTCAGTATTTATTTGTTGCTGCAAAAGAATACATCCAAGTTAGAGAATCTGTTATTGATAGGTTACAGTCCGGCTAAGGTGGCGCTCCCTTATCAAATGCTGACATTGGCACTCAATGCTGTGGTGCTGTTTTTATCAGTGGGAATTGTGATTTATGTGCGGAGTAACTATATGGATATGATAGGAAAGTTATTCCCACAATTGGAAGCAGGAAATTTAGGACCGGCCTTGGTTATAGGTGTTTTGCTTTTTGTGGGTGTATCCTTATTTAATATAGTAGCGGTACGTCGTAAAGTGGCATCTATATGGATGCATAAAGGTTGATAATAGTTATGGTATCTCAGACAGAATTTACGCTTCGTCCCCGTACCAGGGGATTTCACCTGATTACTGATGAAGTGGTGCGCAATTTGCCGCCACTTCCCCAAACAGGTTTGCTTTATTTGTTCATCAAACATACTAGTGCGGCATTAAGTATCAATGAAAATGCCGATCCGGATGTCCGTACGGATATGGAATCTATTTTTAATCATTTGATAAAGGAACGTGAGCCTTATTACGAACATACTTTAGAAGGTTGGGATGACATGCCTGCTCATGCAAAAGCAACAATTATAGGCGTCAGCCTCACTATTCCTATTACAGAAGGTCGGTTGAATATGGGTATTTGGCAGGGAATTTACCTTTGTGAGTTCCGCAACCATGGAGGTGGTCGTAAAATTGTAGCTACTGTAATGGGGGAATAACTTTTTCAGATGTTCATCCGGGTTATTATTTATTTAAAAAAATAGATTAATTCCACTTTAATCAGAACTCTTTTTTTAACTTTGTACCAATTCTTGAAAACAGATGAAAATTCATTTGAAAACAAGAAGGAACATATATAATTAAGAGCGTTTAAAATATTACCTTGTCTTAGAAAATCCCCAATTTTCAAAGCTGCACAAGTGTAATACAACAAGCGCTCACGTCTTGTGTTTATACTCCTTAACAGGATTAGTATATTCATAAAGACGTGGGACACTGTTGTTATTATTTGTGCAGCTGGTATGGGGATACCTCTAAGGCAGATAAAATATTAAGCAGGTCCCACGTCTCTTTTTTATGTCTGTACCATAAAAATGAACGGATAAAACTAGCCTGAGTGATGAAAATTATTGTTTGGAATTCGCAGGATAAATGTGTGGCTGATTATCATAAATTGATAAGAGGCTGCGATGTGTTGTGCCTGTTGGATTGCGGGCAATGGACGGTTCCGGTGTATGCACTTCAGATACAGAATGGTCTGTTTCACTGGAAAGATGAGCATGAAGGCCTTTCCTATGATATATTTTATTGCTTGGAGAAGGTGGCGTTTATATGTCGGGATGGTTTGTACAGCGGAGAATCTGTTCTATATAGCATTCATTCCAATATAGGATCTTTGGTAGGTATTCGTTTGCAGGATGATTTTTGGCTGTTTGCCAACCATGAGTCTAATCGGAGCAATGCCTGTCATATAGGTGAGTTTTATTTGCGTGAAATCTCAGATCGTTTCAGAAAGGCAGCTTTTGTAGCCGATTTTAAGGAAAAGTCTTATTCTTGGGCACAGGAAACGATAGGTAGATTATATTGTATCGCTCCTCCCAAAGGATACCATCCGCATACCATCAATTATTTATTTACCATTCATGTGGCCTGTACGGATTTCTATTTGTTGGAAGGCTATAGTAGGGCTTCCAATCAGCCTACTTTCTTTAAATTGGAAATTTAATATGTTCCGGATTATAATTTTTCACTTTTTCCTTTGATAATAAAAGAATTAGTGTATATTTGCACATGAACAGTAACATTTTATAAGGAATTTACGTTATGGGCAGAGAACTTATATTTGACCGGTTTTCGCAGCAGGCTCTCCAGACCTTGCACCGGTATCGTGCCGTTATGTTCAGTCCTACGATGCTCATGTCTTTGGTTGTTTACCTATGATTTTTTTATCCTTAATTCTTACACATTAACATGAGTTTACTATGGACAACAGACCGACTATCGCTGAAGTACAAGAATGGGTACTGAAGCTTTATAACACGTGTGAACAAACCATCACTAGTGAGGAACGTAAAGAACAGCATAAATATGCCGTTATGGTACAACGGCCACAGGACAAAAAGTTCCTGGTGAAGATGCTGGACGAATCTTCTCAAATTCGTGATCGTAAGAAATTGGCAGAACGTATCAAGAAGCTGATAGACCGTTATGGTGTACCTGAGTTCTTGAATAAGCGTGATGCTTTCCTTTTTAAAATGTACCAGGCTTTTGGCCACCATTTTGATTTTATTGCCATACCAATCATAAAGAAGCGCCTTCGTATGGATACTTCTAAAGTGATTCTGGATGAGGCGCGTCCTAAATTAACAGCCCATTTGGCTGCCCGTTTTAAGCAAAAGATTGGTCAGAATGTAAATTTGCTGGGTGAGGTCGTATTAGGAAACGGAGAAGCAGACCATCGTTATTTCCATTATTTAGAAGCTTTGGAGGCTCCCGATATCAATTATATCTCCGTGAAAATATCGGGTATCTACGCACAGACCCATGCGCTGAATTATGAAGAAAGTTTTCCGGAACTGGTGAAACGTATGTGTGCGCTATATCAGAAAGCGATTGATTTTCCTTACGTAGATGAGAATGGTGTAAAACGTTCCAAGTTTGTCAATTTGGATATGGAGGAGTATAAAGATGCTCACTTTACATTGCGCTTGTTTAAAGAAGTGTTGAGCAGACCGGAATTTAAAAACTATTCGGCAGGTATTGTTGTACAGGCTTATCTGCCCGATGCGTATGAATTTCAGACTGAATTGTTGGACTTTGCCAAAGCGCGTATGGCTGATGGCGGTGCGCCATTGAAAATGCGGTTGGTAAAAGGTTGTAATCTGGAAATGGAAACGGTTATCTCTTCTCTTCGTGGCTGGCCTAATCCTGTGAGGACATCGAAAACAGAAGTCGATGCCAATTATTTGCATATTCTGGAACGGGCTTTGTTACCGGAGAATGCAAAAGCCTTGCATGTGGGGGTCGCTTCTCATAATTTGTTCACTATTGCATACGCCTATCTGTTGAGTCGGAAGCTGGGAAGCGCGGAGTACATGACTTTTGAGATGTTGGAAGGTATGGCTGATCATGTATGGCGTGCCCAATCCCAATTGGGAAATCATGTGATTTTATATGCACCGGTGGTAAAAGATGAGCATTTCCTGAATGCAGTATCTTACTTGGTCCGTCGTATGGATGAAAATACGGCTCCGGACAACTTTCTGACCCATTCGTTCAATTTGAAGCCGGGTACGGATACTTGGCGCTTCTTGCAGAACCAGTTTGGGGAAGCTTATAAGATGAAAGATGTTATTACGCATATTCCTACCCGTACACAAAACCGCTTGCATCGTTATACTCCCGTTCCACCAGCTGATGTAATGAAGAATGAACCTGATACTGATTTTGATTTGGCTCAGAACCAGGAGTGGGTTCGGAATATTTTTGCGAGGTGGAAGAAGTCACCGGCGGATTCACCTGAAATCATTCCTTTGCAGATAGGAGCTGAAAGGGTGGTTTGTGAGAAGCGTCATAAATATATGGACCGTTGTCAGGATGATGAAGTTTGTGTATGTGAAATGTCACAAGCTGATGCCGGACAGGTGATGAAAATTTTGGAAATAGCCGAAAAAGATCCTGCCGGATGGAGAAAGACCACATTGCAGGAACGGCATAAAATAATGTATGAAGCTGCCAACAGACTGGGTGAGATGCGTGGTGATTTGATAGGTTGTATGTGTGCTGTGACAGGGAAGACAGTGGTGGAAGGCGATGTGGAGGTATCGGAGGGGATCGATTATGCTCGTTTTTATACCACTAGCATGAAGCAGTTTGCAGAATTGCCGGATGTGGATATTGCTCCTAAAGGGACTATTTTGGTTATTTCTCCGTGGAACTTTCCGTGTGCCATACCTATTGGTGGTATTGTGGCAGGACTGGCAGGAGGAAATACTGTGATTCTGAAACCGGCTACTGTTGCCGCTCCTGTGGCATGGTTGTTTGCCAAGGCATTTTGGGATGCAGGTGTGCCTAAAGAGGCTTTGCAGGTTGTCATTACAGACCGTGAGGCATTAAAGGTATTGACTACGGCTCCGGCTGTCAAACATATTATTCTGACAGGAGGGACAGACACTGCCCAAAATATTGCACGCAGTAATCCGGCTACTCCATTGTCGGCAGAAACCGGTGGTAAGAATGCAATTATCTTGACAGCTTCCGGTGACCGTGACCATGCTATTATGAATATTGTGGCTTCTGCTTTTGGCAATGCCGGTCAAAAATGTTCCGCATGTTCTTTATTGCTGGTAGAACGCTCGGTCTATGAGGATAAGAACTTTCAAGATAAGTTGAAAGATGCCGCAACTAGTATGAAGGTGGGTAGTGTATGGAATCCTGGGAATGTGGTAGGTCCGATGATTACCAATAAGAATGATAAATTATTGAAAGCTCTGGAACTGGAAAAAGGGGAGTCTTGGCTGGTTCCACCTCGTTTTCTTGATAAGCATAAATATGTATTGGCTCCTACAGTGAAGTGGGGGGTACGTCCCGGCAACTATTCATTCAGAACGGAATTGTTCGGTCCGATGCTGAGCGTGGTTTGCATTGAGAATTTGCAGCAAGGCATTGATTTGGTAAACAGTTTGGAATATGGTTTGACTTCGGGCTTACAGAGTCTGGATGAAGGCGAACAGAAATTGTGGAAAGATTCAATTATGGCAGGTAACCTTTACATCAATCGTGGTATAACGGGGGCCATTGTAAATCGTCAGCCGTTCGGTGGAATGAAATTGTCGGCTTTTGGTGGAGGTGTGAAGGCGGGTGGTCCTAACTATTGTGCTTGTTTTGTAAATATTGCAGATAAGCCAGGCAGTACCACCGACTATACACAAAGTTATGTGAAGGCATACGAGCAGGAATTTGCGCATGCTCGTGATGTCAATAATCTGTATGGCGAGCAAAATGCATTCCGCTATCTGCCTTTAAAGAATATGGTTTTGCGTCTTTTCCCGGGAGATAACAATGAAGATGCAAAGATGATTGCTTTGGCTGCCAGAATTTGTCATACTCCATTGAGTATTAGTTTTGAACCTAGTGATGACCGTACCGCTGCATTGGCTTCTTTGGGATGTCCTTTAAAAGAAGAAGCGTTGGCCGGATTCCTGAAATCAATGAAGAATTATGAACGTATCCGCACTTGTGGGGCTGATATTCCGATGGAAATGTACGAGGAAGCTGCACGTATTGATAAGTATATTGCTACAGCTAAACCGGTGAAAGACGGACGTGTGGAATTGGTTCATTACATCAAGGAGCAAAGTATTTCATTTGAATATCATCGTTATGGTAGTATTCTGGAGGTGCCGTCGGTAGAATGATGAAATAGCTTTTATTAGTATGTCTTTAGTATAACTTTATTAGGAGTCTCGAATTGTATGGGACTCCTAATTCTGTTTTAGAAATTATTACTAGAATTTTTGGGTGGGAGAGAATAAATGTGTATATGTTCAGACGTTTTTCACCAGCAGAGGCAATAGTAAGGGCAAATAATCTTTTAATTCAATACGTAATTGTTTTAGTGCCTGTTGAATGCGATAGTCAATGGTTTTGGGTGATACTCCCAGTATTCCGGCTATTTCTTTATAACTCATATTCTTAAAACGGTGCATCACAAATGCTTCTTTATAAGATTCAGGAAGTGCTGTCACCGCTTCTTGGATGCGTGTGGTCAACTCTTCTATAAGATAAAAATTGGGTTCGTCTATCAAGGATTGCATCTCTTCATAGAAATAGTTTTCGGCCCGGCTTTTCACTTCCTCTTGCTTGATGCGGTTTATAGCACGATGATATACAATAGAGAATAAATAGCTGCTTAATGAAGATTGGATAACAACCATCTCTTTGTTTTTCCAAAGCCACAGCATGGCATCTTGCACACATTCTTCTGCATCTTCTAATTCTACGAATTTGTTTCCGTATGCACATAACATGGGGTAGTATTTCCTAAAAAGTATATCAAATGCCTTTTCGTTACCATCTTTGATAGCTAATAATAGGGATTGGTCTTCATAGTTATACTTTGTTTCCATTATTTAAAGGTTGATTTGCGTGCAAATATAATCTTTTAAAACTAAAAAAACAGATTGTATTTCGGTAATTCCATTCTATGGAATACTTTTTTAGAGGGAGTCTTGATTAAAGTCATTTGTAGTGTGCCCTTTGGGTGTTATGTATGACCAAAGGGCACATAGGAAATATATTTAATTATTTTTTCACTTTGAAGCGTAATACTATCGGTTCGTTTTTGAGGTTACGGGGTAAGAACACCTTTGTCTTTTCTTTGTCTTTGGTATATTTTATATTTTTATTGCCTTGTAGTAGAGTCATCTTGCCGTTAGGGATATTGCCGGTCCATTCTATTGTTTCTGGAAGTTCCTCTCCTTCTGGTAAAGCGTAAATGGCATATAAAGTTTTTCCATCTTTGTCTGCGGTGAACCATATATTCCCATTGTTATATATAGGAGTTGTACGGGTGGCATAAATGGCTTTTCCGTTTATTTTCAACCATTGGCCTATTTCATGTAAACGTTTTGTTACTTCGTCTTCAATGATACCATCTGGTGTCGGACCTACTCCTAATAATAAACAACCTCCTTTGGCAGTGATTTCTATTAAAATATTAATAATTTTTTGTGATGATTTAAAAGGAGCATTAGGTGTCCAGCCCCAATCATTGCTTAGTGTGATACAACTTTCCCAAGGATAGTTAAGCTGCGTTTCGGGAATACCACGTTCCGGTGTCTGGTAGTTTTCGTTTTTACCACGTATGCTGCGGTCTACCGAAATGAGTCCCGGGTGTTTCTTGCGTGCTTTTGACAATATTCTGTCCAAGTGAATATCTTCACCTGTAATCCATCCTCCGTCTAACCACAAAATATCAAAACTTCCGTACTCGGACATCAGTTCGTCCAATTGGTTTTCGGTATAGGTCTGATAATTCTGCCACCAGTCGGGATGACGTTCTTTTTTGTAATTGATTCCTCGTTGAGGAGTGGCAAAATAAGGATTCCAGAACCATTCGCAATGCCAGTCGGGCTTAGAAAAATAGCATCCTATCATGAAGCCTTTTTTTCGGAATGCATCAAATACATGATAAGCCACGTTTTTGCGTGGATTGTTTTTAAAGGCTCCATGTGCAATGGAGAAATCTGTATATTTAGAGTCAAAGGTACAGAAACCGTCATGATGTTTAGTGGTGAAAATCATGTATTTGATTCCAGCATCCTGCATTACATCCGCCCATTGTTCTGGATTGAAGTGAACTGGATTTAATTGATCTTTTAGTCCGAAATACCATTTTTTATATTCATCGTATGGCATTCCGTTTTTGCGTGAGATCCAATCCACATCTTCGGAACAGATAGACCATGATTCAACAATTCCGGGTACAGAGTAGAGGCCCCAATGAAAGAGAACACCGAATTTCTGATCTTGCCATTTTTCCAGTTTGTCTAGAACCAGGCGGTCATCAGGCCATACATAGCCGGCCTCTTCTGATTGTTGGTGTACGAATCCTTCCACTTGTTGGGAATAAACATTAAAGCAAAATGTTGTGCTGATGAGGCAGCATCCTAATAGTTTTTTGTAGTTTTTCATACTGTGGGAATTATATGATTATCTTTTGAAACAATTTTTTCTTCAGCAAAGGTTATAATTAAAAATGAAGGAAAAAAACTTTTGAAAATAAATATATTTTTGTTTAGGAATATGTTTTTTTCGCTTGCCATATAAATAGATGGCTGTTGCCTGTTTGTATGAATTGAGAAATTAGAAACCTTTAATTTATAATGGAATGAAACGATTTTATTTCTTTTGTTCGCTTATGCTGCTTGTGCTACCTGCTTTAGCACAAGGTGTTTGTCTCAGGACGAAATCAACAGAAATTCAAATTGATCAAGAGGGATGTTTTTCTTCTGTACAAGTGGAGAAGAAAGAAATTCTGGGAGCAGGAAAGTATCCTTTATTGACTATTGGTATGGATAACCAATTGCTTGTCCCTGTAAAAATGGAGTCTAATGACTCTATACTTCAGCTTCGTATGTCGGATGGGGGAGAAGTCGTTTTACAATATCGGCAAAGTGACGTTTGTGTTACATTAGAAGTGAAAGATATTCCCCAGCGATATGACATTTTGATTTATGGTCCGTTAGGTGTAAATATTCATGAAGTAGTAGGAGATGTGATTGGAGTTGCGCAAGGTAAAGGTGTCGCTTTTGGAATCCAGGCACTCAATATTAAAACAAATGCTGGTATTCCCGAAGAGTATGGAGCATTAGTTACCCGTCATTATAGATATGTGGGGAAGGAATCACAGTTATCTGTCGCTAATATAGCCAGTTATCGGTTGGCGGCTACTGATACAGGAGATGGCACTGTTTTTCAGTTTTCCGCACGTAAACGTGATAGAGATGAGTACCGTTCTGTTTTGCAATTAAAAAAGTCATTGGCGTTGTCTGTAGAAGGTGAGGACGGAGCTATAAAAGGTTCAAAGATAGCTATGTTTGGTTGTAAGCAGAAAGATGCTTTGGCTCGTATTGGTGAAATTGAACTGGAGCAGCATCTTCCTCATCCGTTATTTGATGGCGAGTGGGGGAAAACCTCCAGAGCAGCAATGAAGTCTTATCTGATTTCGGATTTTTCGGAAAACAATTTGGATATGGTACTGGATAAGGCTGAGATAGCAGGCTTCAAGTATATTTATCATAGCGGCCCTTTTAGTGACTGGGGACACTTTAATTGGAATTCTTCTTTTACCCGGAATGGTGATGAAGGTGTAAAGTGTATGGTGGATAAAGCCAAGGCAAAAGGTATAAATATGGGGGTGCATACTCTCAGTAATTTTATAACGACTAATGATTCGTATGTGACACCGGTTCCTTCCAGACATTTGCAGAAGCAGGGAGTGCTGACTTTAACAGATGATATTACTGAAAGCCAAACAGACATCCGTATTCAGAAAAACGATTTGTTTGAAATCCCTCTGTCATTGAATACTCTTCAGATAGACGATGAACTTATTATATATAACAAAGTGGAAAAAGAAACGGACTTCTTTTTATTGAAGGATTGCAAAAGGGGAGCTTTCAAGACAAAAGCGTCCGGTCATTCTTCAAAAACTCCTTTATATAAATTATCTGATCATGCCTATAAGGTATTCTTCCCGGATTTGGCTTTACAAGATACATTGGCAGACCGGATTGCCGATTTGATGAATAAGACCGGCTTAAGTCAGATTTCTTTTGACGGATTGGAAGGATGTTCCTATACCGGGCATGACGAATACGCTACCTCCCGCTTTGTGACCCGTTGTTATACTCAGTTTGATCATAATGTAATAAATGACGCCAGTCGTCTGAATCATAATTTGTGGCATATTCATACAAGAATGAATTGGGGTGAGCCCTGGGGAGAAGCTATGCGTACGGGGCAAGTGGCTAATAGAATTAAGAACCAAGATTTTTTTCAAAGGAATCTTTTTCCACGTATGCTTGGATGGTTTCTTATTCGATTGGCCGATCGGAAATTTGAATGTTCCACTTTGGAGGATGTGGAGTGGGCTTTGTCCGAGGCGGCAGGTTTTGATGCCGGTTATGCAATGACCATTAATACCACTACCTTAAATCGGCATGGGCAAATAGACCGATTGTTACAGGCTATCAAACATTGGGATATACTGCGTGAGGCTCAAGCTTTCACGGAAGAACAAAAACAGCGTTTGAAAGATCCGCAGTCCGAATGGCATTTGCAAAAGGTGGATGAGAAGAATTATCAGCTTTATCCTCTGTTTGTGTCCAAACGTTATTATTGTAATTTAGCAGAACTTCAGCCGGGGCAGCCAGGAGGAGCTGACTGGATATGGGAAAATAAATATTCCGGCCCATGTAAAATTCAAGTAAAGCTGGAAGGAGAAGGAACTGTTTCCAACCTGTCGTTTACTACTTCGGCTGGTACTGTTAGATTTCCGTGTAAGTTGGAGGGTGGACAATATCTGTTATATGATTTTGACGGAAATGCTACTGTAACTGATAAAAATTATAATGTCATAGAGGTGGTCGATGTAGAAGGGGCACTTTATCTTTCCGAAACTTCCTCTCCGGTATCTTTTTCTTGTGAACCGGAAGTAGGAGAGGCTCCTGAAGTAGTTGTACGATATATAACTCATGGAAATCCTGAAAAAGTTTCTCTATGAAAATATATTTTTGAAAATAAATGCATGTTTGTTTAGGAATGTATTTTTCCCGCTTGCCATATAAGTAGAAGGACTTAAAAACATATGTATGGAGTATAATGAAAAGAATATAGAATTGCTACTTCCCCGTTATTGTGAGGGTACTGCAACGGTAGAAGAGCAGCGGCTGGTAAAAGATTGGATGAAGGAGTCTGAAGAAAATCGCCGGATAGTGAAGCAGATGGAAATGCTTTATTTAGCGGCTGATACTATTCATGTAATTAATAAGGTAAATACAGAAAAGGCTTTAGTTAAGGTAAAAGGTAAAAAGACTGAAAGAAGGAAGGTGGCTTGGTGGGAGTGGGCACAGCGTGTTGCCGCCGTGTTATTTCTCCCACTGCTTGCTACTTTTTTGGTAGAACATTATGGTGGAAAGGATGTGGATGTACAAATGTTGGAAGCTAGGACAAACCCGGGAATGACCACTTCGGTAGTATTACCCGATAGTACGGTGGTTTTTTTGAATTCAGAATCCTCTTTGCGATATCCTTCTTCTTTTAAGAATAGCAAGGAGAGAAAAGTTGAGTTGAAGGGCGAAGGGTATTTTGAAGTAACTAAAGATGCGGAAAAACATTTTATTGTGTCTACAGTTCACTGTTCGCAGGTAGAGGTGTTAGGAACCAGTTTTAATGTAGAGGCTTACGAAGAGTCTCCTGAGGTATCTACCACTTTAATTGAAGGTAAAGTCAACTTCAGTTTCCAAGAAGGTGTCCGGGAAAAACAGGTTGTGTTAGCTCCCGGTCAGAAAGTTGTGTATGATTCCAAAAAAGGAACAGCAAGTTTATTTGAGACTTCCGGTGAAACGGAAACTTCATGGAAGGACGGCAAGATTATTTTCGATAATACTTCTTTGAAGGATGCTTTACGGATTTTAGAAAAGCGATATAATGTGGTGTTCATTCAGAAAAATCCTGCACATAAGGCTGCTTTTACCGGGACTTTTACCAGTCAGCGTTTGGAGCGTATTCTGGAATATTTTAAATTATCTTCCAATATACACTGGAGATATGTAGACGGTAAGGATGCGTCACAAAAAAAGACCCATATAGAGATTTATTAATTAAATAACCTTAAATTGGAATATAATATGAAAGAACTATCACCTTAAAGTAACAAAAAACATACGGGAAAATATTGGCGTATCTTCCCGTATGGAAAATCGGTTTTCAAATTAAAGCTTGTTTGGCGACAAGCTCAATCAACTAATTTTAAAACTTAAGTCATTACAAAAGTATGAAAAATAATTGTAGTATCCAATTTTCGAGGATACCAAATCGTCTATGGCTTTCCTCGAAAAAAATCCCAAGAACTATGAAACTATTTACTCTTTTCTTTGCTTGTTCCCTAGGACTGGCTCATGCATCCGAATCGTATGCGCAGACGGCCATAGTCAATGTGGAGGTACAGAATAAGACTGTAGGGGAAATTTTGAAAAAAATTGAAAAGCAATCGGATTTTGATTTTTTCTTTGATAATACGCTTATTGATTTAAACCGTCGTGTATCAGTAACTTCTCGTAATAGTGATATCTTTAAGGTGCTGGAGAAGGTATTTAAAGGTACAAATGTGAAATATTCTGTTTTGGATAAAAAGATTGTCCTGACTATTAATGCTGACAATGTACAGACAGCGCAGCAGACTACTTTTAAAGTAACCGGAAAAGTAGTGGATGAAAATGGAGAGGAAATCATTGGAGCTTCCGTATTGGAAAAAGGAACAATAAATGGTACTGTCACTGATATGGATGGAAACTTTGAATTGAAAGTTTCCGGCAAGGAGGTTATTCTCGAGGTCTCTTATATCGGTTATAGCAAAGCCATAGTAAAAACAAAAGCAGGTACTATTACAAAAGTTGTATTGAAAGAAGATACGGAAGTGCTGGATGAAGTCGTTGTCGTAGCTTATGGCACTCAGAAGAAATCAAATTTGACAGGTTCTGTAGATGTAGTTAGCTCCAAAGAAATGGAGAACCGTCCGGTCACCAGTGCAAGTTCTATGTTGCAAGGTAAGGCTAGCAGTATTACATTCAGCACTCCGGCAGGTGGTAATGCTCCGGGATCTGCACCTACTCTTCAAATTCGTGGTCAAGCTGCTTTGAGTGAAACTACTCCTCCCTTAGTTGTTATTGATGGTATTCCTTCGGATATGGGGGCTTTTAATGCGTTGAATCCTAATGAAATTGAAAGTATTTCCATTTTGAAGGATGCTGCTGCTTCGGCTGTTTACGGTGCTCGCGCACCTTACGGTGTGTTGCTTGTTACCACTAAGATGGGAGGACGGAATGAAAAGGCTGTAGTAACCTATTCAGGCAACTATGGTATTGTCAATCCAATCAATATGCCCAAAACACTCGACTCATACACATTCGGAGTGATAAGAAACCAATCCTATATAAATGCACGCTCGCAGGCCCCGTTTACTGATGAAGATTTGGATATTATCAGAGATAATATTCTGAATCCAGGTAAGTACTCTTTGGCTGACTTGGTGTCTGATTCTGGTAATATGTGGGGAAAGTCGTTGGTCAATACTGATTGGATGAATATAATGTTAAAATCTTCTTTCCGCCATCAACATGATCTCTCATTAAAAGGAGGTAGTGAAAAGTCTTCCTATTCAGTATCCATAGGTTATGTATATCAGCCGGGTATTTTGAATTTTGTGGAAGATATGGACAATTATAGTCGTTTTAATATCAACGCAGCTATTGAATCGGATGTTGCTAATTGGTTGAAAGTGACTTACCGTAATCGCTATTCGTTTGCTGTAACGAAAGAACCAGTCAGTGAATATGCCGGTGGACGCCAGCGAATGTTTGATTATGCGTTTGGTGCTTGGCCTACCTCTCCACTTCAATATCCTGATGGAAGTTATGCAGGAATTATTGCGACTAGTATGAATGGTGGTATGAAAAAGAACATGGGGCATCGTCTCGATAATATTTTGGCTTTCGATTTTAAACTGGCTGAAGGATGGACTGCACACGTGGACGGAACGTGGCGTATGAACTTCAGTGACTACCAAACTTTGCGTATGCCGGTATATGGAACATTTCCTTCGGGGGATGAATATTTGATAAATGGTACAGAATCTTCTATAGATAAAGCTACTGCTTCCAACCAATATTGGACTATACAGGGATATACGGCTTACCAACTGCAGCTTAAGCGTCATTCATTCCGTATCCAGTTGGGTGCGCAGGCAGAAGAGAATACCTACAGAAAACTGTCTGGTACAGCCAAAGAACTTTTCGTCTATGATATGGAGTCTGCGCACATTGCCCAAGGTAACCGTACATTTGATGATTCTATAAATGATTGGGCTACCGCAGGTTTCTTCGGACGTTTTAACTATAATTGGGCAGAACGCTATTTTGTGGAAGTGAATGGTCGTTACGATGGATCCGGACGCTATTCCAGAGGAAACAGATGGGGCTTCTTTCCCTCAGTATTCGGCGCATGGAATATGAGTAATGAACCGTTTTGGGAAAAACTGAGAGATGTAGTGAACTATGCTCGTGTGAAAGTTTCATATGGGACACTGGGTAATCAAGGTAATTCCGCAGGATATTTGCATATTCCTACCATGGAAACAGCAGCTCAAGGTCCATGGATTATTAATGGTAAACGTCCTACTTATGTAAAAACTCCAGGTTTGTTGAATAAGGTGCGTACTTGGGAGAAGATCACGACATTTGATTTAGGCTTGGAAGCTAGATTCTTGAACAACCAACTGTCTATGGAATTAGGTTACTTTAATCGTTGTTCTTGGGACATTATCGGTCCTCCTACTCCGTTGCCTGCTGTATTGGGTGCTAATGCTCCGTCTGTAAATAATGCAGAATTGGTAACTAAAGGCTTTGAAGCACAGCTTAGTTGGAGAGATAAGATTACTTCGAGATTGGATTATAGCATAGGTTTGAACCTAGCAGATGCTACCACAGAAGTAACAAAATATAATGCAACTTCTAAATCATTAGATTCCAACAAATGGTATGCAGGAAAGAAATTCGGTGATATTTGGGGGTATGAAGTAGATGGGTTGTTGACGAAAGATGACTTTGATGCTAATGGCAAACTGTTAATTGACCAAAGCAAAATTCATGCCAATTGGTATCCTGGTGATATCAAATACAAGGATTTAGATGGCGATGGCAAAATTACTCCGGGTAACTCAACAGCTGATGAGCCAGGGGATCGCAGAATCATTGGTAACTCTACTCCTCGTTTTAGATATGGTATTAATTTGGCTTTGGGATATGAATTTGAAAAAGCTGGTCGATTGGATTTGAGTATGTTCTTCCAAGGTGTGGCTAAGCGTGATGTATTTATGAGCGGATCTTTCTTCTTCTTCGGGACAGGTGGTAGTGATAGTGGTTCTTCTGCTGTTTCAATTTATGATAATAAATGGCATAAGGACTTCTATAGGGATGAAACCTGTAACTCACGTTTGTTGGAATTGATGGGGGAAAACAAAAATGCATTCTTTCCACGCCCTTATGAAACAACTGAAGGAAACAAGAATTTTCAGACCAACACTAGATTTTTGATGAACGGTGCTTATCTTCGTATGAAGAACTTGCAATTGTCTTATACATTGCCCAAACAATGGGTTCATAAAGTGGGAATGAGTAATTGTCGTGTTTATTTCTCTGGAGAAAATTTGTTTGTCCTCTCCGGCCTGCCTTCTTATATTGACCCGGAATCGGTGAATAACGGAAGAATGTATCCGCAACAGGCAGTTTATTCATTTGGTGCTAATATTAGTTTCTGATAAATGTAAAAAAATTGAAATATGAAATATAATAAGATAATACGGAATTTTGCATTGATGGTCGTGGCCTCTTCTACACTTATAGCCTGTGATGATTTTTTAGACAGAGAGCCACTTGATCAAGTTTCTCAACCTACATTTTGGAAAACGCCTGAACATTTAGATGCTTATATTGTTGGTAAATATGGATGGCTTCCCGGGGCTATCACTGACTGGGGAATGGGTTATTTTGTAGCTGATATAACTTCAGATAATATGGTGAACCGACTTACTCATGACAAATGGATGAACGGTGAAAATAACACCACCCCTACATCTGGAGGAAATTGGAAGTGGGGACCTGTTCGTGAAATTAATATGTTTTTCGATAATTACTCCAAGTGTACTTCTCCTTTCAGCGCTTATGAACAGACTTATGGCGAAGCATGTTTTTTGAGAGCATTGGTATATCATGGACTTGTGGCTAATTTTGGTGACATACCTTGGTATTCATCTGAACTTAATACTACGGACGAGGATATGTATAAGGCCCGTGACAAGCGTTCGGTAGTCGTCGATTCAATTATGAATATGCTAGATCAGGCGGTGGAACACTTGAAACTGCGTTCGGCGGTGGGTGTAAATCGTTTGAACAAGGAGTCGGCACTAATCTATAAGTCACGAGTGGCTCTGTTTGAAGCTACTTGGGCTAAATATCACAAAGGAACTCCTTCGGCTTCAGATGTGGATGCTAACAAGTATTTTCAGAAGGTGATTGATGCTTACGAACAGTTTAAGCACGATTGCGGAAACTTTGAAGATTATATCTATACTACCGGAAACCCGGACAAGGACTACTATAACCTGTTCAACCGCTTTGACTATTCCGATATTAAAGAGGTAACGTTGAGCAAGGATTATAATGCCAATTTGGGTATTAAGAATAACCTGAATACACAGGTCTGGCTGTATGGATACTATGGTGGCGCCTATACCCGTAGCTTGATTCAGAGCTATCTGACGAAAGAGGGACAATCTATCGACATTACCGACGAGGACGCCGTGAAGGGAAAAGGCGTCGCTTACCTGAATGATTTGGCTGAGAAGCTGGATTCCCGCTACAGACAGAGCGTATTCACTCCGGGCGACTTGCTAAATACGGTTACACCTCCTTATGTAGACTCGTTGTTTGCTTTGCCACAAATCAACTTCTCGCACATGGGACGTATTACGACTACCGGCTGGCATCCTAAAAAATCCCACAATCCGGAGGCTCCTATTGTTAATCAGACCGACCCGTTAGTAGATGGTATCAGCTTCCGTGTTGCCGAACTGTTGCTGAACTATGCGGAGGCATACGTGGAGTTGCACGGAACCTATCCTGACCTGACGGACAATATCGACCTGCTACGCAAACGTGTGGGCATGCCTACCTTGACATCGGTGAAACCTACTGTAGAGGATTACTGGCCCGACTACGGTTATCCCGTTTCCGATGAACTGGCTATTATACGTCAGGAACGTCGTGTGGAATTGGCAGGTGAAGGTTATCGTACCAACGATTGGAAACGTTGGAGAGCACACAAGCTGTTTGAGGGCGAACGTCCGAAAGGTTTCCGTCTGTGCGTGGAAGATTATGCCAACGAAGTTGAAAAGAACATTCCCATACCGGTAGATGAAAACGGTTATCTAGACCCGTTGAAGACTAGCCTGAACGGTGGTACTTACCACTTTAATGCAGACCGCGATTATCTGAGCCCGATTCCGACGGATGAAATCCTGAAGAATCCGAACTTGACCCAAAATCCGGGTTGGGATACTCCGAAAATGTAATTAGTCTAATTTTTGTGTAAGATGGAAGACGGTGTGTCAAAACTCATCACGGCTTGCACAGATTGACACAGATTTTTTTTTAGACATTGAATAGTTGAGTTGGATAATCTGTGACAATCCGGGTAATCTGTGGTGGAAATCGGTTTTGGCACACTTTCTTTTCTAAAAACAGAATCGTATGAAAAGAAAATCTAATGCCATTTGTTTGTTGTTGATGCTTGTCGTGACTGCCTGTGCCGGAAGAAAAGAGTACAATGATGGCTATATAAAATATGGTCCGTTAGAAATTTCACAGACGGATAAAGAGATATTACTTGAAAAAATCCGGGAGTGTGACCCGAAATATGACCCGGAAGGCTGCATGCTGACCCAAGTTCTGAACGGATGGAACTATCACACAGATGCCCAAAGTGGCACTTACCACGATACTCGCGCTTCGCTGTTCTATGCCGTGGATTTGTTCGATAGCCAGGAACCGCAATACGAACAGCGTGCCATCGACATTGTAGATAAGGTCATATCCGTGCAGGATACAGACCCTAATTCTCCTTCCTGCGGTGTTTGGCCCTATTTTGAGGAGGAGCCGTTGGCAACGAAAAAGACGCCGATAGACTATAACTGGGCGGACTTCAATGCCGTTTGTCTGTTGGATATCTATATGGAACACCAAGATCGCCTGCCTGCCGAGTTGCAGGAGAAAATGAAGAATGCACTGATTCTTGCCGCCCGATCGGTACAAAAAAGAGATTGTGAACCGGGCTACACTAACATTGCTATTATGGGAACCTACGTCACCTACATGGTGTCCCACCTCTTCGACCTGCCCGAAATGAAAAAGTATGCCAATGAACGCTTATATACTTTTTATCAATATACACAAGAACAAAAAGGCTTTACAGAATATAACAGTCCCACCTATACTATTGTGGCACTGGATGAACTGAACAGAATGCAGCGTCATATAGTAGAGCCGGAAGCTAAAAGGATGATTGATGAGTTGTATGAAATGGGGTGGGAAATGATTGCACGTCATTATCACAAGCCCTCTGGACAATGGGTAGGTCCAAATAGCCGCTCTTACAGCACCTTAACTGATGCTTCCTTCTATGACATCTTGAAAAAGGCTTCCGATGGAAAAATCGATTTGGGTTGCGGCAAGCCGCGTGCAGACGTAAAGTCCACTCACCACATCCCCGAACATCTGCTTCCTTACTTCTTGGAGCCAGAATATCCGAGAACGGAAATAGATGTCTTCGAATATAACGAACCTCAAATAAAAGGATATACTTATCTTACAGATGAATACGTGCTTTCCACGGCTTCACGTTCCAGTATGTGGAATCAGCGTCGCCCATTAACTGCATACTGGGGAACGGTGGACTGGCCGCACTACCTGCAAGTGCGTTTCCTGCACGACTTTTTCGATTTCAGCACCGTATATATGCACACACAGCAACAACAGAACAAGGTGGTGGCTGTGATGGACTTCGGAACGGATGGAGGAGACAAGCACATTACCATCGGACGCATTGAGGAGGGCAAATTCAAGGCGAGCGACCTGCGGCTTCGTTTTGAGTTGGGTAATTGCCGGGAGACTTGCATCCAGCTGCCTTCCTGCGACAACGATGCTTTTACCTTGGAAGTGGAGGGGGTGCAAATAGCCATTCAGTTGCTTGAGGCCCGGTTCGGTTCTTGGAAAGGACATTGGGAACAAGGGAAAGACGAGAAGAATGCCTGGATAGATTATGTGATTTATGCTGGTGAGGAGAAGGATTTTGATTTGACAAAGATAGACCAGGCTGTCTATGCATTGGCTTTGTCAGTAGGAAGCAAGGTAGATGAGGTAGCCATAAAGGATACCAAGTCGATTCTTTCCGAGGGAATGTTGCAGGTTTCATGGGGCAGATTGTCCGTCGAAGTACCTGTAAAACCGACTGAAAAACCGATTAAATCAGTAAGCCAATGGTTCTATTGAGATATGCCAAAGCACTACTGAGTTGCTTGATTTTCTGTTCCATACTGCCTGTGTTTGCCACGGTACAAGAGATGGAAGTGATCTATACGTCGGAACTTGCCAATACCCGACATCCTTTGGTAGGGTATTGGTTCATCACTCCCGAAACACTGGAGGGGGATGTTTACTTGAAGCAATTGGAAGAGTATGCCCGGACCACTCCTTACACCTTAATTTTTCTGACGGCGCGCAACGGCGTAGATTTTTATGATGTAGAAACCATGCATCCGGTGTTTGAACGCCTAGTGGCGAAAGCAGACAGCTTGAACATCGGCATCGGGCTGCAAGTCTGGCATGCACGAAACTATACGGAGGAGAATTGCAGTCGCACGATTGTGGAAACGGAAACCAGACTGAATGCCAACGGTACTGCCGTGTGCAGCAACAAGCCGCATCATGTCCGAACGGTAAAGCCGTTCAAACAGGAACTGTTGCGTGCCTACGCTTTCCAGAAATGTGGCACGGATACCTACAAACCCGGTTCTCTTCACGAAATCACCCGCTGCTGTGTGCAGAAAGGAGACGTGGATAGGTTCCAGATAGAGATTAACGCTGGCGAGGAACTGGCGGGCTACGATGTGTATGTGATGTCGGAAATTTATTATGAATGGCCGACTCTGTTTGCCGATTACACGCTTGACAGCTATTACCGGGTGTTGAAAGCCTATTCGGACATCCCATTCAAAGGAATCGGTTTCGACGAGTTCGGCTACATGGCTGTACAGCCTGGCTTCATGATGAAGGACGACGAAACGTTCCGCATCCGTCATTATTCGTTGGCAATGAAGGAACAATATCGCCACCAATACAACCGGAATCTGGATGAAGATTTGTTCCAGATGCGCTATTCGCCCGAGGGAAATGACACCGAGAAGATAAAGGCGAAGAACTTTTATATGGATGTGATGAGGCATGGACCTTTGAGAGCGGAAAGAGCCTTGGCGCGTTTTGCCAAAAAACTCTATGGCACGGACGTTTTCTTGGGACTGCACAATACCTTCCATAATGCGTTTGATGAGGATGAAATCTGGTCTACCGGCATCAATTGGTGGACGTTGCCCCGCGACTATGGGCATAGCGATGAAAACATCGCCACTGCCATACAGATGGGAATCGGCATGGCGAATACACAGAATGTGATGTACAACATGTATTATCACAGAAATTTGGATATTTTCGCAAGCAAAGCTTTGACGGATTTACAATATGGCATACGGACGCACTACCATGCCATCAATGACAAAGGTGCATGGGGAGTCTCTTTGGAATCTTCCGAAGTGGCTCCTACTATATGGAAAGTGGAGCGCATGGCGAAACTGCTGAACCATTTCAACGCTACATACGCCGACTGCCGTATTTTGGTTATTGCCGGCATGGAGGCGTTGGCAAACTGGTATCCTGATTACGGGAAACGGGGCAGGTATGACATTAACAACACCTTGCAGTTTCAGGAGAAAGTGCAGGAAATGTGGAAGGCGGGCTATCTGAATGCCTTGGTGCCGACTGATTTGATAGAGAACGATGTACTGACACTGAACCACGAGTACAAACCCATGATGAACGGACATGTCTTTGAGGCGGTCGTTTTGCTGAACCCTCAGTATATCAAGCCCAAAACCGCCGATTTCATCAGACGTTATGTCAATGCCGGAGGTAAGTTGCTGTTAGAAGGGGAAGCGCAAAATGACTTTTATGCGAATGACCTCAGTGAGTGGCAAAAGGAGGTGGCAGGAAAGGCTGTGGCAACCCGTTTCTCGCTGGAGAATGTGGCTAAGTTGGGGATTCTTCCCAACGGCTATGTTGAAGGGAACCGTTGTGCGGACGGTGCCGTGGTTGTGACGGATTATCTTTCGTTGAAAAACGACTCCCGCACTGAGTTCTCTATCCGGGTGGGTAATCATGTGTACACTGGCAAGTATCAGGGAATGGTGGCGTTGGATATTGATGAAACAGGGACAATCAAACGTTTGGCTTGCGGTGCTTTCGATGAGTTGTTCCGTGACGGGAAGTCAATCCTAAAAATAAAATCGCCAGCGGACATTGTATTGGTTACAGATAAACAAGGTCTGAAGATGACGGTAGTCGGTTCGGAAAAGAAAAACAAATTAATATACCATGAATAGAATGAAACGTTTTAATTATACTTTTATTTTACTTCCGTTCTTGGCTTGCTGGTTGTTGTTGGCAAGCTGCGGTGGCATGAAAGTGGAATGCGAAGGCTTTGAACCTTCCGTTACTACGAAGTTGGTGGAAAAAGATATGAAGCTGTATCTGAAAGAGATACCCGGAGCAGAGAAGGTGAACTACGTCTTGTGTGTGGACTCCACGCTGGAGGATGGATCGTTTGGTTATCGGGTGGAAGAGAACCGGATATGCCTGATAGGCGGAGATGAACTGGGAGCTGCGCACGGTTTCTATACGCTGCTTGAGGAACTGGGCTATACGTTTGATGTGACCGGCGTTTCCAAGCCTGGGGTGAAGAAGAAACTTTCACAGATAGAGAGCAAAATGGTAACTCCCAAAGTGCGTTGGAGAGGAATCCGCCAACATGTGAATTTCCCGATGGACATTTCTTCTTATAAGATAGAAGATGCCAAGGAGTATCTGAACTCTTTGCTGCGTATGCGTTTTAACAAACTGGTGATTCACAGCTATCCGGGTCAGTGGTACGAAACGCAAATAGGAGACAGCTTGGCGCTTGCCGGTAATTTCTTCTATGGAAATGTGCATTACATGTATGACAACGAACGGTTGAAAAAGAACGTGTCGAGAAATGACAGCATTTTTTGTATACCGGGTGCCGAACCCCTCTTTTCCAATCCTGCCGAGCGTAGCCGATTTGCAGTGGCTTGGATGCAGAAGCTGATAAACTATGCCGCTGATTTGGGATTCTATGTGCAATACTCTTTCGAGCCTCGCTACGCAACCATTGAACAAACTGTGCAAACCACCGAAGACATCCTGAGAAGCTATCCCCGACTGAATGCCTTGGAGATGATAACGGAAGAAACCGGAGGATGGGGACCGCGTTGCACGGAAGAGGAGGTAAGAAACACACTGAATGAATATTTCCCGGAGGACATTGCCAATGATTCTACGGTATGTGCTCCCATTCGTTCCCAACAGTCTGACTTGAATGCCTTGTATAAGCAGGTAGGTATCATTGTGAAGACTATAGAGAAGTTGCAGGCAGAGAAGCACGATGGACCGGAATTGAAATTAGGTATCTATTCTTCCATCACGGATTATACGAAAGGGGGGTACCGGTTGGCACGTCTGGCTTTGCCGGAGACTCCTATCTGTCTGATGCCTTCGCATGGAAGCGAGGGAACGGCACAGGCTGTCATGGACGTCATCCACACTCCGGAGGATATGCGTCATACGGAACTATACTCCTGGATAGAGTTTGACGGATTGATGTACCTGTATCAAAACTCGGTTGAGGGCAATGCACGTCTGATGGGATATATCGAGCAAATGCTGCCCGGTGAACAGCATGGCTCTTTGTTGTATAACCACTGGCGGACGGCAGAGAACCGAACATCGGCGCGTTATGCCGCGGAGTCAACATTGAAAGGGAAGCTCTCTTCCTATTTTTTCTATCAGGAGTATGCGGCAAGATTGGGCATCGAAGATGTGGAAAGGTATGACAGTGTAATGACAATGGTGAATGAAGGAGATAGTTATGCCAAGAAACACTTGGGGAATATTGGCTTCTGCTGGATGGGAGCCTGGCGTGCGGGAGGTTCGTACACGTGGATGAGAAAGGAACAGATAAAAGCTGCGCATGATTACTATCTGGAAGCGGGAAAAGTCCTGTCCGACTTGATTAAACCGCTCGATAAGTCGAGTGAAGCCTTTCGTTATCTGTCGTTCATCGGTAATCGGATTCTCTGTTCGGTTATCTATTTGCAGGCTTTCGAAGAGGCTGTTGAGATACAGACCATTCGTAAGGAAGAGGATGGAACGGTTTCGGAAGCGGAACAGCTACGTGCGCAGGAGATTTGTAATCGTGCCTTGTTGCTGTTCGACCAATACATGGAAGTGCATGCGCAGATGATGCCTGATCGTGGATGCGAAGGAACTTTAGTAAGCCTTTGGAATGCGCCTGTCAGAGGATTGAAGATCTATCGGTCTAAATTGGGAGGGGTGGCGCCCGAGGAATTGCCTCGTAGCAATAAGCCGGTTGACGCACCGCCTTTGCCCATCTTTTACGAGAAAAAGTAATAGTTGTATCTTTTATAAATTTATATCAAACAAATGAAAATATGAAATATGTTTTATGCTTGCTTTTGGCGTTGGTTGTTGGAGGGAAAAGTTTTGCAAAAGGTAACGGAGATTTGAATTTGAAGAATTTTCCCGAAGGATATGTCCCGAAAGAGATTGGTGCCAAGTTGGGCCGCCACTTCATACCGGGCAAACACTTTCTGCATGATGGCAAATGGATTCATTATGCCGAAGTTTGTACGTGGCTGGGGGCTTTGCGCTATGCCCAGGTAGCCGGTGATGATGAACTGATCGGAATGTTGGAGAAGCGTTTTGAACCTTTGTTCACGGAGGAGAAGGTGTATCTCCCGATTAAGAACCATGTCGATTTGAACATGTTCGGTTGTTTGCCTTTGGAATTTTACCGAATCACTAAGAATCAGAAATATTATGATTTGGGAATGCCTTATGCCGACACGCAATGGCAATTGCCAGCTGACGCCAGTGACCGAGAAAAGAAATGGGCGCAAAAAGGCTTTTCTTGGCAGACCCGCCTTTGGATTGACGATATGTTTATGATTACTATTGTACAGAGCCAGGCATACCGGGTGACAGGAAACAAGGAATATATTAATCGGGCGGCAAAGGAGATGGTTTATTATCTAGATGAATTGCAATGCGAGAACGGATTGTTTTATCACGCCCCAGACGTTCCTTTCTATTGGGCACGCGGAAACGGCTGGATGGCAGCTGGCATGACGGAATTGTTGAAAGCGCTTCCCAAAAACAATCCAGAGCGTAAACGTATTTTGAAGGGATATTTGACGATGATGAATAGCTTGAAAGAGTATCAAGGAGAAAACGGAATGTGGAACCAGCTGGTGGACCAGCCGGACTGCTGGCCGGAAACTTCAGGCTCGGCAATGTTTGCTTATGCCATTATTACCGGTGTGAAGCAAGGATGGCTCCCCAAGAAAGAATATGCCCCGATTGCGCGAAAAGCGTGGTTGGCACTTGTCCCTTATATCAATGAGCAGGGCGATGTGACTGAAGTATGTGTGGGCACCAATAAGAAGAATGACAAGCAGTATTATTACGACCGTCCCCGCATAACCGGCGATTATCATGGGCAGGCACCCTACCTTTGGTGCGTAACGGCGTTGATGGAGTAATAACGTATAAACTATATTGCAAAATGAATATCAAAAGGTTTTTGGGATTTGGTTGTATGTTGGGGCTTTTTTTAGGAAGTTCAGCTAAGACCATTGATGTATATGTATCCCAACAGGTTTCAGGACAGGGAGATGGCAGTAAGAACAATCCGTTCGTTTCCCTTCAGCAGGTGACGGAAAAACTCAAAGAGTTGCGTGCAAGCGGGAATATCGATCCGGTAAATGTATGTATTGCCCCTGGATTGTATGAACTGGAGGCTCCGTTGCGGATGACTTCCGAGCAGAACTCCGGAAATGATGGAATGGTGACATTCCGTTCGTGGGGAAAAGGAGACGTCGTATTGAGCGGCGGCAGGCACATTACGGATTGGGTGGAAATAGAATCGAACCACTGGGTGGCAGAATTACCAGAAGTGAAAAATGGAAATTGGTATTTCCGACAATTATTTTCCGGGCATAAACGTTTGGTACGTGCACGTACCCCTAATGAAGGATTCTTCAGAACAAAAGGTGGGCTTTCCATTATAGGAAAAGCCAATCGTGTATTGGGTGATTCTGAAAAGGAAGCAAAATTCTGGTTATCACGTTGTGGTTTTGCGTATACAGGCGATGACGTTCGTTATTGGGACGATTGGCAGAACGCCGAGATATTGACCTTCCATAGTTGGGAGTGTTCCTGGCAATCCATCTTGTCGATAGATACGCTTAAAAATGAAGTCTATTTCACCTCTCCTTGTCGCTATCCTGTAGGAAATTTCGGACAGAATATGCGTTACAGGATTGAAAACATACGTGAGGCTTTGGATGAAGCGGGGGAGTGGTTTCTTGACAGGAAAAGCGGCAAGTTGCACCTGCTGACCAATGAGGGGGAAAATCCCAAAGAGATGAATATCCATGCTCCCCGGTTGGAACGCATTGTGGATTTCGAGGGTACCGCCCAGTATCCGATAGCGAATGTGCAGTTTGAAAACATTGATTTCCAATATACCTCTTATCGGATGGGGCTGTATGACATTGCTCCCAACTGGCCGGCAGAAATCCAGAAAAGCATTCCCTATTTCCCTTCGGATATTCGACCGGGATTTACGGGCGCACAGGCAGCACCTACGGCAGGTGCCTCTTTACATTTTGAATATGCTGATAATATTACGTTCGGACAGTGCGGCATGCGTCATTTGGGAGCTATCGGCGTAGCCATAGCCAAGGGATGCCGTGGCATAAAACTGAATGGTTGTGAAATCTCTGATACCGGTGCGGGAGGCATATACATTGGCTTTGATATCCGCCAGGTTAAGGAAGCCGGTGTGCCGGAACGTGACGTCCCTCGCGATAATGTGATAAGCAATTGCTTGATTACCAGCCTTGGACATGTTCATCCTGCTGCCGTTGGCGTATGGATGGCTCAGACTTCCAATAACAAGATTCTGAAAAACGAAATATCTTATGTAAGCTACAGCGGCGTGAGCATGGGATGGACCTGGGCTTTTGACCCGAATTACACCAAGAACAATTACATCGCCCATAACTACATACACCATGTGGCACAGACGCTGGGTGATGCTGCGGGCATTTATTCATTGGGCGATTGCGAAGGTTCGGTATATGATGGTAACTACATTGACCAGATATACAAAGGTGAGGGAGTCTATGGCGTGGTAGACGCGATGGGATTTGATGAGTGCAGTTCGAAAATCACGATAAAGAACACGGTGGTGGGCAAGGTAAGCGGTAAGGTTGCCAGCTTTGGCAGAAGTTCATCGGCGGAATTGCAGACTTGGGAAAATAATAATTTCGACATGAACACTCCCAGACCAGTCTTCGACAATCGTCCGGGTATGGACGCCGAACAGCTGACCGTACACGCTTGTTTTCATCCGATCAGCACGTTCCTCAATTTGTCGGGGCGGAAGGAGCAGCGTTGGATTGTACGGAAAAACGGCTCGTTCGGTACGGATGGATTCTATGGTATGCTCATTCAGGGAAAGCAGGCTGTAGCCTACTTGAACATAGGCGGAGGCAACGACAACCTGTATGAGATAGCTTCGGGTAATGTGGTGGAGGATGATAAGGAGAATACGGTTGCCTTCAGCTATGACGGCAAGACGTTCCGCTTCTACTTCAACGATGAACTGGTGGGCGAAAAGACCGTTGACAAGAAACGTACTCCGGGAAAGGGCAAGCTGGAGATAGCGCCTATCAGTTCCAATTCATTGCGTAATGGCATACAGAAACTGTATATAGCCAATCGGGCGATAGTGCCAGCTGAGACGGCAAACGTTCCTGCCTCTTTCAGTTGGACGGCTCCCAAACCGAAGAGGCTGTCGATTGATGTGCAGAAAGTTATCCGTGAAGCCGGACCGGATGAAAAGTACTTGAGGCATTTTGCCTTTCAAGCGGAACGCGGATTGAAAAAATAAGGAAGGATTTAATGAAGAAACCAATATGAAGAAGATTTCACTTTATTTCGTGTTATGCTTTTGGTCTTTTGGGGCGCAGGCGCAGGTGGAAAATCTCCCTTTCAGGAATGCTGATTTGCCCTTGGAGGTGCGTGTGAAGGATCTTGTAGCACGATTGACGCTGGAGGAGAAAGTACTGTTGATGCAGCATCATTCTCCGGCTATTCCACGTTTGGGCATACCGGCGTATGACTGGTGGAACGAGGCATTGCACGGCGTGGCGCGCACGTTGGAGAAGGTTACTGTCTTTCCGCAGGCCATCGGCATGGCGGCTACCTTTGATACAGAAGCCTTGCAAAAGATGGGGGATATTACCTCTACGGAAGGACGTGCGCTTTTTAATGAAGATTGGAAAGCGGGTAAGACCGGTACGCGGTATCGCGGATTGACTTACTGGACTCCAAACATCAATATCTTCCGCGATCCCCGTTGGGGACGCGGACAGGAAACGTATGGAGAAGACCCTTATCTTACCGCCAAGATGGGCGCGGCAATTGTACGCGGCTTGGAGGGAGAGGATCCGCATTATTTGAAATCGGTAGCCTGCGCCAAGCATTATGCAGTGCATAGCGGTCCCGAATACAATCGCCATTCATTCGATGCTCGCCCCTCTGTCTTTGATTTGTGGGATACCTACATGCCGGCTTTCCGCGAACTGGTTACGAAAGCAAAGGTACACGGGGTGATGTGCGCTTACAATCGGCTGAACGGTCAGCCTTGTTGCGGCAATGACCCCTTGCTGGTGGATATTCTGCGCAACCAGTGGCATTTCGACGGATATGTCACATCCGATTGTTGGGCATTGAAAGACTTTGCCGAGTTCCATAAGACGCACCCCGAGCATACAATAGCAATGAGCGATGCCCTGCTTGCCGGTACCGACCTGGAATGTGGCAATTTGTATCATTTGCTGGCAGAGGGTGTAAAGAAAGGGCTGCACTCGGAAAGGGATATTAACGTATCTTTAAGCCGTCTCTTTACTATCCTATTTAAGATAGGTATGTTCGACCCGGCAGAACGAGTGCCCTACAGCTCCATCGGACGGGAAGTCTTGGAATGCGAAGCGCATAAGCAACATGCGGAGCGCATGGCTAAGGAATCTATCGTCTTGTTGGAGAATAAGAATCACATTTTGCCTCTTGATGCTTCAAAGATAAAGAGCATAGCCTTGATTGGGCCCAATGCCGATAACGGGCAGACCCAGCTGGCTAATTATTTCGGGACTCCTTCTGAAATCGTTACTCCTTATATGAGTCTGAAGCGACGCTTGGGCGATAAGATTAAAATTAATTATTTGCCGGGAGTAGGTATCGTGGATAAACTGAAGGATGCTCCGTCATTCGTACAAGTAGCTCATAAAGCCGCGCAGTCGGACGTTATTGTTTTTGTGAGTGGTATAAGTGCCGATTATGAAGGTGAAGCCGGAGATGCCGGAGCAGCAGGCTATGGAGGGTTTGCCAGCGGAGACCGCACCACTATGCAGCTTCCCTTGGTGCAGATTGAGCTGTTGAAAAAACTGAAGAAAACCGGACGTCCTTTGATTATAGTCAATATGTCGGGCTCGGTAATGAGTTTTGAGTGGGAAAGCCAGAATGCCGATGCGTTGCTTCAGGCATGGTATGGCGGACAAGCAGCGGGAGATGCCATTGTCGATGTGCTCTTTGGGCATTGCAATCCGGCAGGACGCATGCCGTTGACAACCTATAAAAGTGACAATGATTTGCCTCCTTTCGAGAACTATTCGATGCTTGGACGTACTTACCGCTACTTTAAAGGGGAACCGCGTTATCCGTTTGGATATGGCTTGAGTTATACCACTTTCGCCTATTCGGATGTGCAATGTGTGGATGAAACTCATACCGGTGATACAGCCCGGGTCACTGTTACCGTTTCCAATACGGGAGATTGTGACGGCGATGAGGTGGTGCAACTTTATGTCGTGCATCCCCAGGACGGCAGGAAGCAAATTCCTCTTTGTGCATTGAAAGGTTTCAAGCGGATTCATCTGAAACGAGGAGAGTCCACCAGTGTTTCTTTTACGTTGACGCCTGAGGAGTTGGCTCTGACGGAAACTGACGGCAATTTGGTGGAAAAGAACGGTCAGGTGACTCTGTTCGTAGGGGGAGGACAGCCCAACTATGCGGCAGGCGTATCTTCTCTGTTGACGATAAAGGGAGCACCTTATCAAGTTTGGTAATAATTTAAATGATAAAGCCGTTTGAGATACCGGCATCTTAAAAAATAAGATAGAATGAAATATACAAGTTTTGTGTTTGCAATTTTCTTTTCCGTATGTGGATTGTCGTCTGTTTCGGCGTATGGTTCCTACGAGAAAACACAGTCAGCCAAGGGCGGTCAGAATATTGTTTATATATCTAGTAATGGTAATGATAGTCAAGGGGATGGTACCGCCACTTCTCCTTTCTACTCTTTGAACAAAGCACTTGAAGGGAAACTCTCTTCTGACGGGTCGGCTGACACCTTGTTTGTGCAGGTGGCTTCCGGTGATTATTACATGGAAGCCCCTCTTTCTATTGAGACGCCTTCTTCCCGTCCTGTGGTTATCAAATCGCAAGGGAAGGAGAAGCCGCGTTTCATGGGAGGTCTTTGCATAAAGGGATGGCAAAAATGTGAGAACGGGTTGTATAAAGCTTATATCCCGGAGGTGTTAAGGTATGGATTTAACTTTGAGCAGTTTTATGTGAACGGGCAGCGTGCTATTTTGGCTCGTACTCCCAACGTGGACTGGTTTTTTGTAAAGTCGTCCAAAGAAACCCCGATTGTCAAGGGGGGCAGCCTTGCTAACTATGCTGTCCAGCAGATTGATTTTGAGTATTCCGACTGGGAATCAATGAAAGGACTTTCCAGAAAGGAACTGAAAAACATCAAGTTTCGTTTCTACCACAAATGGGACATTACGCGCAAGAACCCGAAATATGTGGAGGTGGACTCTGCCCGCATCTATATGGAAGGAAGGGGCATGAAGCCGTGGAACCAGATTCTTAAAGGTTCCCGCTACTTTATGTATGACTACAAGGCGGCGCTGGATATGGCAGGTGAGTGGTTTCTGGACCGTGAAACCGGCTATCTCTATTATATGCCTCGTGAAGGAGAGGATATGAATACAGCGTTTTGCGTCGCTCCGGTACTGCATCAATGGATTTCGGTGAAGGGAGAACCGGAGAATCCTGTGAAGAACATAAAATTCAAGGGATTGTCGTTCCAATATTCTTCTTACATGGTTCCCTTCGAGGGCGAAGAGCCGATGCAAGCAGCAGCAGGCACAGAGGCGGCCATCCAGTTTGATTTTGCGGAAAACATCATTTTTGAGGATTGCGAGATGCTTCATACCGGTGCATATGGCATCAGCTTCGGACGGGAGTGCCACCAGAATAGAATCGAGCATTGCTACATCGCCGATTTGGGCGCAGGTGGCATTAAAATAGGCGAACCTTATTTGAGAGCCACTACGCGTAAAGTGACCAGCGGCAATGTCATCAATAACAATATTGTCACCGATGCTGGACACGAACAACCCTGCGGAGTAGGAGTTGCTTTGTTTCATACCAGTGACAACCAAGTGACCCATAATGATATTTTCGACATCCTTTATTCCGGTGTTTCCGTAGGATGGGTATGGGGATATAATGAAGATTCGGCTTCACCGATTCCTGTATTGAATGAAAAGGGAGAGATGGAAACTGTGATGATGAAGAAGCATAGCCCTTCCGTGCACAATATCATTATGTATAACCGCATCCATCACATCGGATGGGGAGAGCTATCGGACATGGGAGCTGTCTACACCTTGGGCGAGTCTGAAGGAACCAAGGTTTGCAACAACGTGATAACAGATGTGTTGTCCTATGATTACGGAGGCTGGGGACTATACACTGATGAAGGTTCCACAGGAGTGGAAATGAGTAATAATCTGGTGCTTCGTTGCAAGAGTGGCGGTTTTCATCAGCATTATGGGAAAAATAACAAGATAGAGAATAATATATTAGCGTTCGGCTTTTATCATCAAGTGCAGTTGACGCGTGCGGAACCACATCTTTCCTTACATTTTAAGCATAATATCATCTTGCATGATAAAGGGGAGACTTTGGTCAGAACTTGGGATAAGGCAAATGTGGATATGGATTATAATTTATATTGGCGCACAGATTCCACTCCCATTACTATGATGGATAAGAGCTTTGCGGAATGGAAGAAGATGAAGGAGCCTCACTCTGTTATGCTCGATCCTTTGTTTAAGGATGTGAAGAATGACGACTATACGTTAGTTTCACGAAAAAATATCCGTAAAATAGGATTTAAACCATTCAACTATTCCGAGGCCGGAGTGTATGGTGACAAGGAATGGCGCAAGAAAGCTTTATTATCTCTTCAGAAACTGGAATTGTTTAAGAAGATGGCTTCCATAAGATTGCAAAAATAACTTTAATATGACTCAGGGGATATCCTCTAAAAACTGAATGATTGGAGAAATGAAAAAATTAATTTTATGTTTGTTATTCTTGATCGTTGGGGTTGAATTACATGCTTCTTCTGCCCATGGTGACAGCTTGCGCATTATGTCTTATAATATACACAATGGAATAGGAATGGATGGAAAAGTGGACTATGCACGTATAGCCAATGTTATATCCGATGTGAATCCCGATGTCGTTGCTTTGCAGGAACTGGATAGTATAACTCATCGTAGTCCTGTAAATGTGTTGGAAGAAATAGCCAGTGTAACAGGGATGAATTATGTATTCGGACCTGCTATCAGTTACGGTGGTGGTAAATATGGTATTGGTGTCATGTCGAAAGAAAAACCGTTGAATGTCAGGAATGTATCTCTTCCGGGAAGAGAAGAAGCCCGAACGTTGTTGGTCGTGGAGTTTGAGAAATATATTTTTCTCGCTACTCATTTTTCTTTGACTGCTGCTGATCAGATAAAATCAATAGAGGTTATACTGAAGGAGGTGTTTTCTAAAGAAAAGCCTGTTTTTATGGCAGGTGACATGAATTCTGTACCTTCTTCTTTAACTCAGAAAAATATTCGGAAATATTTTAAGGTTTTGACCGATGACCGTTGGATAACTTGCAATGGGGAGTGCATTGATTATATTTATGGATATGAGAAGAAAAAAGGAAAATTTGCAGTCAGACGGAAAGGTAGGATAGAGGATCATGTTGCTTCGGATCATTGTCCGGTATATGTTGATGTATATTATGAAAAATAAAATGAAACGATGATCTGTTCCGTCACTTCGTAAAGTACTTTGTTATATTGTTCCGTTTCTTTTGTGGGTTAAAAACGTCTGTAACAGAGTTAAGTGCTGCCACCATCTTTTAGGCTTCAATTTTTATTGTGGTTTTACAGGAATGGTGGCAGTTTTTTGGGGTAGATACTCTTCTTTCCTTCTTCATTTACCCTTGAAACTTCCTGTTATCTTCCTTCACCTTGCATCTCCATTCTTTCCTGTGAAAGGAGAAGAATCTACAGCTGAAACAGAAATGAGGGGAGATTTTCTTGCTATTAATAAGTTGATAACTAGTGTGTTTTAACTGAGATGACAGAATGAAAGGAGAAGAGTGAACACCTGCATAGTGAGGGGGTAGTGTGATGAACCGGTTTGGTTAGTTTGTCGGACATGATAGGCTTGTCCGCCAGACCAGCCGGGCTGGTTCATGAAACATGCTGACCTTTTTGAAAAAGGTGCTGGCGTTTACCAAAAACATAAGGACATTTAAAAAAAAGGACCGGTTCTTTTCTAGTAAATGAAAAGAGTAACATATCCGGTAACATTAGTAATATGTGGTCTGTCATGTTACATACGTATAAGTTTATACATATGTATAGTGTATCAAGTTCCACTGCAACTTGCACTGAGATGCACTGTGTCCTGTACCAAGATTCGTCATAACTTGTGCCAAGTTCCGTTATCGTATTCCGCCCCTTTTGACAAACACTTCTTTATGTTGTATATTTGTAGCTCATCAGGCTTTTAAAAAACGTACCTTATGAATCTATTCGCCATTTTCAGAATTGTTTTTTCCGGAAGTAAATTTCTGTCAATCTCTATCTTTTCCGACTTTTGGTAATGGATAGGCTCTGCGTATACAGGGAATGTATAACAGAAGTCCTTTCCTGAAAGTTCGTAAAAAAGAGAACTTTATTCGTTAAATTATGCGGAAAGTTTACAATAAAGAGATTCCTTGGTTTAGGAGTATCTCCCGCACGATTGCCATTAAATAAAAGACCTTTTGTTTTGCTGTTATTGAAAGCAAAGTGGATATGGACTATAATCTCTATTCCGTTTCCGGTCCAAAAGCAATGTGCGCAAGGTGGGGGATAAGATATGAGGTTACACTGTCATCGGTGTGTATAGATCGGATGAATGGAGATAAAAAGCAAGACTTATTCTAAAAATAAATCAATATGAAAAAACTGTTATTGTTATCTTTGTTTTTGTGTTCGTTGGAAATTGCACAGGCGCAACCGGGTATTTCAACTGCGATACCTTCTGAGAAACCTTCAAAATACCAGAAAGATCAGATCAAGCGCAAGTATGGTATGTTCATTCATTTTGGTATCAATACGTTCCATGATGTGGAATGGTCGGACGGGTCTTTCCCGGTGGAAACTTATGCCCCTACGGAGATTGACGCCCGTCAATGGGTGAAGACAGCGAAAGATGCCGGTATGAAGTATATCATTCTGGTGGCAAAACATCATGAGGGCTTTTGTCTTTGGGACAGTAAGTATACTGATTATGACGTGGCGAGTTCGGGAAATAAAACGAATGTGATTGAAGCCGTAGCTAGGGAATGTAAGAAACAGGGCATGAAGCTGGGACTGTATTACTCGTTGTGGGACAGGAAAGTCAATGCGGATGTTGACAATGTGGAGTCGGACAGGGAGTACAATACATACATGTTGAAGCAGTTGGACGAGCTGATGGACATCACGGAAAAATATACTAAAATAGTGGAGTTCTGGTTTGATGGAAGTTGGGTGAAACCCGGTTATCGCTGGCCGGTAGAAGGTATATACAGAACCATCAAAAGCCGTGAGCCGCAATGCCAGATCGGAATTAACTGGACGATAGGCGAGGATGCGGATCCCCATAATCCGAATGCGCCGGAGAAATCATATAAAATTATTCCGGAAGAACAGAAGGAAGGTGATCCTATCCGTTATTTTCCCAGTGACTTCCGCTTGGGCGATCCGCTTCTGCCTGCTAATCCGGATCCCAAAGTGTTTACTCACAACGGAAAACGGTATTATATGCCTTTTGAATCAACCGTATGTTTAAGCAAGCGTTGGTTCTATCATACTACTGATAAAGAATATAAGTCAATAGATGAATTGGTCAAGCTGTACCAACGGGCAACGGCTCAGGACAATATCTTGATTTTAAACCTTCCGCCGAACCGGGAAGGAAAGATGCGTCAGAAAGATGTGGATCTGTTGATTGAGCTTCGGAAACATATACGGAAATTATAAAATCAAAAAGAATTTATGAAAAGAACGAATTGGTTGCTGGTGGCGTTCTTATTGATCAATGCAATAGGCTGCTATGCTGACGGAAATGGTGTTTTGTATGTGTCGCCGAAAGGAGATGACCGGAATGCCGGCACTTTGTCCCACCCTCTGAAGACCATCGGGGCGGCCCTTGGAAAGATGAAAGAGATAACTGCCGGTCAGCAAGTGGAGGTGATGCTTCGTGGGGGAACTTATGAGATAGACGCCACATTGGAGGTGAACCGTGACCATGTCTTCATTCACCCTTATCAAGATGAAACTGTAACTATCTCGGGAGGAAAGTCTGTTACAAGGAATAGTCTGAAACCGGTAAAGGAGCAAGCGGTATTAGACCGGTTGCAACCGCAAGTCAGAAGTCTGATAAGAGAAATCGACTTCAAGAAAAACCGGATGGAGTTGGTGGGGCTGCACGCTACAGGTTTTGGACGGCCCAGTCAGGTGGCATGGACAGAAGTATTTGTGGATGGTCAGCCTCTGCGAATTGCCCGTTGGCCGAATGACTCTACGGTTATGATTGGAAAAATACAGGAATCGGGGGTGGCTAAGGAAGGAAAAGAAGCTCCTTTCCCTGTATTCGGATATCAGGAAGAGCGCCCTTCGGGTTGGAAATCGGTAGAGAATATGTGGATAAGCGGATACTTTGCGCACGGTTATGCCGATGACATGATTTGTGTGGAAAGTATCGACACGATACATAAAATGATTCATACGAGGCAGCATACGGTATATGGATTTATGACAGGTGCGCCTTGGCGTCAATGGTTTGCCTTGAACCTGCTGGAGGAACTGGATGTGCCGGGCGAATATGTGATTGATGCCGGGAGAGGGAAGATGTATGTATATCCGCCTGCCGGAAAGATGGAAAATTGGAGTGTTTCCTTATTGGAAAGTCCGTTGATGGCGATTGAGCATTGTAAGGATGTGAAGGTGCAAGGCATCACTTTTGAGTATGGCAGGCATATCGGTGTCTATATGGAGAATACTCATCGTGCTTTGATTAAGAATTGCATTATACGCAATATGGGTGGAGTGGGCGTATCCATCGGAAAGGGAACGTTGAAGGCTGGCAACCAGAGAGGACACGAATCGGGAGGTAGCCCTGCTTCGCGTGTTGTGGGCGATTTGATGGGAACAGTTTATCAGAACATCCTGTTCAATCGGGAAGGAGGAACGGAAAACGGAGTCGTGGATTGCTATATTTATAATGTGGGTGCCGGAGGTATCAGTTTGGGAGGAGGAGACAGAGCCTCATTGACTCCTGCCGGAAATTATGTGGAGAATTGCCGGATACATGATTATAACCGGATTGAGAAATCCTATCGTCCCGGAATATGGATGGATGGTGTGGGCAACCGTATCTCTAAATGTGATATCTATAATGCACCCAGTATGGCGATCCTGTTTCATGGAAATAACCATGTGATAGAACTGTGTGACATAACGAACGTGTGTTCTGAAGTCGATGATCAGGGAGCTGTTTATTATGGTCGTGATCCTTCGGAACAGGGAAATGTTATCCGCTATTGTTATTTTCATGAGTTGAGTCCGCGTCATCGTGTAACGGCTACTTATCATGATGACGGAGCTTGTGGAGCAGAAGTTTATGGTAATATTTATTACAAAGCAGGGTCTTTGCCGGTACTTATCGGTGGAGGGCATAATAATCATTACCGGCATAATATATTTATAGATTCTCCTGTTGCCATTCATATAGATGCGCGTATGCAGGGCTGGGGCAAATTCATGATAGAGAAAGGTGCGATAATTGATCAGCGTTTGCAAACAGTCAATTATAAAAATCCTCCTTACAGTACGGTCTATCCTTTGCTCGCTGAATATTGGGACAATGACACCTCTTATCCGAAAGGCAATGTGATAGAAGGAAATTTATTCTATAAGATTGGAAATGTAGTACGCGGACGTACCGAGTGGTTGGAATTGTATAACAATTGGGCTACCGGTTTGGATCCGGGGTTTGTGGATGCTGCTGATCCGTTGAAGGGATTTAAGGACGATGCGCTCATTTATCAGCGGATCAATGGATTCCCCCAGCTTCCATTTGAGAAGATCGGATGCGATTTATCCAAATGAAAGAGTGTGATGATAAGCTTTCAAACTTTATAAAAAAATATTTTATTTCTTTAGGAACATTCCTTTCCCGATTGCCATATAAGTAGAGAGGACCTTTGTTTGGCGACAAAGGATCAACTTATTTTTAAACTTTAAGTCATTACCATTAATGGAACATCAAAACAAATTGATTTATGGCGGAATATTGGCGATATCCGCTCTGACCGGCTGTACGGAGCCGGTAACAGAAAAACCTTTGAATATTGTCTATATTATGACGGACGATCATACGGCTCAGATGATGAGTTGCTATGACAAACGTTATATGGATACGCCCAACTTGGATCGGATTGCTAACGACGGGGTACGTTTTACAAACAGTTTTGTCGCAAACTCTCTGAGTGGCCCTAGCCGTGCTTGTATGCTTACGGGTAAACATAGTTGTGAGAATAAATTTTATGATAATTCTACCTGTGTATTTGATTCATCACAGCAAACCTTTCCGAAACTATTGCAGAAGGCGGGTTATCAGACTGCATTAATCGGGAAATGGCATTTGGAAAGTTTGCCGACAGGCTTTACTTATTGGGAGATTGTTCCCGGACAGGGTGATTATTATAATCCGGATTTCATCACACAAACCAATGATACCATTCAGAAACATGGGTATATCACTAATCTGATTACCGATGATGCCATAGACTGGATGGAAAATAAGCGCGATAAAGAAAAACCATTCTGTCTGCTTATTCATCATAAGGCTATTCATCGTAATTGGATGGCGGATACCTGTAACCTGGCTTTATATGAAGATAAAGAATTTGCTTTACCCGATAATTTCTTTGACGATTATAACGGACGTGAAGCTGCCGCAGCTCAGGAGATGAGTATTGTGAAAGATATGGATATGATATATGATCTGAAGATGCTCCGTCCTGACAAGGAATCCCGTTTGAAATCATTGTATGAAAGCTTTATCGGACGTATGGACGAAGGACAGCGTGCAGCATGGGATGCATTTTACGGTCCTGTGATTGATGATTTTTATCAGAAGAATCCGCAAGGAAAGGAGTTGGCAAACTGGAAATTCCAACGTTATATGCGCGACTATATGAAAACTGTCAAATCCTTGGATGATAATGTAGGGCGTGTGCTCGATTATCTGAAAGAAAACGGGTTACTGGATAATACATTAGTCGTCTATACATCCGACCAAGGATTTTATATGGGAGAGCACGGATGGTTTGACAAACGCTTTATGTACGAAGAATCTATGCGTACCCCACTCATCATGCGTTTGCCGAAAGGATTTGACAGGAAAGGTGATATCACTGAAATGGTACAGAATATAGACTATGCACCTACTTTCCTGGAACTGGCCGGTGTAAAAGTACCCGAAGATATTCAAGGCGAGTCTTTGTTGCCTTTATTGAAAGGGAAGAAGCCTGCGGACTGGCGTAAATCATTATATTATCATTTTTATGAATACCCCGCCGAACACATGGTGAAGTGTCATTATGGAGTACGTACAGACCGTTATAAATTGATTCACTTCTACAATGACATTGATGCATGGGAACTTTATGACTTGGAAAAAGACCCTGCCGAGATGCATAATGTAATCAATGATCCTACTTATAGTGAAGTATTGGCTGATATGCAGGCGGAACTGAAGAAGTTGCAAATCCAATATAACGATACGGATTTTGTAAAATGATAGTTGTGAATGGAACTTTATTTCTTATTAATTGGCTAGTAATGAAAAAGTATAACTATATAGGATGGTGTATGGCCGGTAGCCTTGGTTTGTCCGCTATGCCTGGGCAGGCTGCACAACCGGAAAAGAAACAACCGCATATCATTTTAATAATGACTGACCAACAGCGTTGGGATGCATTGGGGTGTGCGGGAAATGAAGCTGTGATTTCTCCAAATGTGGATCGCTTGGCAGCCGATGGGCATTTATTTTGCAATGCCTATACGGCTGCTCCAAGCAGTACTCCGGCACGTGCGGGTATGCTGACAGGTATGTCTCCTTGGCATCATGGCTTGTTAGGATATGGACAAGTGGCGGATCATTATCCCTATGAAATGCCACAGATGTTGAAAGACTTGGGTTATCACACATTGGGAATAGGAAAGATGCATTGGCATCCGCAGAATGTGTTGCATGGATTCGAAGCGACTATTCTGGATGAAAGCGGACGTGTGGAGTCTCCTTATTTTATGAGTGATTATCGTAAATGGTTCAATACGCAGGCTTTCGGTCTGGATCCCGACAGTACGGGGGTGGAGTGGAACGCCCACGAAGCGAAAGCGTATGCTTTGCCCGAACGGTTGCATCCTACCGTATGGACAGGAGACAGGGCGGTGGAGGCGATAAAAGGTTATTCTTCTGAACAGCCTTTGTTCTTGAAAGTATCTTTTGCCCGTCCACATAGCCCGTATGATCCCCCCCGGCGAATAGTGGATATGTATGAAGGCAGAGAAATACCTGCTCCCGTGGTAGGTGACTGGTGTAAAGACCTTGCAATAGATGCCCATCCCGAAAAGAATCCCGAAGCGGCTATAGGGAACTATGGAGTGGAATATGCCCGGAATTCCCGTAAGTATTATTATGCTTCGGTGACTTTCATTGATGAGCAGGTAGGGCGTATTGTGGATGAACTGAAAAAGAAAGGAATGTATGACAATGCGCTGATATGTTTTGTGGCCGATCATGGCGATATGTTGGGAGATCATCATTTGTGGCGTAAAACGTATGCTTATGAAGGATCGGCAGCTATTCCTTTTATTATAAAGCTGCCCGAAAGTATGAAGAGTAGCCTGGAACCTGGTGAAAAAATAGAAGCTCCGGTGGAGTTACGCGACTTGCTTCCTACTTTCCTGGCATTGAACGGCTGCCGGATTCCGAAAGAAATGGACGGTTTGTCTTTACTTCCTTTATTGGAAAAAGGGAAAGCTCCCTGGCGTGAATATATTGATATAGAACATTCCACTGCTTATTGGGCGGATAATTATTGGTGTGCTTTGACGGATGGGAAAATAAAGTATATCTGGTTTTTCCGTACTGGTGAGGAACAATTGTTCGATTTGTCAAAAGACCTATACGAATTGCATGATTTGTCAAAAGTCAAGGCTTCCGGAAAAACATTGGAAAAGATGCGGAAAGCGATGGCAGGACATTTGCAGGAAAGAGGGGAGGAATGGGTGAAAGACGGCAAACTGGTCATCCGCAATAAAAATCTTTTATATAGTCCGAATTATCCAACAAATAAAAAATAAACCATGAAGAAATTAATTCTAACCTTTTCATTTTTAGTGTTGTTGTTAGGCACTCTGCAGGCATCGGTATCCATTATTCCGATGCCGCAGAAGTGCATCGAAAAAAGAGGCAACTTTACGGTAAATGACAAAACTGTAATTACTTTGTCTGTAGATAACGAGGAGATGCGCAATGCCATATCTTTTTGGAATGATTTGTTTGATACAGCTGCCGGGTTCTCATTGGAGGTCTCTTCTATTCCCCGTTCTTCCAATGTGATCCGTTGCCGACTTAACACATCTCTGCCCAATGAGGAATCCTACAAGCTGACAGTCTCTCAATCTTCTATCCATATAGACGCCAGGACTCCTAAAGGCATCTTCTATGCTTTTCAGACATTGCGTCAATTATTGCCTTCTGCCATTGAAAGCGACAAGTTGGTGACGGAAAAAGTAAAATGGAATATCCCTTGTGTAGTGATAGAAGATTCGCCTGCATTTTCTTATCGCGGAGTGATGCTTGATGTTTCCCGTCATTTCATTCCGAAGGAGGATGTAAAGCGTCATATTGACTTGCTTGCTTTTCATAAGTTGAACATCCTTCATTGGCATTTGACTGATGACCAGGGATGGCGTATCGAAATCAAGAAATATCCCAAACTGACTACCGTCGGAGGTTACCGTAAAAAAACGATTGTGGGATATATGTGGGATAATCCTACAGAGTGGTACACTAAGCGTTATGGCGGATTTTATACACAGGAAGATATCAAAGAAGTGGTGGCATACGCCAAGAAGCGTTTTGTGGAAATTATTCCTGAAATAGAAATGCCAGGACATAGCGTGGCGGCACTGACAGCATATCCTGAATATTCCTGTACCGGAGGGCCTTTTGAGGTGGAAGGCCGTTGGGGTGTTTTCAATGATATTTATTGTACCAAAGAGTCTACTTTCACTTTTATGCAGGATATTCTGGATGAGGTGGTGAAGCTTTTCCCCTCCAGCTATATTCATTTGGGCGGGGATGAGGCTCCTCGTATCCGTTGGAAAAATTGTGTACACTGTCAGGAACGGATGAAGCAGGAACATTTGACAAAAGAGGCTGAATTGCAGACTTATTTCATCAATCGGATTGAGAACTATCTGAATACCAGAGGAAAGAAAATTATCGGTTGGGATGAGATCTTGGAGGGAGGTATTCCGCAACGTGCTACCGTGATGTCATGGAGAGGTGAAAAGGGAGGAATCCATGCGGCAAAAGCCGGATATGATGTTATTATGTCTCCTAATATTTATATGTATTTTAATTGTTTCCAGTTTAAGGGGAATGGAAGGAAAATTGGGAACCCCAATCGGGTGATTACATTGGAAAAAGTTTATAATTATCATCCGGTTCCCGAAGCGCTGACTGCAGATGAGGCCAAACATATAAAAGGAGTACAGGCTAATTTATGGACGGAGTATATGTCTGCGCTTGATGAGATGGAGTATATGCTTTATCCGCGCGTGGCGGCTTTGTCCGAGGTGGCATGGAGCAAAAAGGAACATAAAGATTATGGAAAATTTTGTACTCGTTTGGAGGGCATCCGGCAACATTATGATGTGTTGGGAATAAATTATTGTAAGAAAATCAGTAATGAATGATCTGTTTGTGATGAATATGAGAAGAAAAATGCTATTTGTTTGTTTCGTCTTCCTTGCTTTGTTGCAGGGGTGGGCGCAACACACTTGGCAGACCGGTCCGGTAAATTTAGAACTTATTCAACGGGGCGATTCGGAGTTTCCTTCCGGTTTCTCCGCTTTCTCGTTGAAAAGTCATTTTATTTGGTGTGGTTCGGCTATTCAGGCAGAGGAGGATGGAAAGTATTATTTATTTTATTCCGCTATGGAATCAGGACCGGAGCACCCTAGATTTATAGACGCTTGGTTGCTGGGTTCGATGATTGGAGTAGCTGTATCCGACTCTCCTTATGGGGGATATAAGGATATAGGTATTGTGTATAATAAGGATGGATATCGTCCGGATAACTGTTCATGGGATGCACAGTCGGTTCATAATCCCCATATCAAGAGATATAACGGAAAGTACTATTTGTATTATTGTGCTACGGTAGATCCGGGTGAGAATGCTCATGTAAAGGGACAACTAAGCAGAAGAGACAGACTCCAACAAAATCAAAAGTTGGGGGTGCTGTGTTTTAATTCCATAAAAGAGTTACTGGAAGGTAAATTTTCATGTAATGAGCAACCTTTGCTTGCTCCACGTACACGGGTGAAGCCTGATAATGTACTGGAACCCTCACCTGAAGGTACTGTAACCAAGCCTGATAATCTCATTTTAGTTAATCCGGCAGTGGTATATCATCCTTTGAAAAAGAAATATTATCTTTACTTTAAAGGGAATGTTTATGACCCTACTTGGCGTGGTGTGCATGGAGTAGCCATAGCCGATGCTCCCGAAGGTCCTTTTATTG
Organism: Phocaeicola sp. GP0067; assembly: GCF_031119655.1. Classification (NCBI taxonomy): domain Bacteria; kingdom Pseudomonadati; phylum Bacteroidota; class Bacteroidia; order Bacteroidales; family Bacteroidaceae; genus Phocaeicola; species Phocaeicola sp. GP0067. The sequence continues at coordinate 238,161 of NZ_JAVHZY010000003.1, forward strand.
TGCAGGATGACTATGTATTTGAGTTTGAAACAGGGGATAACCAGAAATTGAATGCGGAAGACCCGTTTGTATGGTATCACCGGAAAGACAATTGTTTCTATGCTGTATTTAAAGATTTTACGGGAGGATTTACAAAAGGTAAGCCGGGATTGGCCATCATGTATTCTGAAGATGGTATACATTGGAAACTTCCCGAACATTCTTTGTTTATGAATAAAGAAATAATTCTGAAGAATGGAGAGCGGATAGAGGTAGATCGTTTGGAACGTCCTCAGTTATTATTGGATGAAAATGATGAACCTATTGTGCTTTATTCGGCTTGTTCCATTACTCCACTGAATATGAAACAGGATGGGAGTTCGTTCAATGTTCAGATTCCAATTTTTAGAAATAAGTAAGAAGGATAATATGGTGTAAAAGCAGTCCGACATATGGATGAATATCTGTGCCGGACTGCTTTTTTATATTGTGGCGGAAGAAATGGAACTTTTGATAAACCTTTCGGACACACGCTTGTTTATGATAAGTTCATGTTTTTGACATGAGTAACATAAATCTATTGCAAAGACTAATGAAAGAAAATAGACCTCCTTTTTTGCCGTTTTCGCAATCTTGCTTTAATTATTTTAAAGTAAGGGGCTTTATTGGATTTTCGGAATTGTGTATCAGAACATTTCATCCTGATTCACAAAGATATATATGTCCCTATTTGCCCGATGCGCATATGTTGGAGTTCCGGCTTCCGGCAGCGACTATAGAGTGTGTTATCAATAAACAAGGTATATGCATTGAGGCTATCATGTTTACCGATTAGTAAGTGTTTAATCTTCCTTTTTCATTTCTTAATAATTAAGCCAAAGCTTGAATGAAGAAAGTTTTTCTTCACTGATGGTGATTTGGGCTTTGTAAGGAGGAAGGACACTGACTACTATCTTGCCATTAAAATAAGGTTCGGCATGGTCTATGGAAGCAATGCTGATAATAATCTGACGGTTGGCGCGAAAGAACTGTTCTGGGTCCAACTGTTCCATTAATTTATTCAGAGACAGGTCGATTATGTGTTCTTGTCCTTTTTGGGTGACGGCAAAAGTTATTTTATTTTCAGAATAGAAATAGGCTATGTCCGTTACTTGAAGAGACCAGAAACGGTCGGCTCCATAAATAAGGAAGCGTGTACGGTAACGTCTTTCTTTATGTTGCAGGGTATCCAGCAATGTATCCAGATATTCTTGGGGGCGGGAGATTCCTTTGTTTTGTAAAGTTTCGTATTTGATGATGGCATCGAGCAGACGTGTTTCGTCGATGGGTTTCAGTATATAATCTATGCTATTTACTGTAAATGCGCGGATGGCATATTGGTCGTAGGCAGTTGTAAAAATAATTATAGAGGAAGGATGCACGGCCGAAAGGAAATCGAATGCGTTTCCATCTGCCAATTGGATATCGAGGAAGATCAGGTCGGGTTGTGGATTATCTTTAAACCAAGCCACAGCTTCGTCCACACTGCCCGGTATAATGGTCAGTGTCCATTGCGGGCGCAGACGGGTAATCATGGAATGTAACAAACGTGCTGCTGGCACTTCATCTTCTATAATGATTGCGTTTAGTTTATTCATATGCTAAAGGTACTTTTACGGTAAACAAATTGTTTGCTTTAGTGACAATGATTCCTTCGCCGAGCAGTAGTTTGCAACGGTTGGAAAGATTATTCAATCCTACTCCCGAAGAGGTGTCATTACTCTTTTTAGGTTGGATAGGGTTACTTACTGTCAGGTAATAATTTTCAATTTCTATATTAATTTGCATAGGCTTGTTTGAGGTGATGGAATTATGCTTGATGACATTTTCTACCAGCAGTTGCAAAGTTAGTGGCGGGAGCATGGCTTCAGGATAGTCTTCGGGAAGATGACATTTGTAACTGATGCAATTTCCTAATCGGACTTCGTGAAGAAAGAGGTAGGATTTCATAAATTCCAATTCTTCGCTTAAAGGTACCAAGACTTTATCTTGACTTTGAAGGACATAGCGGTAAACGCTGGACAGATGCTTAGTGAAGCGGACTGCATTGGCGGGATTGTATTCTATTTCTGCAATCAGCGTGTTAAGACTGTTGAACAGAAAGTGTGGATTGAGTTGGTTTTGCAGGGCGGTGTAACGGGCTGTGTTATTTTCTTTTTGAAGTTCGGCAGCTTCTTGTTGCAGTTTTAATGTGTTCTGAATAGAACGGTTAGATAAAAGTAGTCCTACAATAACTAACTCCACCAACCATACCAGAAAGAGGATGCGCCAGCCGCCATTTGGGAAAATAAATATGTTGTAGGAACCTACCAGAAGTTTTCCGACAATCAATAAACTATAATTCAAAAGAAAGAACAGAAGAGTTACGGCTATATAAATGGTAATAATTTTCCAACGTTTGCGGATATTCAATGCATATTGACTGTTTAGCCAGGAACTGAGCCGCAACGTTGAGTAGCCAAGAATATTGAAGGCTGTGATGAAGAAGATAAAAGCACCTTTGGAAAATAGCATATCTGCCACATGGGGTGACAAATCGGAATAATTGGCTAGAAGAAGATAGGAAAATGCTCCTAGTCCGGAGAATAAAAGGCCATATAATGTAACATTCCATTTCATGTGAACAAAGCTACAATATTTTACAGAATAATCATAGACTGGAGAGGTGTTAAATTAATATTTTCCATTCACTATAGGTACGGATAAATTCCGTTCCTTGGTGAATGGAAGAATATGCTTTTCATGATGGTTGGTTTTATCTAATATTTGTTTAAAGCTTTCAGCAATGCGGAATAGTGTCCTTGTGCAGAAACTTTGGCTTGTACATAGTTGGTTTGTGAAATCTGCCGATAGTTTTGTGCCTCTATCATTTCCACTATTGATACTTTCCCCTCTGTATATCTTTCCAATGCCATTTGTTCGTTTTTGCGGGCTTTTTCCAATGAGTTTCTAGTTAATTGTACTTGTTCCATTGCTTGAGACAAGGATACACGGGCTGTCTGCACTTCCAGATTTACATGGTCACTTACTTGGTGCAGATTATCAGTCGCGGCACCGATCTGGAAAGAGGCTGCCCGTTTTTCGTTGCGTCGTTTCCCCCATTCAAAAATAGGTACAGATAACTTAGCATAAACGGCATAGTTGGGATCAAGGTCGGATTTAAAGTTATATCCTGGTGAAGAGTAACTTCCTTCTATGCCGACATACAGTTGCGGTTTATATTTTGAGTCAGTCAGTTTCTTTGAGCTTTCGGCTATGCCTATTTGGTCGTATGCTATTTTTAGTTCCGGTCGGTTAGAACCGTCTTGCTTCCATAACTGCTCATTCATTACGATGGAAGGAATGGTATCTTCCACTTCCGTTATTTCATGAAGTGCCGTGCCAATCAGTGAATTAAGTGCCATTCTTCCTGTTTCCAAACTGCTTTTTGCTTGGAGTAATTGGTATTCGGCTTCATTTAGTTTTACTTCTGCCATAAGCAAGTCTTGCGGGTCAACTAGTCCTGCTTCGACTCGCTCACGGATAGTTTTGGTGAGTGAGGCGATAGAGTTTCGATAGTCGGTAGCAACTTGCAGAAGTTCGGCACGGGCTACGGTATTCCAGTATTGCATATCGGTTTGGTAGCACAGGGCGGAACGAAAGTATTCCGCCTGATGTGCTGCCAGACTATGTTGATGTTTTGCCATCCGGATGGTTTCCAGCAGACGCCCGCCTGTATAGACCGGCTGTAATAGGGTAAGTGAGGCACCATATTTCATGTCCTTGCCTTCGAACGTCAGTGGGTTTTGCATACTGGGCAAGTCCAGAGTGAGCTGGATGGGGTTGCCGGTATATTGAAAGTTGGCATCACCCGAAAGTTTGGGACGCAAATCTTTTCGGGCGGCTTTTTCCAGTTCGATACTTGCAGAGATGTGTTTATCCGCCGCCTTCAGGTCGTGGTTGTATTCCACAGCCATCGACCTGTACTTTTCCAATAAATCACTTTGTTGGGAGAAAGTAGCGGACGGAACACTAAAAATAAAGATAAACAGTATATTAATTCTTTTCATAGGATGCATATTTAGAATTACTCTTAATTTTATAAAACATGGCATATAATGCCGGGGTTACGAATAACGTTAGCAATGTGGCAAACGTCAGTCCGAAAATAATAGTGGCTGCCATACCGCCGAATGCTATATCGAACAATAACGGAACCATTCCTAAAATAGTAGTGGTCGCTGCCATAAGTACAGGTCTTGTTCTTGACACTGTAGCTTCTATGATGGCGGTATAAGGTGCGATTCCATTTCGGCGCTGTATATTTATTTCATCCAGTAACACAATCACATTTTTAATAATCATACCTAATAATCCCAGCCATCCGGCGATGGGGAAGAAGCCGAAATCGAATCCGGTGAGCAGCATACCTATGGCAACCCCGATAAGGGAAAGGGGAAGGATACACAGGATAATGACCGGTTGTCTGAAGTTACCGAATAATGCTACAAGAATTACAATGAGCATCAGAAAAGCCAAAGGAAAGAACTTGGCAATGGCCTGCATCGCTTCGCCTTGGTCTTTGTATTGGGCATCCCAGAAGAAGGTATATCCTTCGGGCAATTCTATTTCTTCTATCTCTTTTCGTATTTCTCCGTGTACTTCCGCCATGGTGTGTCCCGGTTTTACTCCACACATGGCTGCCATGGATAACTGACGGTTATAAGTACGTATTTGCGGAAATTCCCAAGTGGTTTCAATTTTTTCCGTTACTTGTGACAGAGGTGCCGAATGCTCCCCGTTCCAAACAGAGAAATCCCCTAAAGATCGCTCGTCTGTAATATGAACCCCTTCCGATTTTAGTAATACAGGTACTTTCTTTTCATTATCCCGATAAATTCCTACAGGAGTTCCATCACTGATAGACTTGACGGATTGCATCATTTGTGCTTTGGTGATACCCAGTGCTCCGGCTTTTACCGGATCGTAAACAGGGCGGATCATTAAACTCATGTTGCCCCATTCGTTGCGGGCGTCCGCTACTTTGGGATTGCGGCGCATGATTTCTATTGCTTTCCCTGCCAGTGAATCTAGTACAGCAGGATCCGGTCCTAGAAAACGGGCTTCGATGACGGCTTCTGTCAAAGGGCTAAGCTCGAATTTGTTCACTTTTATCAGGGGTTCGGGATATTTCTGGCGAATGGAGTCTTGCAGTAGCGCATGTAATTCCTTTGAATCTTTGGAGGTCTTGCATTTTACCAGTATTTGTGCATAATTGGATTGAGGACCGAAAGATACATTGGATAAATAATAGCGGGGTGGCGTGCGACCTATGTAGGTAGAAACCATTTCTGTTTCTTCGTGTCCGCGTATATAGTCTGCCAGACTGCTTGCCATGCGGTCTGTTTCGTTAATGTTTGTTCCTTCGGGCAGCCACATATCTACGGTAAAGTATTGTTTTTCCAGTGCGGGTACGAATACTTTAGGAATAAATTTGAAACTCCAGGCAGAGAGTATCAGCATAATGGCCAGTGAGCCGATGGTGACCGACCGGTGGCGGAGCACCCAATGTAAAGCATTGCGGAAACGGTTGTAATATTTTCCGTCAAACAGTGCCGCTTTCAGTTCCTCGGGACGTGGGCGGCGGACAAATTCCTGTATAAAGAAAGGTGTCTGTGTCAGTGCGAACACCCAGCTGAACATCAGGGATACTCCGATAACCACGACTAATGAGGATAACAGTTCACCTGTGATATGTGGTGAATAATAGATAGGAAGGAAAGTAAGAATAGCGATTACGGTTGCTGCCAACAAGGGCAGGGCGGTAGTCGAGCAAGCCTGCATGATGGCTACACGTTTCCGCATTCCACGCTCCATATTGATTAAAGCGGAGTCTGACACAACAATGGCATTGTCTACCAACATCCCCATGGCGATAATGATGGCGGCCAGTGACATTCGCTGGAGTGCGATGCCGCAAGCCATCATGACAATGAGAGTGGCGAAGATGGAAAAAATCAGTCCGCTACCTATCAGCGTGCCATTCTTGAACCCGATGAAAAATAATAGAATGGCTATAACAGTTAAAACGGAAATGATGAGATTCAAGACAAAGCCTTGATTGGCAACGGCTGATTCATATCCTTGATCGTAGATAGAGGTCAGTTCATATCCTTCAGGCATGGATTGGGATAATTCGTCAATGCGTTTTTTCACAGCTTCTGCCATATCCACTACATTTCCGGTGGGGACGGTGGAGATGGCAATACCTATGGCCGGATTACCGTCAATGCGCATCAGATTGCTGGCAGGTGTCTGATAACTTTCTTCTATTTGTGCAATGTCGGCAAGGCGGAAATGTTCACCGGAGCGTGATACGATAGTCAGGTTTCTTATATCATCTAATGAATAAAAATTTCCAGTGGATTCAATGCGCAGCCGATTTTGTCCGGCATCAATACCTCCGGCATCCACCACTTTGTTTTGTGCTTCGAAAGCGCGGGCTATATCCGAGGTCGTAATTCCGCTTTGTGCCATGACGGATGGGCTGACAGACACGTCAATGGTAGGTGTCTGTATTCCGTAGATTTCTATTTTAGCAACATCTTTTATTTTCAATAGTTCGTTTTTGATAATCTTGGCTTCGTCTTCCAGTTCCCGATAGGTATGGCTCTTTCCAGTCAGTCCATAGAAAACTCCCAATACATCTCCAAAATCATCGTTAACAACAGATGGACCTGCTCCGGCGGGAAGTTTGCTTTGTACATCATTTACTTTACGGCGTAATTTGTCCCAAAGTTGTTGCATTTCGTCTGCCCGGATTTCCTTTTTTACATAAACGGTTATTTTTGAAAGTCCTGTTCGGTTTTCTGTTTTCAGATAATAAAGTTCACCAAGAGATTGGATGGATTCTTCCAGAACATCTGTTACTTGAGATTGTACCTCGGAGGGGGATGCTCCGGGATACGGAGTCAGTACGAGTGCTTGTTTGATGGTAAAGGGGGCGTCTTCCAGTTTTCCCATTTTGATATAGGAGAACAGCCCACCGGCCAATATCAATACCAACAGCAAGATAGTGACTGCTTTCTTCTGTAGAAAATATTTTACGAGTTTCATGATTGTTTATTTCTGTGATATTATTCGTTTTCTACACTTATTTTCATTCCATCCGATAGGAAGCGGAGCCCACTGTTTGCTACAGTTTCATCAGGATACAAGCCTTCGGTGATAGATACATAACCGTTTGGCAATAGATCCCCTTTCTTTACTTTTCTCTTAGTTACTTGTTGGGTTTTGGAATTTACTACCCATAAATAATCTCCTTCTGTAGGGCGATGGCAAAGGGCTGTTTGAGGGATGGCTGCTCCTTGGGAAAGAGTTGAAACGGAATGGGTATTTAGGCTTGCTTTACCAGACATACCTGCCAGTAATTTCCCTTCTTTATTGGGAAGTAGAGCGGTCAGCAGATAAGAGAGGTTATTGCGGGTAGTCCCTTTGGAAATTTCTATTATCTTAGCATTATATACTTTATCGGGTTGGGCGTCAAATCGTACTTGTATTGTATCTAGTGTTTGCGCTGCACGGGCAATGTCTTGAGTGACATAAATCTCCAGTTTAAGTTGGTCTATATCAATAAAAGAAATGATGGGCTGGGTTGCTTTCACGTCTTGAAATTTCTCTATATATACTTCACCCACATAACCATTGAATGGAGCGATAAGGCGTGTGTCTTCCAGTTCATAGGAAGCTGTATTGAAAGTTGTTTTTGCAGTGATATAGTCTGCTTTTGCTTTTTCATAAGTACTTGCAGAAACATTTCCTTTGTCGTATAACTTTTGTATACGTTCGAATTCCGCTTTTGCCTGATGGTAGATTGCTTCGGCACGTTCTTTACGGATGCGGAAATCGCGCGGATCTATTTCGGCTATGATGCTGCCTTGTTGGTATCGGTTACCTGCGTATACATCGAAACGGTCGATGGGACCGCCTACTCGGAAAGATAACTCGGAAGTGCGAAAAGGTCGGGCAATAAAAGAGAATTCTTTGTCACCCTGATGTGAAACTGGAACAGCTTGTGTTGTTTTTACAATAAGGTCTTGTTTTTTATCATTGCCTTCGGCAGCACAGGAAGAAAGTAGTGCGGCAAGGCTTAATAATAGCATGGAATGTACGTTTATCTTCATATTTTGTCTTTTAAGTTTGAGACAAAAATAAAGATTGAAGGGAGAACAGATGGGGAAGAAAATGCTGAAGCCGGAAAAAGAAGACCGGAAAAAGGGAAAATGCATCCTGAATAATTTTATCAATGAAGTAAAAAAAGATTTATTCAGGCAACTTTTTATACAGAATAGCTGTTTTTATCAGTAAGATGATTAACTATAAACTCTAAAGAATAAAGCGTATGTATTTTATTTGGTACATTATTATCGGAATTATTGCTGGTTTTGTTGCCGGTAAGTTGATGAGAGGGGGAGGTTTCGGTCTCTTTATTAATTTATTGGTTGGTATTGTTGGTGGTGTCCTGGGCGGCTGGGTATTCAGTTTGTTTGGTATTGCAGCAACTGGTATTATTGGCAGTCTTGTTACCTCTATTGTGGGAGCTATATTATTGTTGTGGATTGTTTCTTTGCTCAAGAGGTCTGATATTTCTTGAATTATAAGAGTAAAAAAGAACCGTCCTGACGACACGCTTGCCGGGGGCGGTTCCTAACCAAACAAATCAAAAAATATAAGTATATTAACTAATTGCTTCCACCTCCTAAGGCACGGTAAAGCATGATATGCAGTTTACAAGATTCCACATTCAGAGCGATACGTTCCAATTCACAATCCAGGAAACGTTCATCGGCCGACAGTACATCCAGATAGCCTGCGAATCCTACTTTAAACATTTCATTTGCATTATAAATAGATCGATGATGGATACGGCTTTCTTCTTCTTTCAACTTTTTGCGCTGGTGCATTTGCGATGATGCAGTAATGAGGTTTAATACTTCTTCATAGGCTTTTAATACCGTTTCGTGATATCCTAACAAAGCGATGCGTTGCTGGCTTTTCGCATCATTCCATAATGCACGTATAGTATTTTGTTTGAATATAGGTGCTGTGATACCTGCACCGAGATTGTAAACCAGGGATGCAGGAGCAGTAAACCATTTATCCAGATCAAATGCGTTAAAACCTCCGTTTCCTCCAATCACGATGGATGGGAAGAAAGCTTTTCGCGCTGCAGATACGTCGGATTTACTAGCTAATAACTCCAGTTCGGCAGCCTTTATATCCGGGCGATATTGCAAAAGTTGTGACGGGATTCCTGCATCTGTGGGAAACTCATAACTACATGCAGTTTCAAATGACACTCGTTTCACCTTGAAAGGCAGTCGTCCTAATAAGGTGGCGATGGCACGTTCCTTTTCACTTATTTGCTGTTCGTTTGCAAGCAGCATTTCTTCCAATTTAAGGCGTCGTGACCGGAATTGGTCTACAGAAAGTCGGGTTACTTCACCTTCTTTCATCAGTTCATCGGTTAAATTATAAGCATCTCTGGCTGTTAGGATGGCTTCGCGTAGCACATATCGCTGTTTATCCAGTCCTATTAATTCAAAATAGTGTGTACCTACTTCTGATATCAATAAGGTGCGTGCCAGACGCATAGCTTCTACAGACTGCATCCAGCGGGATACGGCCGATCGTTTTTTATCGGTTAGCTTACCCCATATGTCAGCTTCCCATTGAAAATTGAGTCCTAGGTTGAAATTCCGGTAGGGATCTGGAATATGTTTGTCTTTTTCTAAATCGGGAGTGTTGGTGGTGCTGTTACCAACTCCGTCCATAGTGTACTCGCCAAAACGTTGTACTCCACCATCAATGCCTAATGAAAGATCGGGCAGCAGCGCTCCTTTTCCTACTCGAACTTGTGAACGGGCAATGGATATCCGTTCTATAGTTTGAAGGAATGAATGATTGTTATTTAACGCTTCGGCTATATAACTTTGCAATAACGTATCTGGAAAAAATGTTTTCCATGACATGGAAGAGATAGTAGTGCTGTCCGTTTCCCTATCCATATAGAACTCGGGTAACTCTATCTTTTCTGTCGGAGTAAGGGAAGGGGCTTTGCAACTTACCATAATCAGACAGAAAGCTCCTATTATTAAACCTGTTTTGTTTATATTGTTATTTTTCATCTTCTTCATCATAGCTGACTTTATTACGGTTAAGATGTGCAGACCAACTCTCGAAAATAAGGTAAAGTCCAGGTACAAGGAAGATTCCTACGAATGTACCGATAAACATACCTCCGGCGGCAGCTGTTCCGATGGAACGGTTGCCCAAAGCACCGGCTCCGCTTGCCATTACCAACGGGATTAGTCCGCATATAAATGCAAAGGATGTCATCAGGATGGGGCGCAGACGGCTTACGGAACCTCTAACGGCAGCATCAAAGATGCTCATTCCCTGTTTGCGGTACTGGTTGGCCATTTCCACAATAAGAATGGCATTTTTGCCTAGCAGACCAATCAACATTACCAAGGCTACCTGGGCATAAATATTATTTTCCAAGCCTGCCAGTTGCAGGAAAAAATAAGAACCGAAGATACCTGCCGGCAATGAAAGTATGACGGGAAAAGGCAGTAACAGACTCTCGTATTGTGCTGCCAGCAACAAATAAACAAACAGTAGGCAAATACCGAAAATAAGAACGGTTTGTCCACCCGAATCTTTCTCTTCACGAGTAACTCCTGACCATTCTATATCATAACCGCGAGGTAATGTCTCTTTGGCAATTTGTTCCACTGCTTCGATAACCTCTCCTGAACTGACTCCTTCGGCAGGTTCACCTGTAATCAAGGCCGAGGTGAACATATTGTAGCGTGTAATCTGGTTAGGACCGAATATACGGTCCATCGTCATAAAGTTAGAGTAGGGTACCATATTCCCGTCCTTGTTCTTGGCATAGAACTTATACAGATCTTCAGGATTCATACGATACTCTGGAGAAGCCTGTAACATCACCTTATACATTTGTCCGAAACGAATAAAGTTGGATGAGTAGAAACTGCCGATATAGGATTGGAGTGTTTCCATGGATTCATTTAGATTTACTCCTAATTTAGCTGCTTTAGCAATATCCACTTTCAGCAGATATTGTGGAAAATTAGGATTGAATCCTGAGGTTGCTCCCACAATGCGCGGATCTTCATTCAGTTTTTCTACTAATGTATTGGCAACATCGGCAAATTCTGCAAAGCTGCCTGCTGTTTTATCTTGTAAACGAAGTTCGAAGCCGCTGGCATTACCGAATCCCGGAACTGTAGGAGGCAGGAAGAACTGAATATCCGCATCTTTGATATGCGAGGTGCGGTCTTTGTATATCTCTATAAGTTCGGCTGCTGTTTGATCGCGTTCACTCCACGGGGTGAGATTAATCATACCCATACCGAAATTGGCACCTTCCGTTTCAGTCATCAAACTATAACCTGCTAATGTGGAGATGCTTTCAATTTCTTTGAAAGGAAGCAATGCAGCTTGTACAGCGTTCAAGGCTTTTTCGCTGCGTTCCAATGTTGCTCCCGGAGGCGCATCTACATTGACATAAATCATACCTTGGTCTTCATTGGGAATAAAGCCTGAAGGAAGTACCTGGCTCATGCCGAAAGTGGCAAGGAAGAAAATAATCAGTGTGGCATAAGTGATTATTTTCCGGCTCAAATACTTGTGTAATCCGATATTGTATTTCTTTTCAAAGCGGTCGTACCGGCGGTTGAAAAAAATAAAGAAACGACGTAGCCATCCTGCTTTTTTCTTCTTTTTTCCATCAGCGGGTTTCAGTAACAAAGCACATAGGGCAGGCGAGAGGGTCAATGCGTTTATTCCTGAGATAACAATGGCTACCGCCAGTGTCAATGAGAATTGCCGATAGAAAATACCTACAGTTCCCTGCATGAAGCCCACCGGAACAAAGACTGCCGACATGACTAGCGTGATGGCAATAATGGCTCCACCGATTTCATTAATAGCTGCTACAGATGCTTTATAAGGAGAGAGTTTCTCATGATGCATCTTTACATGGACAGCCTCTACGACGACTATTGCGTTGTCTACTACAATACCTATTGCGAGCACAAGGGCGAATAAGGTCAACATATTTATGGAGAAGCCCAGCATTTCCATAAAAAAGAATGTACCGACCAATGAAACTGGTACGGCGATAGCCGGAATTAAGGTGGAACGGAAATCTTGTAAAAATATATACACCACAATAAATACCAGTATGAATGCTTCGAGCAGTGTCTTCAGTACTGACTGTATGGAGGCGTCAAGAAAGCGTGATACGTCATAGGAGATATTGTAATCCATGCCAGGCGCAAAACTGCTTTCTTTGATTTCTGCCATTTTGGTTTTAATATTTTGGATGACTTCCCTTGCATTGGAGCCGGGGCGTTGTTTGATCATAATAGATGCCGATGGCCTTCCGTCGGTCATAGAGGTCATGTTATAATCTTCAGAATCGAATTCAATAGTGGCAACGTCTTTCAGACGTAGCAGTGAACCATCGGGAAGAGCTTTCAATACAATCTCTCCATATTCTTCTGCTGTGCTGAACTTTCCGGTATATTGTAATACATATTGCAGTTGTTGGGGTAATTTGTCTGAACTGATACCTGTCTTGCCGGGTGCTGCTTCTATGTTTTGATTACGGATGGCTTCAGTTACATCTTGAGGTACCATGTTGTAGGCGGCCAGCCGATTAGGATTCAACCATACACGCATGGCATAATCACGGCTACCCATGATTTCTACCAAGCCTACACCGTCAATACGTTTTAATTCGCGCAAAATATTGATATCGGCAAAGTTATAAACAAACTTTTCGGTATGTGCACTGTCCGTACTCATGATGTTCAAGTACATCAACATACTGTTTACTTCTTTTTCTGTAATAACTCCGGCACGGATTACTTCTTCAGGCAATTCGTCTAGTACGGTAGTCACACGGTTCTGTACATTTACGGCAGCTACGTCCGGATCGGTTCCCACTTTAAAATAGATAGTAGTAAGGGACATACCGTCGTTGGTACAAACAGTGGTCATGTAGGTCATGCCGGGTACTCCGTTGATGGCACGCTCTAACGGGGTGGCGACTGTTTTAGACATCACATCGGCACTAGCCCCGGTGTATCGGGCGGTTACCGTTACAGATGGGGGTACGATATCGGGAAACTGAGTGATGGGCAGTGTCAAAATAGACAGTACGCCCAAGCAGACGATAATGACGGAGATTACTCCTGAAAGTATCGGTCTTTTTATAAATAGCTTAAACATAAACTGTCCGTTTTATTTTACGATAGGTTGTTTTAATTCAACTTCTTTTCTGATTGCTTCCATATCAATGGTATCAGTCTTGATGGTAATGCCATCTTTCATCATTTGCACTCCCTCGTATACGATGGCAGTGTTAGGAGAGAAGTCTTGTGTCACATAGTAATTATTATAGCGTTCCAGCGGTTGGAAGCTGCGTACTTTTACTACACTGGCACTATCAACGGTATATACATAGGTGAAATCTTGAATTTCGAATGTTGATTTCTGGGGAACTAGGCAGATGTTGTCCATTTGGGTCATCATACGTACTTTTCCAGTCACTCCATGTTTCAGCAGTCCGTCCGGGTTCGGAAAACGGACACGGAAGGCAATGGAGCCGGTTCCTCGTTCAAAGTCACCTTCTACTGTTTCTAATGTGCCTTTGTGGGAGTAGATGGAACCGTCTGACAAAATCAGTTCCACATTATTTTCTTCGTGCTGTTTTTGTCCGCTAAGTTGTTGGCGCTTGTATTCCAGATACTCGCTTTCGTTCACTTTATAGTAAGCAAAGATCTCGGAAATATCACTTACGGTAGTTAGTAAGCTTTGCGGATTTACCAGACTTCCCGTCTTATAAGGAATACGGTCTATGTAGCCGTCAAAAGGGGCAGTGATAGTGGTGTAAGAATAATCCATCTGTGAACGTTGCATTTGTGCTTTTGCCTGTTCCACTTTCATTTGGGCTACTTCTTTTTCTTTATTGGCTTGGTCGAGTCGGATTTTTGATAAGATTTGTTTGTCAACCAGCCGGCCTATTCTTTCGGCTTCATAATTTGCCATTTCATATTGTGCCTGTGCTTGTTTGTAATTGGCTTGCGCCTCTTTTACCGTTTCGCTATATTGGTCGGAACTGAGTTGGAATAGGGGCTGTCCTTTTTTGACTTTCTGTCCTTCGTCTACATATATTTTTTGAACAAATCCTTCCACTTTGGGCTTAATTTCTACAAACTGTATAGCTTGCACATCAGCTACATATGAGCGTGGAAACTCAATGGTTGTGGGGTGAAGAATGGTGATGGGAATGAATTCTTTGTGATGTTCCTGCTTGTTGTCCGATTGACCACAAGAGCATAGCAATCCTGTGCATGTACACAGGACCGCAATTTTCTGAAAATTACTCTTCATGAAATTACGAATACAATTTAAAAAGATTAATAATTGAGTTTGAGTAAATAAAAGATCCGGCTTGCATTCAAATCTTTCAGAATACAAGGCCAATATGTATGAATATGCTTTAATGTGACATATTAAATGCGGTACACACAAAAGATAATGTGATGATGTACCACTTTCCCCGGATTTTCACTGACAGGTGTGTAACTTTGTACCGGAACTTGGGGAATAGCAAAAAGATTGACCAGCATGTCGATAGTGCAGGGTAAAAAACGACTGTTTGGCAGTTGTGCACGTCCCGACTGGAAATAATAAGTTTCTTCTCCTCTGCTTTCTTCATTGTTGTCAGAAGGCAGGGTGGGTTGTTCCATCGTTTCTACCATAGCCAGATTGGCATCAATCAGTGGAGCGCATACATCAAATTGTACGAGTAATAACATAATTACGCATACTATTCTTACCACATATTTTTTGATACCGTTGAACATGAAAGATACTTTGTTTGTCAATTCGTTTGCAAATTTAATATAATTGAACACTGTTTTCAAACTAATCATCCAAAATTAGTGAGTTTTAATATATCCTTTCTCTTTTTTGGAACTACTATCCTTTATACTGACTGAAATCTGTTATTTTTGTACTCAGTATTTTAAATAATCAGATAATATTACTTATGTTACAACCCGAATTGAAATTTCGTCGAGATAAAATACGCTATTTAATGGCTCAACAAGGCATTGATGCTGCCCTGATAGCTTGTAATGTAAATTTGCTTTATACGTATGGTGAGATAGTGAACGGCTATCTTTATTTACCGCTTCATTCACCGGCACTTCTCTTTGTAAAACGTCCTAATAATATTGTGGGAGAATTTGTATTCCCTATTCGTAAACCTGAGCAGATAGTGGACTTGTTAAAAGAAAATGGTATACCTGTAGCTTCAAAGATAATGTTGGAAGGCGGGGAACTGCCTTATGCGGACTATATGCGTCTTGCATCTCTTTTTCCTGAATCGGAGGTCGTGGATGGAACTGCTATTATTCGTGAAGCGCGTAGCGTAAAGACTCCGCTGGAGATTGAACTTTTTCGTCGGTCGGCTGCTTTACATGCTCGAGCATATAGTAAGATTCCCGATGTATACCATCCGGGGATGACTGATCGTGAACTATCTGTTGAGGTGGAACGCCTGATGCGACTGGAAGGTTGTCTGGGAATATTCAGAGTATTTGGTCAGAGTATGGAGATATTTATGGGAAGTGTGTTGGCCGGAGATAATGCAGCTACTCCTTCGCCTTATGATTTTGCCTTAGGTGGTAAGGGATTGGACCCGTCTTTGCCCGGAGGAATGAATGGAACTTTGTTGAAAGAGGGGTATAGTGTAATGGTGGATATAGGGGGAAACTTTTACGGATATATGTGCGATATGAGTCGTGTGTTCTCCATTGGAAAATTAAATGATGAGGCTTATGCAGCTCATCAAGTCTGTCTTGAAGTGCAGGATAAGGTTGCCTCTATGACGGCGCCTGGTGTGGTGTGCGAGGATCTTTATAATGCGGCCATTGAGATCGTGACGAAAGCCGGATTTGCCGATCGTTTTATGGGGGTGTCCCAACAGGCACGTTTTATAGGACACGGCATCGGGTTGGAAATCAATGAGGCACCAGTGTTGGCTCCGCGTATCCGGAGGGAGTTGGAAGAGGGAATGGTGTTTGCCCTTGAACCTAAAATCGTATTGCCGGGAGTAGGACCGGTCGGCATTGAAAATTCTTGGGTAGTTACAGAAAACGGAGCCGGCAAACTGACCATTTGTAATGAGGAGATTATAGAGCTTTGATTCCTTGGATGTAAATATTGAAGCGGAAAAATCAAAAAAACGAAAAATTTTATGGTTCTTGTTCTAGTGTCATTGGGGGCAAAGTGAAGAACTTGAATATAAAAAAGATCCCGAAACTTTTAGTTTCGGGATCTTACATGGTTTGAAGTATATTTTTTATTCCCACTCAATGGTCGCATTGGGTTTGGGCGACAGGTCATAGCATACGCGGTTCACATTCTTTACTTCTTTTAGAATACGGTCGGTAATTTTCATCAGAATGGACCAGTCTATTGGTTCGATAGTAGCTGTCATAGCATCTACGGTGTTGACAGCTCGGATAATAACAGGCCAATCAAATGAACGGGCATTGTCACGCACGCCTACTGATTTGAAATCGGGTACTACGGTGAAATATTGCCATACTTTCTTGTCCAAGCCTGCCAGTTGGAATTCTTCACGCAAGATGGCGTCCGATTCGCGAACAGCTTCCAGGCGGTCACGAGTGATAGACCCCAAACAGCGCACTCCCAAACCAGGACCAGGGAACGGCTGACGGTAGACCATGTCGTATGGTAAACCAAGTTCCACTCCGCAGGCACGGACTTCGTCTTTGAACAACTGGCGTAAAGGTTCTACTAATTCAAACTGTAAATCCTCGGGTAAGCCACCTACATTGTGATGGGATTTAACCATTTTGGCTGTTTTAGTACCACTTTCTACGATATCAGGATAAATTGTACCTTGTCCCAAAAAGTCGATTCCATTTAGCTTACGGGCTTCCTCTTCGAACACACGAATAAATTCACCACCGATAATCTTGCGTTTCTGCTCCGGATCAGCTACATTTTCCAGTTTACTCAGGAACCGGTCTGTAGCATCCACGTAAATCAAATTAGCGTTCAACTGATTTTTGAAAACTTCAATTACTGCTTCCGATTCACCTTTGCGCATTAATCCATGGTTCACATGTACGCAGACCAGATTATTGCCGATGGCTTTCAGCAACAGAGCTGCTACTACAGAACTGTCTACACCTCCGGAAAGTGCCAATAATACTTTCTTGTCGCCTACCTGGCGGCGGATCAATTCAATCTGGTCATTGACAAAGTTTGTCATATTCCAGTTAGCCTCTGCCTTGCAGGTATCAAAAACAAACGATTGTACAGCATTCTTTATTGCTTCCACATCATCCGTCAGTTGGGGAAGCTTCACTTCGCAACATGCTTTGTCATGACCGGCAGCCATTACGGGGATCCCTGCTTTGTAAATCTCGGGAAGCACGTCAATATCCACTCCGTCAATTACATGGTTGGGACCGCCATTGATAATGACACCCTTTACATTGGGCAATGCTGTCAGCTCGGCGGCTGTGATATCGTGCGGGTAAATTTCACTATATACACCCAAAGCACGAATGGCTCTGGCAAGCACGGTGTTTTCGGTGCTTCCCAAATCCAAGATAACAATCATATCTTGTTTCATTCCGTTATGTTGTTTTTAAGTTATTAGTTGGTTGTCTATTATTCCCACTCAATTGTGGCAGGCGGTTTGGACGAGATATCATAGCATACGCGGTTTACACCTTTTACTTTATTGATTATGTCGTTTGAAACCTTAGCCATAAATTCATAGGGAAGATGAGCCCAGTCGGCGGTCATGGCATCCGTACTAGTTACGGCACGTAGGGCAACGGCACGTTCGTATGTACGTTCGTCCCCCATTACTCCCACACTTTGTACGGGTAGCAAGATTACGCCTGCCTGCCATACTTGGTGGTAAAGGGATGTTTCGTTTCCGTCCGAGTCTTTCACTTTCCAGTCTCTCAATCCTTGGATATAGATATCATCGGCGTCTTGCAGAATACGTACTTTCTCAGGAGTGATATCACCCAAAATACGTACCGCAAGTCCTGGTCCGGGGAATGGATGGCGTGTAATCAGATGTTCCGGCATACCCAGTTCACGACCTACGTGGCGTACTTCATCCTTGAATAGCAGACGCAGAGGCTCGCATAGTTTCAAATTCATTTTTTCGGGCAGTCCACCTACGTTGTGATGACTTTTGATTACAGTGCCGGTGATACTTAATGACTCGATACAGTCAGGATAAATGGTACCTTGTGCCAGCCATTTCACATCTTTAATTTTATGAGCTTCTTCATCGAATACGTCAATAAAACCTTTGCCGATAATCTTACGCTTCTTCTCAGGTTCTTCCACACCTGCCAGTTCACTGAAGAATTTTTGGCTGGCATCCACTCCGATTACATTCAGTCCGAGACATTCATAATCATGGAGTACATTTTTGAATTCGTTCTTACGCAGCATGCCGTGATCTACAAAAATGCAGGTAAGATTCTTGCCTATCGCTTTATTTAATAATACGGCTGCCACAGATGAGTCTACTCCGCCACTCAGCCCCAGTACTACTTTGTCATTTCCCAGTTGCGCTTTCAGTTCGGCTACAGTCGTTTCAATGAAAGAGGCAGCGCTCCAGTCCTGTTTCCCCCCGCAAATGTCGACTACAAAATTTTTCAGAAGCTGGGTTCCGTCTTCACTGTGGAACACTTCCGGGTGGAACTGTACTCCCCATACTTTCTCTTCCTTTATTTGATAAGCAGCGATGGCTACTTTATCTGTTGAAGCGATAATTTTGAAATTCTCCGGAATGGCGGTGATGGTATCTCCGTGGCTCATCCATACTTGTGAGTGTTCACGGACGTTCTTTAATAGTGGGTTCTCTTGGTCGAAAGTGGAAAGGTGTGCACGTCCGTATTCACGTGTGCCGGCCGGTTCCACTTTCCCACCGTTTGTATAAGACATGAACTGTGCACCATAGCAGATACCCAAAATAGGATACTTTCCGCGAATGTCACTCAAATCGACTTTAAAGGCGCTTTCATCATACACCGAGAAAGGGCTTCCCGAAAGGATAACGCCGATTATGGACGGATCATTGTGTGGAAATTTGTTGTAAGGCACAATCTCGCAATAAGTATTCAGTTCGCGAACGCGACGGGCTATGAGCTGTGTGGTTTGTGAACCGAAGTCGAGAATAATGATCTTTTCTTGCATATATATATTAAGATATGTAAATGATTTCGTGCCGCAAAGATACTCAGAAAAAATAAAAATCCGTCATGCTGTTGAGGCTTTTTATAATTGAATTGGAAAAACTTTGTTCTTCCTGCTTCCTTGTGGAAAAATATGCAAAAAAAAGATTGGAATGTTTAGGAAATGTCGGCTGGTATATAAATCACGGGCTGTCCGACAAGCATTTGAGGGCAGCCCGTTTTTTGTGTGGATAATATTTTATTTTTTGCCAGCCTGTTCCTTCAACAAGTCACGGATTTCTGTAAGTAATACCTCTTCCTTGCTAGGGGCAGGTGGGGCGGCGGGAGCAGGAACTTCTTCTTTCTTGCGATTCAGCTTGGCAAGTAATCTTATAAATAAGAATATAGAAAAAGCAATGATGATAAAGTCGAAAGTAGCTTGTAGGAAGTTGCCATAATTCAACGTTACGGCAGCTTTTTCAACTCCATCCACTACTTCGGCCGGCTTTAATTGTAGTTTCAAATCTGTAAAGTTCACGCCACCTACCAGCAATCCGATGGGAGGCATGATGACATCGGCCACAATGGAAGATACTATTTTACCGAAGGCTCCGCCGATGATGACACCGACTGCCATGTCAATGACGTTTCCGCGCATTGCGAACGCCTTAAAATCTTGCAAGAAGCTGCTTTTTCCCATTTTTTTTTATTTTAATATGAATTTATGTGCGAATATAAAAACAAATTCTTATTTTTGCACCGCGTTTAGGAAATAAATACTAAACGTTTAACAACATTCCAACGTAGAGTGTTTAAAAGCTATATTATAAAACCTTTAAAATTTAAACAAAATGATTAAAGTAGGTATTAACGGATTTGGTCGTATCGGCCGTTTTGTATTCCGTGCAGCTCAGAAAAGAAACGATATTCAGATCGTAGGTATCAATGACCTTTGCCCGGTTGATTACTTAGCATATATGTTGAAGTATGACACTATGCACGGACAATTTGACGGTACTATCGAAGCTGACGTAGAAAATAGCAAATTGATCGTGAACGGCAATGCAATCCGCGTAACAGCTGAAAGAAATCCGGCTGACTTGAAGTGGGATGCAATCGGTGCTGAATACGTAGTTGAATCTACTGGTTTGTTCTTGACTAAAGAAAAAGCTCAGGCTCATATTGAAGCTGGTGCTAAATATGTAGTTATGTCAGCTCCTTCTAAAGATGATACTCCGATGTTCGTTTGCGGTGTAAACGAAAAGACTTATGTTAAAGGTACTCAGTTCGTTTCTAACGCTTCTTGTACTACTAACTGTTTGGCTCCTATCGCTAAGGTATTGAATGACAAATGGGGTATCACTGACGGTTTGATGACTACAGTTCACTCTACAACAGCTACTCAGAAAACAGTTGACGGTCCTTCTATGAAAGACTGGAGAGGTGGTCGTGCTGCTTCTGGTAACATTATCCCTTCATCTACTGGTGCTGCTAAAGCTGTAGGTAAAGTTATTCCTGAATTGAACGGTAAATTGACTGGTATGTCAATGCGTGTTCCGACTTTGGATGTTTCTGTAGTTGACTTGACAGTTAACTTGGCTAAACCGGCTACATATGCTGAAATCTGTGCAGCTATGAAAGAAGCTTCTGAAGGTGAATTGGCTGGCGTATTGGGTTACACTGAAGATGCAGTTGTTTCTTCTGACTTCTTGGGTGATACTCGTACTTCTATCTTCGATGCTAAAGCTGGTATCGCTTTGACTGATACTTTTGTTAAGGTGGTTTCTTGGTATGACAACGAAATCGGTTACTCTAACAAAGTATTGGATTTGATTGCTCACATGGCTTCTGTAAACTGCTAATCAGTTAAAAACCATATAGCGAAAGCCGTCTGAAGTAATTCAGACGGCTTTTTTTTATGTAGTTTTGCGTGCTAAGTTGCACATTTTCGTTATCTTTGTGCGACTGTTACAAAAACTTAGGATGGAAAAGTACGATTTGATAACGATATTAGGACCTACCGCTTCAGGAAAGACTCCTTTGGCAGCGGCTTTAGCTTACAAGTTGGATACCGAAATTATCAGTGGAGATAGCCGGCAGGTATATCGCCGGATGGATTTAGGTACGGGAAAGGATTTGGAAGACTATGTCGTGAATGGACAGCAAATACCTTACCATCTGATAGACATTGTAGACCCCGGATATAAATATAATGTATTTGAATTTCAACGTGATTTTTTGAATGCTTATGATCAAGTGAGATGGAAAGACAAACTTCCTATATTATGCGGAGGTACGGGGATGTATCTTGAATCCGTGTTGAAGGGATATAGGCTGCTTCCTGTTCCAGAGAATCCCAAACTTAGGGACTCGTTAGCAGATAAATCATTAGCGGAACTCACCCGGTTGTTGTCAACTTACAGGAAACTTCATAACTCTACGGACGTAGATACTGTAAAGCGGGCTATCCGGGCCATTGAAATAGAAGAGTATTACAAGCACCAATCAGCGGAATACCGTGAGTTCCCGCAAATTCATAGTTTGATCATTGGAGTAGATATAGCTCGTGAGTTACGTCGTGAAAAAATATCCCACCGTTTGAAGCAGCGTTTGGATGAAGGGATGGTAAACGAAGTGAAGGCTTTGTTGGATAGTGGTATTTCTTCCGAGGATTTGATTTATTACGGATTGGAATATAAGTATTTGACTTTATATGTCTTGGGTAAACTTTCTTTCAATGAAATGTTTCATCAATTGGAAATAGCTATCCATCAATTTGCCAAACGGCAGATGACCTGGTTCCGGGGCATGGAGCGGCGAGGGTTCACTATACATTGGCTGGATGCTTGCCTGCCTATGGAAGATAAGGTGGAAAAAATCATTAATTTGTTACACACTAAAAACTAAATGTTATGGCTGTAGAACCAAACAGATGGGGGATTATTTATAATCCGAAAGCCGGAAGCCGTAAGACTCAGAAGCGTTGGAATGAGATACGTAGCTATATGGAAAACCGTAAGGTGGTTTTTGACTACGTACAGTCCGAAGGTTTTGGGTCGGTGGAACGACTCGCCCGTACCTTGGCTAATAATGGTTATCGAACCATTGTGATTGTAGGTGGAGACGGAGCGATCAATGATGCTATTAACGGTATTATGACTTCTATGGTGGAGGATAAGACAAATATCGCTTTTGGAATCATTCCTAATGGTATTGGTAATGACTTTGCCAAATATTGGGGGTTGGATGAAGATAATTATAAAGCAGCGGTAGATTGGATTATCAATCGTCGTCTGAGGAAAATTGATGTGGGGCGTTGTAATTATTTTGATGGAGAGAAGCACACCTCCCGCTATTTCCTGAATGCCATATATATAGGTTTAGGTGCGCGTATTGTACAGATCTCAGATGGTACCCGTCGTTTTTGGGGAATACGTGAGTTGTCTTTTGCCGCTTCCATGTTCCTGTTGCTGTTTGAACGTAAATTGTACCGTACACATCTTTGTATCAATGGCGAACATATTCGTGGACGTATCATGACGGTATGTGTGGGAAGTGCCCGTGGATACGGTTTGACACCTAGTGCAGTTCCTTATAATGGCTGGTTGGATGTGTCGGTTATTTATCGTCCGGAGTTAATTCAACTTTTCTCGGGTATGTGGATGCTGTTGCAGGGACGTATTTTAAATCATAAAATGGTGAAACCTTATCGTACACGGAAAGTAAAAGTACTACGTGCGCAGAATGCTTCTGTCAGTTTGGACGGGCGTATTTTAGACCGCCATTTCCCTTTGGAAATTACGATCCAGCCGGAAGCTATAACTTTGATTATCCCTAATTAAAAACTATAGATATCCATTTCTTGCTTTAAGGATAGAGGCAGAGTAGATATCTCAATGAATAGACGTAAGATAATGACAATTTCAGATTTAAGAAAGACAGATAATTTCTTTTTACTGGCTGGTCCTTGTGTGATCGAAGGAGAGGAAATGGCTCTCCGAATAGCAGATCGTATTGTGAAAATAACAGATAAACTGGGTATTCCCTATGTGTTTAAAGGATCTTATCGTAAGGCTAACCGTTCCCGTTTGGATTCGTTTACAGGAATAGGTGATGAAAAGGCCTTGAAAGTACTTCGTAAAGTACGGGAAACTTTTGGAATTCCTGTGGTAACCGATATTCATAGTGCTGGAGAAGCTGCTATGGCCGCTGAATATGTGGATGTGTTGCAGATTCCTGCTTTCCTTTGTCGCCAGACTGATTTGCTGGTGGCGGCAGCTCATACCGGAAAGATTGTCAACATCAAGAAAGGACAATTTTTATCACCTGGCGCCATGCGTTTTGCTGCTGACAAAGTGGTGGAGGCGGGTAATGATCAGGTTATGCTGACCGAGCGGGGAACGACTTTCGGGTATCAGGATTTGATTGTAGATTATCGGGGTATTCCGGAAATGCAGACTTTAGGTTTTCCTGTAATTCTGGATGTGACACATTCTTTGCAACAACCTAATCAGACTGCCGGTGTGACAGGTGGTATGCCGCAGCTTATTGAAACGGTAGCCAAGGCTGGCATAGCGGTAGGAGTGGACGGTTTGTTTATGGAAACCCACGAAGATCCTTCTGTCGCTAAGAGTGACGGAGCGAATATGTTGAAACTGGATTTGCTGGAAGGGCTATTGACCAAACTGGTAAGAATCCGCCAGGTGTTATAAATGTTATTCGTTGGGGATTCACAGGTAAGATGGGTTAATTTATTTGGACTATGGGGCAACTTGCATGAATAGTATAAAATAAGGTCGGTTTTTGCAGTAGAAACCGGCCTTACCTTTCTTTCTCCGTCAAAACAGAAAAAAGAATAGAAGCAGATGTGGATTATTTTTTTAGAATATAAGCCTTCATGCGGGCTATATCATTTAAGTAATCTTGCAAATCTTGTTCATGGTCCTCTTCTTCTGCCATAATATGTTTGGCAATATCACAAGTGGTGAAGTCAATTCCGTTTGTGAATTCAGCAATTTGCTGATAGCGGTAGATGGCACACCGTTCGGATTCTACATTTTGTTTCAACAAGATTTCCGAACCGAAATCTACGGGCGCATCATATTTGCAGCGAGCTAAATCAAACCATTGTTTAGGGTCAAGTACGGGTACGCCTTCCAATTCAATGATACGGTCGGCCAATAATTTTGCATGGTTATATTCCTCGGCTGCATGTTCTTGAAACTCGCGTTGTACATCACCGCGCATAGCGCCTTCTACTACGAATGAACCTACCCAGTATTGGTAGAAAGCCAACCATTCTTCGGACAGAGCTGCATTCAGCTGAGCCAATAAGTCCACAATGTCAATTTTATCCTTCAGGATATTCACAGATTCTTTAGCCATAATGTAAAGTTTAAGTTAGTGTTTATTATTATTTAGTCCACAGCGGGTATAGTCATGTCGTCTAACACACCTATGCCTTCCTGGTCTACATCTTTTTTTACGTCAGAACTGGTATAAAGCCAGATACCGAATCCCAGCACAAATAAAATAAGGAGGATGATTCCCCATAATTTACCTTTACTCATAGTTTCTTGGTTTTAGTTTCTTTTAATAACAGCTGGTACTGAAAAAGGTTTTGTAAGTAGAGAAAAAAACAGGCGTCTGTTATGGAAAAACGGACGCCTGTGTGTGTGAAGTATGAATTGATATTAGATTTTATCCTATTTTGCTGATTTTTTTTAGTTTCTCTTCATCAATGATTTTAATTTTTCTACCGTCGATGGTAATCAGTTTTTCAGTTGCAAAGTTAGAAAGCGTACGGATTGCGTTCGAAGTAGTCATATTTGATAAGTTTGCCAAATCTTCTCGTGAAAGGTAAATGCTTAGTGTAGATTCATCTTCTTCTACTCCATAAGTATCTTTCAAAAATAACAGAGATTCCGCCAATCGTCCACGAATATGTTTTTGCGTAAGATTTACGGTTCTTTCATCAGAAATTCCCAAATCTATAGAAAGTTGGCGGATAAAGAACAAAGCTAATTCAGAGTTGTCTTTTATCAGTTTCATAATGGCCGGCATGGGAATAAGGCAGATAGTGCAAGGCTCGAAAGCGGAAGCAGCTGTCACGAAGTTCCCTTCGGCAAAAAAAGCTCGGTATGCGAAATATTCTTTCGTCTTTAATACGCGGATAATCTGGCTACGTCCTCCCACACCTTCTTTGTAGATTTTTACTTTTCCACTAAGAAGACACATAAGGTGCATCGGAGTTTCTCCTTCGCAGTATATCGTCTCATTCTTTTTATACTTCTGTATCGTAAAGTTCTGAGCCAAGAACTCTCTTTGTTCCTGTGTTAAAGGTTGCCATAAGTCTGGTATACTTTCAGCAATCTCAGTTTCTGATAATTCTTTTCTAACCATAAACGTGCTATAAAACCGTGTTATAGAGCACAAATATAAGAAGAAAAAATAAAAGGACGAAGTAATCAGAAGAAAAAAGAAAGATATATTATTAATTTATCTTCAAAAAATAACAAAAGGATAGGTTCTTATCTCCTATCCTTTCTTTTTTTGTGAAATTTTATTTGGTGAACAGTAATTCACGATATTTAGGTAATGGCCAAATCTCATCGTCTATTTCTAGTTCCAAATGGTCAATATGGTCGCGGATTTCTTCCAGATATGGACGCACTTGTTCCTCGTAACTGAAGGCTTTCTCTACTTGGCTTCCCAAATGATTTGCTACTTTTCGGGCTTCTGTCATGTTGTGCACGGCTTTTTTAATAGCAAGTATGCGGTTTTGAATTTCACGTACCAAATTCTTCCGGTCTTCGGTCAGCTCTTCGTATTCTTCGGTGGAGAATATCTCTTTCAGACCACGAAGATTTTCTAATAGTCTGTTCTGATAAATTACAGCTGTGGGAACAATATGATTGATAGCTAGATCGCCTAGTACACGACTTTCAATCTGGACCTTTTTAGTAAACTTTTCCAGTTCCACTTCTATACGACAGAACAATTCATTTTCATTGAATATTTTTTCGCCTATCAGTACTGCACGAGATTGCTCATCGTTGAACTTCAGGATGGCTTCGGGTACATGGCAGATATTGGTCAATCCGCGTCGCGCGGCTTCTGCTTTCCATTCTTCCGAGTAGCCGTCACCTTCAAAACGGATGTTTTGTGAAGCGATGATGGTTTCTTTTAATACCTTATACAGAGCTTCTTCCTGTTCCATCCCTCCGTTTACTAATTTATCTATCTGGGTCTTGAACTCATTCAACTGGTGTGCCATAGCGGCATTGATCACAATCATTGATGCGGCACAGTTGGCAGATGAGCCTGCAGCACGGAATTCAAAACGGTTTCCGGTGAAGGCAAAAGGAGAGGTACGGTTACGGTCTGTATTGTCTTGCAATATGGCAGGTATGCGCCCGATACCCAATTGCAATGCTTTCTTTTCATCAGGGGTCAGTTCGGCGTCATTCAGACGTGCCACTACTTCGTCCAACATATGGGAAAGATGACGTCCTAGGAAAATAGACAGAATAGCGGGGGGGGCTTCATTTGCTCCTAGGCGATGGCTGTTTCCGGCACTGACAATAGAGGCACGTAGTAAATCCTGGTTTTTATAGACCATCATCAGTACGTTGACTATGAAAGTCAGGAAAAGCATATTTCCTTCCGCAGTCTTGGCAGGAGAGAACAAATTGATACCTGTGTCTGTACAAAGTGACCAGTTGTTGTGTTTGCCCGATCCGTTTACTCCTTTGAATGGTTTTTCGTGGAGCAGTACAGTAAAATTGTGTTTGGAAGCGATACGTTTCATCAGGTCCATTACCAGCTGGTTATGGTCGTTGGCCAGATTTACATCTTCAAAAATAGGAGCTAGCTCAAATTGGTTGGGAGCCACTTCGTTATGCCGTGTTTTTACCGGAATCCCTAGTTTGTGACATTCCAGTTCCAATTCTTTCATAAAACTGGTTACACGTGGAGGGATGGAACCGAAGTAGTGGTCGTCTAGCTGCTGGTCCTTGGCAGACGAGTGTCCCATCAAGGTGCGTCCGGTCAGGCAAAGATCCGGACGTGCATTATATAGTGCGGTATCCACTAAAAAGTATTCTTGTTCCCAACCCAGATTGGCGAATACGCGTTTTACGTTTGGATCGAACATTCTGCAAACCTCAGTTGCCGCTTTGTCTACAGCACCTAATGCCTTCAACAAAGGAGTTTTGTAGTCGAGTGCTTCGCCTGTATAAGAGATGAAGATAGTAGGAATACAAAGTGTGCTGTCTACAATGAAAGCCGGAGAAGAAACATCCCATGCCGTATAGCCACGTGCTTCAAATGTGTTCCGGATACCGCCGTTGGGAAAACTGGACGCATCCGGTTCTTGTTGGATAAGCAGCTTGCCCGAGAAGCGTTCTATAACATTACCGTCATCACCGAATTCAATAAAGCCGTCGTGCTTTTCGGCAGTTCCGTCAGTCAGAGGCTGGAACCAATGAGTGTAGTGGGTAACATTAAAGGTCTTTGCCCAATTCTTCATGCCATTGGCTATCATGTCGGCCATTTCACGATTGATAGGGGTACCTTTCTCGATTGCATTTATTACTGCTTTATAAGCCTCACTAGGCAGATATTCCTGCATTTTTTTACGGTCGAATACGTGGTTGCCGTAATAATCAGCTAACTTTTCAGAGGGGTAGTCAACTTTAACGGGGCGTCTGTTGGCTAACTCCTGTAGAGCAAAAAATCTCATTTTGGACATGTTGTCTTTCTTTTACTGGTTGTTGGCTGCAAAAATACTGCTTTTTGATTAATAATTCGCTATATCGCTAATCATTTTTCATTTCTGTTAAGGATGTTAATTAAGTATTATCATGCGTCAGCCTGTTGGTTTTTGTTTATATTTGCTCTTCAAACAATGAAAAGAAAGTACATTGATGCACTATATACGGATTGTCAGGTTGATTATATTTTGTCTTTTGTTACCTTTAGCTGTTCAGGCTAAGAGGGAAAAGGTTGATATGCCCGACAAGCCGATGGTGTCCGATTCCATTCTTCAGTGTATTTTCCAGTTTTCGCCGTTCTATTCCCGTATCATTGATGAGTATAAGGCTGATTTATATATAAAAGGAAAAGTAAAGGTACATAAGCGCAATCACCTTATCCGCTATGTACCGTCCATGTTTCGTTTCGAAAAACACATCAATGATTACCTTATGGAATCTCTTAGTGAGCTGCATTATACGGCCCCTGATATATACGACCGTAAGATAAAAGCGGTATCCACTACATTTCCACGTAACAGGGGACAGATAACGGATGTGATGGATTATTTGAACATGAATATCTATTCTTCTTCATTGATGTCCGATAAACTTCTTTCTCCTTTGGATAAGAAATCTAGCAGATATTATCATTATTTATTGGATTCTATAGCCGGTCCTCCCGATTGCCAGCGGTATAAAATACTTATTATTCCCAAATTCCGTGGTACACAGTTGGTCAGTGGATATATGTGGGTTAGTGATCAGATATGGACTATTCGTGAACTTTATATTGAAGGCGTTTATGATGTGATCCGCTTCAAGGTCCGTGTCAAGATGGGAGAGGAGGGCGATGTGGAGTTTCTGCCGGTGCAGTTTGATTTGAATCTTGTTTTTAAGTTTATAGGTAACCATCTGGAAATGGATATGGGAGCCTGGTTGAAATACAATGAAATTAAATTTTATGAAGGAGCCGCCCGGCGTAAATCTCAAAAGAAGCATCGCCATGACCTGACGGAATCCTATAAGCTGACTTGTGACTCGGAACAGCTGATAACAGATAAGGAAAAGTTCAATGAGCTGCGTCCCATTCCGCTGTCCGCTTTGGAGGATTCTTTGTATAGAAGTTATGCTTTACGTCAGGATACGCTTTTACGCGTACCGAAAAAAAAGAAGAATGAACATTTGGAGTTTTGGGGGGAGTTGGGTGACATGCTTATCAGTAGTTACAATGTGAATTTGTCCAGTATGGGGAGTGTGCATTGTTCTCCACTTATTAATCCGGTGCTGTTGGATTATAGCCACAGCAGGGGCTTTTCGTATAAGCAGAAGTTTAAATACAGTCGGCTTTTTCATGATGGACGTATACTTAGAATCAGTCCGCAGATAGGTTATAATTTTACACATAAGGAACTTTATGTGAAAGCGGATGCCGATTGGCAATATTGGCCGGAAAAGCAGGCTAGTTTTGAGGTTAGTGTAGGTAACGGTAACCGCATATATAGTAGTGTCGTATTGGATCAGCTAAAGCAATTGCCCGATAGTACCTTTAATTTTGACCAATTGGAATTGGACTATTTCAAGGATGTGTATCTCAATCTGTTCCATAATATAGAAATAGTGAACGGCTTGTTTATTAAAGCAGGTGTTTCCGTACATTGGAGGTATCTGATAAATAATTCGAAAGTCATTCTTGAAAAGCCGTTGCCTGATAAGGATTGGGCTGCATTGCGAGGTATCAGATCAGAATACAATAGTTTTGCACCTCGTATACGTATTGAATGGACTCCCGGTATGTATTATTACATGAACGGTCGCCGGAAGATGAATGTAGGTTCCAGTATGCCTACTTTTATGCTGGATTATGAACGGGGCATTAAAGGTGTATTCAAGAGTACGGGTGCTCATGAACGTTGGGAGTTTGATATACAGCAAAACTTGAAACTGAGCGGAATCCGAAGTATCGGTTATCGCATTGGGGGGGGAATGTTTACCAAGCAGGAAGATATGTATTTCGTGGATTTTGCTAACTTTGCCCGTCGTAATCTTCCCGAAGGATGGAATGATGATATTGGTGGCACTTTCCAATTGCTGGACGGACGTTGGTATAACTCCTCACGTCAGTACTGGCGGGGGAATTTCACCTATGAGTCTCCTTTTATTCTCTTGAAACCCTTAAACCGTTGGCTGGGATTAGTCCAGCAGGAGCGTTTGTATGGTGGTATCCTGTTCATGCCACATCTTAATCCATATATCGAGTTGGGTTATGGCATCGGCACACATATATTTGATGTGGGGGCTTTTGTAAGCACTATCAACGGGCAATTTGATACCTTTGGTTTTAAATTCACTTTCGAGTTATTTAATAAATAATCCTGTTCAAACAATCTGTTTGGTTTTCTGTTTATTACAACATAACAGAAACTAAACAGTGTATGCATTATAAAATATTTTTATGTGTTCTTTTGTTCCCGGTTTCATTATCAGCTCAAAACGGGGAATTATCTTTAACATTGGAACAATCTGCCAGCCTGATGAACAAGGGCAGCCGCACGTTGCAAATGGCGGATAAGGCTGTAGATATAGCACGCAGTGAGCGACAAAAGATGAATGCTTTTTGGTATCCGTCTTTGAATGCATCGGGTGCATACGTCCATTTGTCCAACCATATTGAGGTCAAGGAACCTTTAAGGCAATTTACCGATCCGGCAAAAGACTTTGTACATTCCATTGTGCCCGATGATAAATTTATTTCTTCTATTCTTGATAATATAGGTGCGCATACCCTTACTTTTCCTTTATTAGAACGTAACCTGACGACCATAGATGCTAATGTGATGTGGCCGCTTTTTACAGGCGGAAAACGAATTTTTGCAAGCCGTATCGGCAACCGTATGGTAGATTTGGCCAAAGCAGGTAGGGAAGAGGCGGGAGCTACTTTGCAATCGGAGTTGGTGGAAACTTATTATGCTTTGCGTCTGGCGCAAAGAGTGGTGGATGTACGCGAGCAAACCTTTTTAGGCTTGCAGAAACATTACCGTAATGCCATGAAGCTGGAGGAGAACGGTATGATAAATAAGGCCGAACGCCTCTTTGCTCAGGTCACTATGGACGAGGCCAGACGTGAGTTGGAATCTGCCCGGAAAGATTTGAATGTGGCGCAAAATGCCTTGAAAGTCTTGTTGAATGTGGAAGACGCCATATCCATCAATCCCAGTTCTCCTTTGTTTATGAACCATGATCTGCCCGATGAACTTTATTTCAAGAATCTGGTAAGTACCGGCAGCTATATAGTAAGTAAATTGCGAATACAGGAGGCGATGGCTGATAATCAATTGAAAATCAGTAAAAGTGCATATATTCCTACCATTGCATTGTTTGGAAAGCAGACACTTTATGCAGAGAATCTTCCGAAAAACCTGATGCCCCGTACTTTGGTAGGAGTGGGTTTTACTTGGAATATATTCGACGGACTGAACCGTGAAGCCAATATCCGTCAGACACGTCTTACTAAACAAACTTTGCAACTGGGAAGGGAAAAGGCTCAGAATGAATTGGGTGTTTTGGTAGACAAGTTATATAGCGAAATTCAGAATGCAAAGGATGATGTCGCCGCACTCAACACCACGATTGAGATGAGTCGTGAATTGGTACGTATCCGTAAAAAATCCTTTCAGGAAGGAATGGCTACCTCTACTGATGTGATTGATGCGGAAACGATGCTATCCAAGGTGCAGATTGCTTTTTTGCTGGCTTATTATAAATATGATGTGGCACTGGCATCTCTGCTCTCTACTTGCGGAATGCCCGAAAGTTTTTGGCAGTATAGCCGTACCGGACAAACCGAGAACTTTATATTCGGGAAATAATAAAAAAAGAAAACAATATGGAAAAAGAGAAGAAACAGTTAGGAGTCGCTTTTATCGTTGTTCTTGTGGCCATTGTTATGGTGTCTGCCATTGGGATTATAGCTATGAGCAATAAACCGGTTGTATTGCAGGGGCAGATAGAAGCTACTGAAATACGGATTTCCGGAAAACTTCCTGGTAGAATTGATACCTTTTTGGTCCGGGAGGGACAGTATGTAAAGATGGGTGACACCTTGGTTGTGATTAACAGTCCTGAGGCTTGGGCGAAGTTTCAGCAGGTAAATGCCTTGGAAGATATTGCGAAATTTCAGAACAAGAAAATAGACGACGGTACACGTCGGCAGATAGTCCGTTCGGTAGAAGAATTGTGGAACAAGTCAAAGAGTGACTTGCAACTGGCCACGGTGACGTATGACCGTATTCAGGCACTTTACAAAGATAGCGTGGTCACCAGCCAGCGGAAAGATGAAGTGGAAGCCATGTATAAAGCTGCTGTTGCCGCCGAACGGGCGGCGCATCAACAATTCCTGTTAGTGAAGGACGGAGCGCAGAAAGAGGATAAAGAGAGTGCCCGCTCCTTGGTGGATGCGGCTCGGGGCACTGTGAATGAGGTTCAGGCCTTGTTGATGGATGCCCGCCTCACAGCTCCCGAAGACGGACAGATATCAACCATCTACCCCAAGCGTGGAGAACTGGTAGGAGCGGGGACTCCCATTATGAGTCTGGTAGTATTGGATGATTGTCATGTAGTGCTTAATGTCCGTGAGGACTATATGCCTTATTTCCGTATGAACGAGAATTTTATGGGAGATATTCCGGCTCTTGATGTAAAAAACAAGGCATTTAAAATCAATTACATCAGCCCGTTGGGGAGTTTTGCCACTTGGCGTTCTACCAAGCAGACGGGGACATACGATATGAAAACTTTTGAAATTCATGCGCTGCCTGTAGAGCCGATGGAGGGATTAAGACCGGGTATGTCCGTCTTGGTAAATCTGGATGAATTGAAATGATAGAAGGATAGCTATGTTATTCTGATTGCAGTGAATGGTAAATATAAATGAACTACTTGAATGAAAGAATCTCCTTTTATAGCGGTATTGAAACGTGAACTGGACCGTATGGTTTCCCGGCGCATTTATTTTGCATCGTGTATCGTCTTGCCTTTGTTTTCTATCTTCTTTATGGCTACAATTTTTGGTAACGGACAGATGGAGAATCTGCCTGTGGGTGTTGTGGATGGTGATAATACAGCCACTTCTCGTGAGATAATTCGTATGACCGAGGCTGTTCCCACTTTCCGCA
The DNA here is from genome assembly GCF_031119655.1 of Phocaeicola sp. GP0067. NCBI lineage: Bacteria > Pseudomonadati > Bacteroidota > Bacteroidia > Bacteroidales > Bacteroidaceae > Phocaeicola > Phocaeicola sp. GP0067. Next base: position 271,431 of record NZ_JAVHZY010000003.1, read on the forward strand.
TCACTCGGCATTATGCCGATGAAGCGGAGGCCAGGGCAGATGTGCAGCGGAAAAGTATTTATGGATACCTCAGTATTCCGTCTGGTTTTGAAGCAAAGGTGATGGATGGTAAGGAAACAGCTCTGACTTATTATTACCATTATGCATTGATGAGTGTGGGAAGTGAGATTCACGGAGCATTTCAAAGTTTGTTGAAAAGCATCTCGGTAGTTCCCATTGTCACTCATGCTGTGGCATTGGGTATAAATCAGGAAGAGATAGAATCTTTTCTGTTACCGGTCACCACACAGAATCATCCGTTATTTAATCCTGATATGGATTATTCGGTCTATCTTACACAGCCATTCTTCTTTGTTTTTCTGCAAGTTATCTTGTTGTTGGTCACTACATACTCCATTGGCAGTGAAGGGAAATTCCATACTTCAGCCAATTGGCTGGCAGTGGCAGATGGGAATATCTGGGTGGCGGTCACTGCCAAGTTACTTCCATACAGTTTTATCTTCATCGTTATGAGTATTCTGGCAAACTATGTCTTTTTTGGTGCCATGCATATACCGATGGATTGTGGTTTTTGGGCGTTGAATCTTACTTCGGCACTATTGGTCATTGCTACGCAGGCGCTGGCGGTTTTTCTGTTCTCTCTTTTTCCTGCGTTGAGTATTATTATCAGTATCGTTTCCATGGTAGGATCGTTAGGCGCTACCCTTGGCGGGGTTACCTTTCCGGTGCTTCACATGTTTGCACCGGTGTACTATGCCTCTTATCTTTTCCCCGTCCGTCACTTTGTCGAGATTGGACAGAATCTGCTTTATGGCAACTATGGTTATGCGTATATGTGGGGCAATGTAGCCTGTCTGCTGTTGTTCCTTATTCCTCCTTTATTGTTGTTACCTCATTTGAAACGCTCTTTAATCAGTCGGAAATATGACGATATTGAATAATATATTAGCTGTATCTTGGCACGAGTTTCGTGTGATGTGTACCCGCTATTCCATTTTATTGGTACTCAGCGGTGGCATCTTTGTGTATGGATTACTTTATAACTATATGTATGCTCCCAATGTGGTACGCGATGCTCCGGTGGCAGTAGTGGATATGAGTCGCACTCCGTTAAGCCGCAGTTACATCCGTTTGCTGGATGCCACTCCGCAGGCACGGGTATTGACAAACAATGCTGATTTGCCTGCTGCTAAGGAATTGATGAAATATGATGAAGTGGTGGGTATTGTTTACATTCCCGCGGATTTTGACGCTCGTGTGGGGCGTGGTGAAGAAGCGATATATATTATGTACAGCACCACTACGGCTTTCCTTTATTTTGCTTCCATGCAGGAAGCGTCTGCTGGAGCCATGCTTGCTGTGAATGATGATGTCCGACCCGAGCAAGTGGTTTTTCTACCTCAGGATGATATACAATCTGTGGTTCAAACAAGGTCTGTCGATGTGGTGGGTACTGCCCTGTATAATTATACCGATGGTTATGGTACTTATTTGATACCTGCCGTTTTGATGGTTGTTATTTTTCAGACGTTGATATTTGTTATCAGCATGTTGAGTGGGAAAGAGCGTGAAACTGGAGATATACTGATGTTTGCAGGCCCTGAAGGAAGGGATCTTTCTTTTTTACGTATGGCATCCGTAGTGATAGGAAAATCATTTACTTATTTAGTCTTTTATGCTTTATTCTCTGTCTTTTTGTTGGGGCTTCTTCCTTTAGTTTTCCAATTGCCTCATTTAGCATATCCGTGGAAAATTGTGGCACTTATGATACCTTATATTCTTGCTACCAGTTTCTTTGGATTGGCCTGTTCGTTATTTTTCAGTGATAGTGATGCTCCATTGTTGTTGGTAGCTTTCTTCTCTGTAGGATTGATTTTCCTGTCCGGAGTTTCTTATCCGCTGGAGTTAATGCCTTGGTATTGGCAATGGATTCATTATATGGTTCCTGCGGCTCCCGGAACTTTGGCCTTTGTTAAGATAAATTCTATGGGAGCTAGTATGTCTGAAATCAGTCAGCAATATATTATCCTATGGATACAATGTGCGATATACTTTGTTTTGGCTTGTCGAGCCTATCGCTACAATATAAAGAAAGCAAAGTGTGAAAGACAATAATTTTATGTGTGATTGTTTTTTATGTAATTCGTTTTGCTGATTCTCTATTTTTTATAAGGTCTGTTTGGAGCTGGAGCGAGGGGCCTGAAAGTTGTTGATATTTTAATTCTTGGTGATTATTCTCTTGTTGTTTCTTTTGTTTTTTCAGCTCCTTTTATGAGATGATGCAAGGGGGAAACTTGCAAACTTGCACAACTTGCAGTCTTTCCACACACACACACACGATCGCGCGCGATTGCGCGTATGCGTACATTATAATGGCGATGGATTATTATATCCTGGTAAAGTAATGACATACAATCCGATGAGAGTGTGAAGGGTAGAGTGGAGGAAGAGGTGGAGTGGTGTGTTGGCTTCCATCTTTTTTCCTAGTTCTAGGTAGTGAATGGTCTGGTTCTATCCTGTTTTTTTGTAATGGGGGGATGAAGAAAATCTTTCTGGAGGTTATGGTAACCGATGAGCGGTAGGTGAACAGCAGCCGGCAGCTTTTCTGACGGAGTATCTGGGTATTGGACGGGATGCTATGTGCTTTTGTATAGTTTGTGTGTTCCGAAGGGTTAGTAACGTGTGTTCCGTAAGGTTAGTAATGTGTGACCTTGTACGTTACTAACATAGAGGCCTGTATGTTAGTAACGTACCTTGTTTAAAGTAGCTAGGAGGTTTTTCGCATGCAGGATACGTGTCTTCCGCAGAATTATGTGAATTGTATTGGTAAGGTTAAAGTGTGTGGTTGCCGCAGATTCAGGGAGTCGGTCCTTTACGGTCAGTGTCTGTTTTGTTCTAGTCCTTGTCTTCCGCTTTCTTATTTTCTCCTTGTCAGGCTTTCCTGCTCTTTTCCACCGGAAGTCTTGTCACGTATCTCCCTTTCCGCCTTTTGCATTCTGTTATCCTTTCCTCCGTTGTAGTTCTCTCCGGTATCGTCCGTCTGTCTTCCGCTCTCTTTTTTATGCTTTATTATTTTTTCATATTATAATGTACGCGCACGTGTGTGGGTGTGGAGATGCTGCAAGTTTTGCAAGTTTGCAAGTTTGCCTTCCGTTTTTTCTCTTTTCTTGTTTTCCGTCTGCTGTTTTCGTATGGGTCCCTTCCTTTTTCCGTTCCTATACGCGCGTGCGAATATTACAATGTGTCTGTCTTTTTCCTCCGGTGTCCTCCGTTATAAAAACATGCTTTGTAACACATCTGTCATTCAGAGTATTACAAAAAAGTTTCAGGAAATCCGTATAATTTTTCCTTCGTATGTTTGCTGGTTATCGTTAAAAGGTCTACCTTTGCATCCGCAATCGAGAGAGATGCGGCACTTCAGACAGTGTGTGACTGACTTGGTGAAACAAACGTAGGAGAGTTTTCCTTGACAGTGTCTGCACCCAGTATCTTACCTTAGCGGGGCTAAGGGAGCGAGAACGGATAAGACGTGGGGAGGATGGACGTCCCGCCTTTTATGGAAGTTTCGAAAAAAAAACTTTTTCAAAAAAACTTTCGAAAACATTTGGCGGTTACGATAAAATCTCTTACCTTTGCATCCGCTTTCGGAAACGATGGCAAAATATAAATGAGAGTTCTTTGAAAGATTTAAGATAAACAAACAAGTAGTACAAGCCGGTGTACCGTATGTGATATATATATGGTGTACGGAAAAAACAAGAACCGTCAATATTGATATTGATAGATTTGGAATCCTTGAGCAGATTATCAACTGAATAGTTGGAAAA
>NZ_JAVHZY010000040.1:0-33937 GCF_031119655.1 Phocaeicola sp. GP0067
TGAGCGGAAAACGAGACTCGAACTCGCGACCCTAACCTTGGCAAGGTTATGCTCTACCAACTGAGCTATTTCCGCAATTTCCGCTTTCGGTTTTAACTATTTCCCAGCTGTTTCCCGATTGCGGATGCAAAGGTAGTGCTTTTTTCTAAACTTCCAAAAATTTTCTATACTTTTTATAGTACTTTTATTACATTATTTCATCAAACTCCTCATAGTCAATATAAAACAAAAGTTTTTTTTACTTACTATCAAGACATACGGTCACGATAATCCTCATATCGGAAGTCTTTATATACTTCCAATGTATTATCTGTATGCCAAATAGCAATAGAAGGGTGATGGATTCCATTAAACATGTTTGTTTTTACCATAGTGTAATGAATCATATCTTCCAAAACAATGCGTTCTCCTATCTGTAACGGATGGTCAAAACACCAGCTACCCATATAGTCGCCACTTAAGCAACTGTTTCCACCCAAACGGTAAACATTCTCTTCCGTTAAAGCTGTTTTTATCGCATCGACTGGTAAAGTTTTGGCACCACGCACTGCCGGCTGATAAGGCATTTCAAGACAGTCGGGCATGTGACAAGTAAAGCTAACGTCCAAAATCGCGGTTTTTATCCCCCGGTTTTCCACTATATCGACAACAGAAGCTACCAAAGGTCCGGTCTGCCAAGTAAAAGCCGAACCCGGTTCTAAAATAATCTCCAAATGAGGATAACGGGCTTTCAAGTTTTTTAATAAAGAAATAAGATGCTCCGTATCATAATCTTTACGTGTCATCAAGTGTCCCCCTCCCAAATTCAACCATTTTATTTGTGGAAACCAAGAAGCAAACTTCTCTTCTATGTGCTGCAAAGTATGCTCTAATTCATAAGAACTGGATTCACAATGACAATGACAATGGAAGCCCTCGATGCCCTCCGGTAAAGTTTCAGGAAGCAAATCGGCCGTCACCCCAAAACGCGTACCGGGAGCACAAGGATTATAAAGTTCCACCTCTACTTCCGAATATTCAGGATTGATGCGGATACCACAGGTTATCTTTTCTCCAAAGGCCTCAACCATAGGATAAAAACGCCGGAACTGACTGAAAGAATTAAAGGTTATATGACTGCTGCATCGCATGATAACCGGAAAATCAGTATCCGTATACGCCGGAGAATAAGTATGGGCCTTACTGCCAAATTCTTCATACGCCAAACGGGCTTCATATACGGAACTGGCTGTAGTATAACGAATGTATTCCCTGAAAATGGGGAATGATTTCCACATGGCAAAAGACTTGAAAGCCAAGATGATCTCAACTCCGGCTCGGTCTGCCACACTCTTTATCAAACTCAGATTCTTTCTGAGCAATGCTTCATCCATTACATAGCATGGAGAAGGTACTTTATGGATATCTATCATTTTTGTATCAGAATTCTATTAAAATATTTATTCTATTCCACAACTTTGAATCGGGCAAATTTCAGTAATAATTGTTTTTCTCCGGCATTCCGGAAACGGACAGTCGCTTTGCTGTTCTCACCAATTCCTTCCACCTTTATCACATCGCCTATTCCAAAACGCTCATGCTCTATCACCTGCCCTGCCTGTACATTCACCGGCAAGTTTCTCGCTGCGGACGGCTTTGAGACCGTTTCCGGACCAACCTTGGTCAAATTACGTGGTATACTGGGACGAATAATCTCAACTTTCGGTCTTTCTCCAACTAAAAATGTTTTCTGACCACCAGAGATGTTCGATGAAGAACGCCCGTAAGAAGACTGAGAAGCAGGTTCGTCAAACAAGGAACGAGCCGCACGTTCATTTTGCTCACGACAGAAACGGCTGGCTCTCTCGTCTATTCTCCGGGCCATCTGTTCCTCCTGAGGTAACTTCAGGAAATGTACATCAATATCTTTCAAGAAACGGCTAGGGCTACTGAACTCCATCTTTCCATATTTAAACCGACTCTTGGCAAAAGACAAATAGCAATGCTCTTCGGCACGTGTAATCGCCACATAAAACAAGCGGCGCTCCTCTTCCAGCTCCTTATACGAATTGAGTGACAAAGCACTGGGAAACAAGTTCTCTTCCATCCCAACTACAAAGACGTTTTTAAACTCCAAGCCTTTAGCAGAGTGAATGGTCATCAAGGTAATCTTCTCGGCATCCCCCTCTTTCTCGTTATCCTGGTCTGTCAACAGAGAAACCTCCGACAGAAAATCCGTCAACAGGATGTTTTCATTCCCTTCTTCTTCACGGGTTGCACAAAAATCGTGCATACCGTTTATCAGTTCTTCAATATTCTCCTGACGGCTCAGATTTTCAGGATCATTGCTCTGATAAATCTCATTCATAATGCCGGATTGACGAACAATCATTGCTCCCAATTCGTATGCATTCTTCTTCGGGACCTCCACTATAAAACTTTCTACCAGTTCACGAAACCCCTGTAATTTAGTATGCATACCCTTGTTAATATTCAAGCCGTATGCCAACGGCTCTTCCAAAACCATCCAAAGACTGACATGATGCTGTGCAGCCGCATCAATGACCTTGTTCAACGTAGTATCCCCGATTCCTCGCGCCGGATAATTCAACACCCGCTTAAAAGCCTCCTCATCATTCGGATTTACCGCCAGACGGAAGTAAGATATAACGTCTTTAATCTCCTTGCGTTGATAAAAAGAAAGTCCTCCGTAAATCTTATAAGGTAGAGCACGCTTCCGCAAAGCCTCCTCAAAAATACGGCTCTGAGCATTTGTACGGTATAAAATAGCAAAATCATTATAAGAATAATGTTCCCGCGAACGCAGTTTCACAATCTGGTTGGCAACAATCTCCCCTTCCTCCACATCACTGTAGGCATTGAAAACTCCGATAGGCTCCCCTTTCGCTTTTTCCGAAAATACCTCCTTCCTTATCTGCTCGCTATTTTTCTCTATCAAACTGTTTGCCGCGCATACAATGGTCTGGGTAGAACGATAGTTCTGCTCCAATTTAAAAAGCTTGGCTCCCTTATACAGCTGAGTAAATTTCAATATATTGTCAATATTAGCCCCTCGGAAGGAATAAATACTTTGTGCATCATCCCCCACTACGCATACACGCTGATGTTCTTGGGTAAGCTGAAGCACAATGCTGTGTTGCGCAAAATTAGTATCCTGATACTCATCCACCAGCACATAACGGAACTGCTCCGCATACTTACGGCAAATTTCGGGATGATCGCGGAATAACATATAAGTATAAACCAACAAATCATCAAAATCCATCGCATCGCTTTGGCGACAACGTTCCCAATATCGTCGGTAAATATCACGGGTAGCGGGTACTTTGGCATTCAGATCATACTGATAAAGCTCTGCGTTCGAAACATATGCATCGGGAAAAACCAAGTGGTTTTTCGCATTGCTGATACGCGCCTGTATCACCCCCGGTTTATAGGTTTTATCATCCAATTGCATTTCTTTTACAATAGACTTGATCAAACTCTTCGAATCTGAAGAATCATAGATGGTAAAATTGGAGGTAAAGCCGACAGCCTGTGCCTCACACCGCAGGATACGCGAAAAAATGGAATGGAACGTTCCCATCCATAAATAGCGTGCCTGATCGCCCACCTGACGGGCTATACGCTCTTTCATTTCACGAGCAGCCTTATTGGTAAAAGTCAATGCCAGAATAGACCAAGGAGTATATCCCCGCTCCAGTAAATAAGCTATTTTATAAGTCAGTACGCGTGTCTTCCCCGAACCTGCTCCGGCTATCACCAAAGAGGGACCTTCGTTGTAAAGCACCGCATTGCGCTGACTTTCATTCAATTCTTCTAAATAGTTCGTCATAAATTTCACCTTTCGCCCGCAAAGATAGAGAAAGTTTGAGTTTATCAGAACAATTCTATGCTCAATAATGTTATTATGATAGAAGTTTAATTAAAACCTCGACTAAAAATGAATATATTATTAACCACTTTAATTTCATTAGTTATGACTTACGAAATGCCCAAACTCCCGTATGCAAACAACGGACTCGAACCTGTAATCAGTCAGGCTACTATAGACTACCATTATGGCAAGCACTTACAAACATACGTAAACAATTTGAACTCTTTGGTTCCGAGTACAGAATTTGAAGGAAAGACCGTAGAGGAAATTGTTGCATCAGCTCCCGACGGAGCGATATTCAACAACGCCGGACAAGTATTGAACCATACATTATATTTCCTTCAGTTCACCCCCAAACCCAACAAGCATGAACCGTCCGGCAAATTGGCAGAAGCCATCAACCGGGACTTCGGAAGCTTTGAAAACTTCAAGAAAGAATTCAACGCCGCTTCCACAGGACTGTTTGGTTCGGGCTGGGCTTGGCTTTCTATAGACAAGCAAGGAAAACTACATATCACCAAAGAGCCAAATGGAAGCAACCCGTGGCGTGCAGGCCTGAAACCATTGCTGGGTTTCGATGTATGGGAACATGCTTACTATTTGGATTACCAGAACCGCCGTGCAGATCATGTGAACAAGTTATGGGAAATCATTGACTGGGATGTAGTAGAAAAACGTCTATAAAAGAACCCTTAACTATACATCATAATAAAGCTGCCTCGCACCCTATTCATTCAGGGAGCGGGGCAATCTGCTTTAAGATGCAAAGATACAGCAGATATGCATTCATCCTTTTACAAGAATAAACAAGCATAATGCAAGATAATCATAAAAAAACATTCTTCCACAAAAAATAAAGCAGTCTGTTGTAGCATTATTCATTTCTTTCCCATATCTTTGCCATCGTAAAACAAAGGGGTGCCCCACGTAAACAGCGGACGGGCTGAGATTATACCCTGTGAACCTGATGCGGTTAGTACCGCCGAAGGGATTGTTACTTCTTACCTCATACCATCCGGTCAAAAAGCAACTCTTTGTATTTACAAGTAAATTCATAAACTGATATAGTATGAAACTGACAGTAAACAGCAAAGAAACCGAAGTAAAGGACGGATGCACCATAGCCGAACTTTCCACCTTTCTGGCACTTCCTGAGAAAGGTATCGCCATAGCGGTAAACAACCGGATGGTTCCCCGTATAGAGTGGGAGAAATGTGTGTTACACCCCAATGACAGTCTGGTAGTCATTAAAGCTGCATGTGGAGGATAAGACCGTGGAACTTCAATTCATCACTCACTTCACCGACACATATTCCTATTATGATTCCGCACGCATGGCCTTGGAAGGCGGTTGCCGCTGGATCCAGCTACGCATGAAAGACACTCCGGTTGACGAAGTGGAACGGGAAGCCATACGCCTGCAAGGCTTATGCAAAGACTATGGAGCGACATTTATCATAGACGACCACGTGGAGTTAGTTAAGAAAATTCATGCTGACGGAGTGCATTTAGGAAAAAAGGACATGCCCGTAGCCGAAGCACGGGGAATATTAGGAAAAGAATTCATCATCGGAGGCACCGCCAATACATTTGACGATGTAAAGATGCATTACAAAGCCGGAGCTGACTACATCGGCTGTGGCCCGTTCCGTTTTACTACTACAAAAAAGGATCTCTCTCCAGTGCTGGGACTGGAAGGCTACCGTTCCATTATTCTGCAAATGAAAGAGGCAAATATCCATTTGCCCATCGTTGCTATCGGGGGAATTACTTTGGAAGATATCCCTTCCATCATGGAAACGGGAATCACCGGTATTGCCTTGAGCGGAACCATACTCCGGGCGAAAGACCCGGTAGCGGAAACTAAACGAATCATGAATTTATAATAAAATCACAAAATACAATGAAGAAACTGATTATAGCTGGAAAAGAATTTAATTCCCGTTTATTCCTGGGAACCGGTAAATTCAATTCAAACACCGTAATGGAAGAAGCCATTCTGGCATCAGGGTGTGAAATGGTAACCGTAGCCATGAAACGCATTGAACTGGACGATAAGGAAGATGATATGCTGAAACATATCATTCACCCCCACATACAGCTATTGCCCAATACCTCCGGTGTGCGCACAGCCGAAGAAGCCGTCTTTGCCGCACAAATGGCCCGCGAGGCCTTTGGCACCAACTGGCTGAAACTGGAAATTCATCCCGATCCGCGCTACTTGTTGCCAGATTCTACCGAAACATTGAAAGCAACCGAGGAACTAGTCAAACTAGGTTTCGTCGTATTGCCCTATTGCCAGGCAGATCCTACATTATGCAAACGGCTGGAAGAGGCAGGAGCAGCAACCGTCATGCCGCTTGCCGCCCCCATCGGGACAAACAAAGGCTTGCAGACACGTGACTTCCTGCGCATCATTATCGAACAAGCTTCCGTTCCTGTGGTAGTAGACGCCGGAATAGGCGCCCCCAGCCATGCCACCGAAGCGATGGAAATGGGTGCGGACGCCTGTCTGGTCAATACAGCCATCGCAGTAGCCGGCCAACCGGTAGAAATGGCAATAGCCTTCAAGGAAGCTGTCATTGCCGGACGCCGCGCCTATGAAGCAGGCTTAGGAGCAGTAGGACAGAACTTGATCGCATCCGCCTCATCCCCTTTAACTTCATTCTTAGATTAAACAGAAATATGATAGACAAAAAGCAAGATAAAAAAGCATACGCTCATGCAGAAAAGGCATATATGCAAGGAACCCTGTTCCCATACATCAAAGTAGGAATGCAGAAAGTAAACCTGACTCCTACTGTGAACATAGTGAACGGTGAAAAGGTAACAACGCCCAATGCTCCTGTTTATATTTATGACACCAGTGGTCCGTTCAGTGATCCCAATATGGAAATCGATCTGAAAAAAGGACTTCCCCGTATGCGCGAAAGCTGGATTATTGGACGGGGAGACGTGGAAAAACTGCCCTCCATTACCTCAGAATACGGAAAGATGCGCCGTGACGATAAAAGTCTGGACCACCTGCGCTTTGAACACATCGCCCTGCCCTATCGTGCCAAAGCCGGAAAGGCCATCACACAAATGGCATACGCCAAAGCCGGCATAGTTACACCGGAAATGGAATATGTAGCCATCCGTGAAAACATGAATTGCCGGGAACTGGGCATCGACACCTTTATCACCCCTGAATTCGTGCGTGATGAAATAGCCGCAGGGCGTGCCGTACTTCCCGCCAATATCAACCACCCCGAAAGCGAGCCTATGATTATCGGCAGGAACTTTTTAGTGAAGATCAACACGAACATCGGAAACTCCGCCACTACTTCCTCCATTGACGAAGAGGTGGAAAAAGCCGTGTGGAGCTGCAAATGGGGAGGTGATACCCTGATGGATCTCTCGACCGGCGATAACATTCACGAAACACGCGAATGGATTGTCCGCAACTGTCCTGTCCCCGTAGGTACCGTACCTATTTATCAGGCATTAGAGAAAGTAAACGGTAAAGTAGAGAATCTGAATTGGGAGATTTATAAAGATACATTAATCGAACAATGCGAACAAGGAGTGGACTACTTTACCATCCATGCCGGAATACGCCGCCAGAATGTACATCTGGCCGACAAACGTCTGTGTGGCATCGTAAGCCGCGGAGGCAGCATCATGAGCAAGTGGTGTCTGGTACATGACAAGGAAAGTTTCTTATATGAGCATTTTGATGACATCTGTGATATTCTGGCACAATACGATGTAGCCGTATCCTTGGGTGACGGACTTCGTCCGGGCTGTATCGCTGACGCTAATGACGAGGCACAGTTTGCCGAACTGGATACCATGGGTGAACTTGTACTCCGAGCATGGAACAAAAACGTACAGGCATTCATTGAAGGACCGGGACATGTACCTTTGCATAAAATCAAAGAAAACATGGAACGCCAGATCTCTCACTGTCACAACGCACCGTTCTACACCCTCGGTCCGCTGGTAACGGACATCGCTCCGGGATATGACCATATCACTTCGGCCATCGGTGCCGCACAAATCGGCTGGTTAGGCACTGCCATGCTATGTTATGTCACCCCGAAAGAACATCTGGGATTGCCCAACAAAGAAGATGTACGCATAGGTGTCATCACTTACAAGATTGCTGCCCATGCTGCCGATCTAGCGAAAGGGCATCCAGGCGCACAGATCCGCGACAATGCTTTAAGCAAGGCACGTTATGAATTCCGTTGGCGCGACCAGTTCCATCTGAGTCTGGATCCCGACCGCGCTTTGGAATACTTCAATGAAGGCCGCCATACGGACGGTGAGTACTGTACCATGTGCGGACCCAACTTCTGCGCTATGAAACTGAGCCGCGACTTGAAGAACGTGGGTAATTAAACAACTGACTTTGTAAAAACTATGGAAGATTTCAAGAAAGCACTTGAAGGAACTTTAGGAAGAAAACACATAGACAACATAGTAGATCAAGTGGCCAGCTCCCCCGACCGCTTTGATGCTCTTTATACTCTAACGCAGCATGAAGAAACAAGGATAGCCTGGCGTGCCACTTGGGCTTGTGAAAAACTGAGTCTCCTCCTTCCTTCCCTATTGATGGATAAAAGGGAGGAATTGATGTTACGGGCCATGCAATGCCCCCACGATGGAACAAGACGCCTGCTACTGAATATCCTTCATCATCTTCCTGTCCCGAAGCCTGTCAACGCAGCTTTCTTCGATTTCTGCCTTCAAGGCATGCTATCTTCTGCCGAAAGCGCATCCGGACAAGCCGTCTGCATGAAACTTGCCTACGACATCTGCCTGGAAGAACCGGAACTGACAGGAGAGCTGAAAGCATATCTGGAAAATATGGAACCGGAATACTATACGGTTGCAGTGCAATGTGTCCGCAACAACATCCTAAAAAAAATAAGGTAATGAAGATATTGATACTCAACGGAAGTCCTCGTTGCCAAGGACTTATCAGCCGAATGCTGGACATCATGGCCGAAGAAGCTCGCATACGTGGCGCCGAAGTGGAAGCAATATCCATCCATAAATTGCAGGTACGCCCCTGTACAGGATGCATGGCTTGCCGCAGCCGGCAGGCCTGTGTCCTACCCGAAGACGATGCGCAGCGCACGCTTCAAAAGATACAATGGGCAGACGTGCTGATTGTCGGATCACCCTGCTATTGGGGAAACATGAACGGACATCTGAAAGTAGTGTTCGACCGCATCGTGTACGGCATGATGGGAGAAAGTCCGAAAGGGATCCCCCAAGCGTTGCATAAAGGCAAGAAAGCAGTCATCGTAAGCACCTGCTCCACCCCATGGCCGTTCAATATCTGGTTTAACCAGACACGCGGTGTAGTAAAAGCGTTGCGCGAAATTCTGAAGTGGAGCGGATTCTCTATCAAAGGCGTTATCCAGAAGGGAGGAACGAAGCAACATCCCGAGCTGACGGAAAGCGACAAAAAGAAATGTAGAAAAATAATAAGAAACTTATAGCTTGAAACCTGTTTAAATGCCGAAAAAGTTTAAATAGGCTCTTATAGAAGCGAAATCATCTTATAGAACTATAACAAAAAAAATTATGTTTTCAGAAGAACTTGAAAAAATAGATTGGGAAGAAACCACCAAAACCATCTACTCCAAGACCGAAAGTGATGTGCTCCGCGCTCTTGGCAAGGAACATTGCGATGTGGACGACTTTATGGCGCTCATCTCCCCCGCAGCAGCAAAATACCTGGAGCCGATGGCGCAACTAAGCAAAAAATATACCGAAGAACGTTTCGGCAAAACCATCTCCATGTTTATACCGCTGTATATCACCAACTCCTGCACCAATTCTTGTGTGTATTGTGGTTTCCATATCAGCAACCCGATGGCACGTACCATCCTCACCCCCGAACAGATTGAAGATGAATACAAAGCCATCAAGAAACTGGGGCCTTTTGAGAACCTGTTACTGGTGACCGGAGAGAATCCGGCAAAAGCCGGAGTCCCTTATCTGGCTAAAGCTTTGGACATCGCCAAAAAATATTTCAGCAATCTGAAGATAGAGGTAATGCCCCTCAAAGCCGAAGAATATGCCGAACTGAAAGAACACGGACTGAATGGAGTCATTTGCTTTCAGGAAACTTATAACAAAGCCCGTTATAATATATATCACCCACGCGGGATGAAATCCAAATTCGAGTGGCGGGTAAACGGCTTCGACCGCATGGGTCAGGCAGGAGTCCACTCCATTGGCATGGGAGTACTTATCGGACTGGAAGAATGGCGCACCGATGTGACCATGATGGCTTATCACTTACGCTATCTTCAGAAAAAGTATTGGAAAACCAAATACAGTGTCAACTTCCCCCGTATGCGTCCGGCAGAAAACGGTGGTTTCCAGCCGAATGTCATCATGAATGATCGTGAGTTGGCACAGCTCACTTTTGCCATGCGTATTTTCGATCACGATGTAGATATCTCCTACTCCACTCGTGAACCGGCACAAATCCGCGACAACATGGCAGGGCTAGGAGTGACTACCATGAGTGCTGAAAGCAAAACTGAACCGGGGGGATACTATACCTATCCGCAAGCTTTGGAACAATTCCATGTAAGTGATGAGCGTACAGCCGTAGAAGTAGAACACGCACTGAAATCATTAGGAAGGGAGCCGGTATGGAAAGACTGGGATGTTTCTTTTGACAAGTTCACGCCAATACGATAGATTTTACCCATATTTTTAAAGGAATGGGGCTGTATAAATGATACAAAGCTCCTTTTTTTCAAATTAACAACAAACAAAGTGGAAAGATATAACCGTCAAATTATTCTCCCTGAATTGGGAGAAAAAGGACAACAACGGCTTCAGCAGGCCAAAGTGCTTATTGTCGGTGTAGGTGGTCTGGGATCTCCTGTTGCCTTGTACCTGACAGGAGCCGGAGTAGGTACCATCGGATTAATAGACGATGATGTGGTAAGTGTCAGCAACTTGCAACGTCAAGTACTTTATAGTGAAGCCGAGGTAGGCATGCCCAAAGCTATCCAAGCCAAGAAACGTCTTGAAGCCCTGAACCATGATGTACAAATCAATGCCTATCCCACAAGACTGACTAAAGAGAATGCGGATGAAATTATCCGTACCTACGACATCATTATAGATGGATGTGATAATTTCGCTACCCGCTATCTTATCAATGATATCTGTGTGAAATGGGGAAAAGTTTATGTATATGGTGCCATCCGTGCCTTCGAAGGTCAAGTATCCGTTTTCAATTACCAAGGAGGCCCCGATTACCGCCACTTTTTCCCCGACGAAACAGAAATGCTATCCATGCCCCATCCGCCCAAAGGAGTATTAGGTGTAACCCCCGGCATAATAGGTTGTGCCGAAGCTGCTGAAGTGTTGAAGATTATAGGTGAATATGGCGAAGTGTTAAGCGGCAAATTATGGACGATTAACGTAAAAACGATGGAAACCCATCTCATTTCTTTCTAGAGGAATCGAACCGACCCTATTCAAAAGACATTAATTCCTCAATTATGTGCCAACAGTCGAGGCATGACGACATCCGTCGTCCGGCATCGACCGGCACATGGATAGTTTGACTTTATCCTATAATATGTGGTACAAACTCGGACAAGTTATCTGTAACCTCCATACGATTTTCGCGAATACCGATGCCCGCAGCTTCTCCTCCTATAATCCAAGAACCAATAACTGGATATCTGCCACTGTACGCTGTCGGTTCCACATACTCCTGATATACATAAGCTCCAGTGTTATAATCACCCTCCGTTTCAGCTATACGTACATATTCCTCCCAATCCCGGATATCAACAACGCTTACATTATGACCTTCACGAGAGAAGACCGGTTTTTTACAAAACAATCCCGACCGAGGGCGCGACAAATAACAAGGAAGCACATAAGGAGAATCCGGAAACAACTCGTACAATGTGGCAAGGATCGCCTTATTGGACATCACCAATTTCCATATCGGCTCCAACCATTCCATTTCCGCTAGACATCCGTCAGGACTTTCGTCCACCATCCACTCCCACGGATAAAGTTTAAAGCACCGGTTCACTAGTTCACCTGCCGGATCAAAAAATCGTCCATTTTGCAAATCCAGCGCCTGCATATCCAATACTCGGGTAGAAAACCCAGCCTCCATCGCCGTACTTGCCAGATATTGCAACGTTCCTGTATCTTCATTATTCTCTAATGCACCAGCAAAATGAATCTCTCCTTTTTTGGGGAAAATATCTTTCCATGACTGCACCAATCCTTCATGAATACCATTAAACTGGTCGCATTCCGGAAAAACATCCTCTTTCCATTGCCATTGGATAACAGATGCTTCAAGCAAAGAAGTCGGTGTATCAGCATTGAACTCCAATATTTTCGGAGTACCATCCTTGGCTAATATAAAATCAAAACGACCATACAGACTTAACTCATCCGCATCCCAAGAAGCACGGATACGCTCACCAATCTCCTTCGGAATATTCAATGCACGCTCCATAAATTCCGGGTTATCTTCAATAATGAATTGAGCAGCCTCACAATACAGACGGTACGCCTCATTGGTTGCTTCCTCCAAACAGGCTGTTTCTTCAGCCGTAAAACGATAATACGCTTCCTCGCGCCAATAATCACCATGAAAATCAAAGCCCAGCGCTTCTATTTTCTCACGGTAGTCTGAACGTGGCGTAACAGGTATTCTTTTCATATCCGCTTCCTATTAACTATGAACACCGGATGAACGGCGTGTTTTCCCAAAAACACTTCCGCTCGATTTTGATTTTGTAGACGATTTTGCCCCCACATTCACTTTTGAAGGAGCATCCACTTTCATTCCGTTAGCATCTGTCCACGAATCAGATTTAGGATAATAATAATGTGTGGTAGAAAGTCCGTTGGCCATAGACGGCATTAATGCCCAACGCATTAGCATAGCGTTATAAATCCAACTGTTTCCCTGATGATCACGGTACTCTTCTTGATCTTTAGGATTCTCAGGCAATTCCGTTTTTTGCGTACATCCGGCAAGTGCCATCAAACAAAATGCGGCTGCAAGAAATTGTTTTTTATTCATAATTCTATCTATTCGTCTTGTTTTATTAGCGCAAAAGTAAATAAAAAACGCCTATTTCATACAGATACACACAGATTATTTAAAACTTTTCCATCGCATGAATCACTTTTTCGGGGAAAGTATCCCATTGATTTACAGGTTTATCAAAAATAAATCTATAAATCCACTAGGATTATTACAAATAGGTTGCTATCTTTGCTTAGCAATTAGTCATAAGGTATGAAGTTAATTCTAATAACGCCCCCCACTTATTTTGTGGAGGAAGATAAAATAATTACAGCTCTTTTCGAGGAGGGACTAGACACACTCCATCTGCGAAAGCCCGGTACAGCACCCATGTTTGCAGAACGTCTGCTAACCCTTATCCCCGAACAATATCACAAACGCATCGTGGTTCACGGACATTTTTATCTGAAAGAGGAATACAAACTGAAAGGAATTCACCTGAACGGTCGTAATCCGAACCTGCCGGAAGGATACAAAGGACATGTCAGTTGTTCTTGCCATTCGCTAGACGAAGTTAAAGAGCGCAAATCCAGTTGCGATTATGTCTTTCTGAGTCCGGTATTCAATAGCATATCCAAACTAAATTATAACTCGGCATACACCGCCGAAGAACTCCGTACCGCCGCCAAAGCAGGCATTATTGACAAAAAAGTCATAGCTTTGGGAGGCATTGACGAAGAAAACTTGCTGGAGGTAAAGGACTTTGGTTTCGGAGGAGCCGCCATATTGGGCGCCCTTTGGAATAAATTCGATGCGTGTACCGATCGCGATTATCGGTGCGTGATAGAACATTTCCGGAAATTAAGAGATTTAGCAGACTGATTTATCAAAATAATTTAGAATAGAAGCCTAAAAAACGAAGAATATGCTTCAAACCAAGCATATTACAATAATGAGAAGTTATTTTTAAATTTCTATTTTTAATTTCTAATTATAATACGTACCTTTGCACGCAAATTAACAAATAGGTAATATCTATTACAAAAATGAGCAAAACATCACCTTTTAGGGTATTCTCAGGAACAAATTCGAGATACCTTGCAGAAAAGATTTGCAACAGCCTCGGTTGCAAATTAGGAAACATGAACATCATGCATTTTGCTGATGGTGAGTTCGCTGTTTCTTATGAAGAATCAATTAGAGGCGCACATGTTTTTCTAGTTCAATCTACCTTTCCTAACTCTGACAACTTAATGGAACTGCTGCTAATGATTGATGCAGCTAAAAGAGCCTCTGCAAAAAGCATTGTAGCCGTTATTCCCTACTTTGGATGGGCACGTCAGGACAGAAAAGACAAACCTCGTGTTTCTATCGGTGCTAAACTGGTAGCCGATCTTCTGAGCGTAGCAGGCATCGACCGTTTAATCACAATGGATTTGCATGCCGATCAGATTCAAGGATTCTTTGATGTACCGGTAGACCACCTCTACGCTTCTGGCGTATTCCTGCCTTACATTGAATCATTGCAACTGGAAGACTTGGTAATCGCAACTCCGGACGTGGGTGGTTCAAAACGCGCCAGCACTTATTCCAAATATTTGGGTGTACCCTTGGTACTCTGCAACAAGACGCGCCTGAAAGCCAATGAAGTGGCCACCATGCAAATTATCGGTGATGTAAAAAATAAAAATGTCATCTTAATTGACGATATGGTAGATACAGCAGGTACTATTACCAAAGCTGCCGATATTATGAAAGAAGCGGGAGCTATTTCCGTCCGCGCTATCGCTTCTCACTGTGTAATGTCAGGTCCTGCATCCGAACGCGTTCAGAACTCCGGCTTGGAAGAAATGGTATTTACCGATAGTATTCCTTATGCTAACCGTTGCTCTAAAGTGAAGCAACTGACCATTGCTGATATGTTTGCTGAAACAATCCGCCGCGTGATGAATAATGAGTCTATCTCTTCACAATACATCATTTAATCTTTATATGATTATAGAAATAAAAGTCCGGACTTTCCCAAGTTCGGACTTTTATTTTAATTCTACCTAAAGATTGGATTCCCTAAATCGTTTTATCAGCAAGACTAAATGTTTCCTTCCCTTATAAAGTCATTTCTTTCTTCGATGATTCCTGCGACGATATTGAGCCTTTTCATGCTGATAACGCTGAAGTTTTCTATACACGGTGAATACTACCATAATCCCGGCAGATACCAGAATCACAATAACCACGCCTACCCCCAAATTATCCCCCTTTACACACGACCACATTTCCAAGACCAATTCGGTCTTGTCACCGGAATCACGAATCATGGCACAACGCTCCACCACTGTACGGTCAGGATACTGTACCTTATCTATTTGTATACTATCGGCAGCAGGACCGAAAAAATAGCTTAAATCTGCAAAGTAAGATAAAGTAGTATCTATTTTTGCCTCCAAAATCTCGGGAGTAGCAACGGCACTCACATAACCACAGGCGTCCATATTACGTAAAGCCACATCGGGACGGCATAAATAATTAATAAAATAACTGGCAGCCTTTTTATTTCTAGCATACTTAGGGATCACCCATCCGTCATACCACACATTACTTCCTTCCACCGGCACCTCATAGTCCAGATGGATGCCCACTCCTTCAGCCTCTTCTATCGCCCATACCGCATCCCCGCTCCAGGTCATGTTCAGCCATGCTTTACCTTTAGTCATCATTTCCTTGCCAAAATCAGCTTCCCAACCTGCTATCAAGGGTTTCATGGCTTTCAGATACTTCTCAACTGTATCGATGGATGCTTGCGAATAGTTGTTCATCAACTCCTCTACCGTAA
The DNA here is from genome assembly GCF_031119655.1 of Phocaeicola sp. GP0067. Taxonomy (NCBI): domain Bacteria; kingdom Pseudomonadati; phylum Bacteroidota; class Bacteroidia; order Bacteroidales; family Bacteroidaceae; genus Phocaeicola; species Phocaeicola sp. GP0067. The sequence goes on from NZ_JAVHZY010000040.1 coordinate 15,742, forward strand.
CCTTGCCTTTTTTCAAATCCTCGGCATTGGCATAAATCAATGCGGTACCATATGCATCACGATAACTTTCCTTCATCAGGATCTTGTTCTCATATTTCAGATTCCAAAGACTGGCCCAAGTCCTGGCATCTTCCGCTGGAACATGATCGGTATTAAAAAGGATACCTGCTGTTCCCCACATATAACCGATGGCATAATCTGAAGCACGATGCCCCGACCAGCTCAATTTATCCAATTGTTCACGGATATAAGGAGATTCATTATGCAGATAATTGGGGGTCTTTCCAAAAACGGTATCAATGGGAAGCAATAAACCTTTCCTCAGCATGCGCTCTATGATATACTCCGAAGGACAAACTACATCAAAATCTTCATGCCCGCGTTCTATCTTGGTCAACATGATTTCATTGATGTCAAAAGTCTGATAGACAATCCGAATATCTTCCCCCGTCTGTTCTTTGTACCACCGGGGAAATTCCGCCAACATATCCTCATCAATGTAATCGGCCCAATTATATATTTTCAGCACACTCTCACGAGGCTCTATGTTATAGCATCCGGTTAAAGAGAATAACGCGCACACACACACCATCAGCCATCTATTTATTTTCCTCATTTTTTATACCTCCTTTTTCTTGCCTGCACGGCGATTGATGATAACCAGCAATACCAGCACCAATACGAATATAATGGTAGAAAGCGGACGAAGTTCAGGGGTCAACCCTCCTTTCCGTGCATCCGCATAAATATAGGTGGAAAGAGTTTCAAGCCCTTCATTACCAATAGTAAATACAGTCACGGCAAAATCGTCAATGGACAAAGTCACCGCCAACATAAAACCTGAAATCATTCCCGGAAGAATCTCAGGAACAATCACCTTGCGGAGTGCCTGCATAGGAGTAGCCCCCAAGTCAAGCGCCGCCTCATAAATATTCGGATTCATCTGTTTCAAACGCGGCAACACACTTAACACCACATATGGAGTACAGAATGTGATATGTGCAAGCACTACAGTAGTATATCCTTGTGGAATACCCAAAGATACGAACAGCAAGAATAGAGATATACCAATAATAATATCTCCATTCAAAATAGGGATATTATTGACAAAACTGATTGCTTTACGGGCACGGGGACGAAGATTGAATATGCCGATTGCCGTAATACTGCCCAGCAAGGTGGATACGGTAGCTGCAATAAAGGCAATGCTCAAGGTATTGACCAAGGCATTTGTCAATGAATGATGTGTACCCGCAACAAATAGGGATGAATAGAGTTTGGTGGAAAACCCGGTCCAGTTGCCCAGCACCTTTGCTTCGGTAAACGAATAGATCATAATGATAAAAATAGGCGCATAAAGCAATAGCAGAAGCAGCCACAAATACCCCTGACACAAAATTTTCTTTACCATAGTCCGCCTCCTTCGTTATGATCCTTATCATCTGAAGCGAGCAAGGTTGTCGCACCAATAAGGAACAACATGATCAACGACAAGGCCGCCCCATAATTCCACATACTATTATTAATATTTTCCTGGATAGTAGTGCCAAATAATTTAATATTATTCATTGTCAATAATTCGGCAATAGCAAATGTGGAGATAGTAGGCATAAATACCATTAATATACCACTCACAATACCCGGCATAGACAGGGGCAACACAGCCTTGAAAAACACTTGCATGGGATTGGCGCCCAAATCTTGCGCCGCTTCCACATAACTTTTATCCAATTTCTGCAAAGTGTTGTAAATAGGATAAATCATAAAAGGCAAAAAATTATATACCATACCGAATATCAAAGCCCCCTCTCCTAAAGATACGTTCATAAAATCGAACAAGGCCACCGTAGCCAGTGTACGTATTAAAATATTCACCCACATGGGCAAAATAAACAATACCACCACTGTCGATGCATATTTCATCCGCGTCTGTGTCAGAATATAGGCAGCAGGATATCCCAATAAGATACATACCACTGTTGTGATAATGGCCACGCCAATAGAATAAACAAATGTGTTGATTGCCTCGGGATGGGCGAAAAATTTGGCAAAATTTCCCAATGTGAAATGCCCCGCATCATCCATAAATGCATAAACCACTATTAAAAGTAGCGGAAGAATAACAAATACCGCCGAAAATATCACGTAAGGAATAGTCCAACTTTTACGTGAAGACAAGAAAAATCGTATCGTTCTGAGCACCTCTTTTCTTTATTATGATTCTACAACCTGAGTTATTTTTATACTTTCGGGAAAGATGCTGATACCTACATGATCACCATTGTCCCATACATCATTGGTATCAACAAAAATATCCTCACCCCAGTCCGATGACACAGTGAGGTGATAATGATCTCCCTTATATAGGATAAAACGTACATCTCCGGTTAAAGTTCCATCCTCTTCATTATCCTGCAAAATGATATCCTTGAAATCTACCTGCACTTTTACTTTAGTTCCCGGCTCAATGTCAACCACTGGCAGACACTCAAACGTACATCCCAGAAATTCCACATGTGTTCCATCTGTCAGTTCTCCTTCAAACGTATTGCATACACGTTCTTTTTTCATAATATGGATATCAAAAGGTTTTATCAACAAACCTACCTGCTCACCCACAGCAAAATGATGATAGTCCTGTACAATAAATTCATAACCATTGGCCTCAACCACCATTTCATAATGCACACCTTTAAAGATGGATGAGGTTACGATACCTGAAATCTGTGAAGCATCCGAATCCGGAAAAATATACCAATCTTCAGGACGTACCACAACATCTACCGGCATATTTTCACCGAAACCTTCATCTACACATTCAAATTCCACTCCTGCAAAACGCACAAGCTTGTCCTGTATCATAGTTCCGTTCAGAATATTGCTCTCACCTATAAAATCAGCTACAAACGAATTGATGGGTTCGTTATAAATATCCACCGGTGTTCCGATCTGCTGTATTTTTCCTTCACTCATTACAACAATCGTGTCGCTCAGTGTTAAAGCTTCCTCTTGGTCATGCGTCACATAAATAAAAGTGATGCCCAATGTCTTATGCATCTCTTTTAATTCCATCTGCATATCTTTACGCATCTTCAAGTCCAAAGCAGCCAAAGGCTCATCCAGCAACAACACCTCCGGCTCATTGACAATAGCACGGGCTATGGCTACACGCTGTTGCTGCCCGCCTGACAAGGAATTCACATCCCGATACTCATAGTCCGTCATCCCTACCATACGAAGAGCAGCCTTTACTTTCTTCTCGATAGTCTGCTTAGAGATCTTTTTCAATTTCAATCCGAAGGCAATATTATCGAACACATTCAAATGAGGGAACAAAGCATACTTCTGGAACACAGTATTTACCGGACGCTTATGCGGAGGTGTCTGCGTGATCTCTTTTCCAGCTATCTTTATCTCGCCTTCCGAAGCAGTCTGAAAACCGGCAATCAAACGTAAAAGAGTTGTCTTTCCGCAACCGGAGGGTCCCAACACAGTTACAAACTCACCTTTTTTTACATATAAATTAATGTTATCCAAGACCATTTTATCACCAAAAAACTTGGAAACACCTTTTACCTCAATTATATAATTAGATTGTTGCATACTCATTTTGTAATTGAGTTGCAAAATTACGGTATTTTTCAAGAATGGAGGATATAAATAAAGTAATATTTATTCATCCGACTAATAATTTTCCATTGTGCGTACTATTTCTCTTCTCCCAGCAAAGTGAATGATAGGCTTTTGAGAAATTGTAAACAAAAAAATGAGACCTTCTCCCTGCTCGGATTCAACATCTACCCGATCTCCCATAATAATACTGCTACAAATAGAAAGTCCCAATCCTATACTCTACTTGAAAGTATTCAATTGTACAAAGCGTTAAAATATCTGCCCCTGCTTCTCTTCCGGAATTCCACAATCTGCATCATTTCGAGAAAAATACATTTTCCCTCCTGTTGTTCATAACCCATGATAAAACTTCCCTAGAAAATAAATTTCATTGCATTAATAACTAAGTTGGATATAGCTTGAATGAAACGTTATCGCTCGGTACGAATCATGTACTCTTCCATGCCGGGCACAAACCCGATCTCCACCTCCGGATTATTTTTATTCCGTAATTGAAATAATTCCTCCAAATCGTACATCATTGCATTAATATTCACATCACTCTACACAAACTTCAATGTGCCCGATTCGATTTTCGAAAGATCCAGAATATTACCGATCAACTGTAACAGTAAGGCAGCCCCCTGTACAAATTATAACCAAAGGAATTGAATGAGTGCCCATAAAATTCAAAAAAAGCAAAGCAAAACTATAGATTCCTTATTTCATTCTGAAAATAAAAACCTTTTTTCCGCAAACATATTAATTAAGTAGTTATCTTTGCGTTCAAATTATAATCATATTAAAATGAAAAAATTAGTTTATTTATTGGCTGCAGGAAGTATGGCTTTCGTTGCATGTCAGAATTCGCCTTCCTATAAGGTTACAGGTTCAGTAGAAGACATCACTGATGGCGACACGATCTATTTACAGGAATACGCAGGAGGAAACCTTGTAAAACTTGATTCTGCTATTGTCAAAAGCGGAACTTTCGTATTCACCGGAAAACAAGATACGGCTGTAAACCGCTACATCACTTATATGAAAGGAGACAAGCGTTACTTTACTGATCTTTTTCTTGAAAATGGAAATATTAATGTAACCTTAGGTAAGGAAAGCAAAGTTTCAGGTACTCCTAATAACGACGCTTACCAAAAATTCAAAGATGGCTTCATGGCTTTAAGCAAGGAAATGAATGAAATGTACCAAAAGGCTCAAAGCGACACTAGCTTGACAGAAGAACAGGTAGAAGCTATCATGGCTGAGATTGAAAAGAAAGACAGTGTAGGCATGGATATGGTTTATCAAACAATTGAAGCCAATATCACCAATCCGGTCGGTGTATATCTGCTCCCTTCCTATGCAGGCGCATTCGAACTCGACAAACAAAAAGCGTTGGTAGAAAAAATTCCCGCTGCATTAGTTAATGAACGTATCAACAAGTTGAAAGCCCACATTGAAACTTCAGAGAAAACGGCTGTAGGTCAGAAATACATTGATTTCTCTATGCAGACCCCTGAAGGTAAAACTGTAAGCCTGTCTGATTTCGTCAGCAAAAATAAATATACTTTGATTGACTTTTGGGCTAGCTGGTGCGGACCTTGCCGTAAAGAAATGCCCAATGTTGTAGAAGCATACAAGGCTTTCAAAGATAAAGGCTTCGGAATTGTAGGTATTTCTTTAGACGAGAATGCAGACAAGTGGAAAGAGGCTATCACTGCCTTGAATATTACATGGCCGCAAATGTCTGACCTGCAAGGTTGGAACAATGCAGGTGCAAAACTTTATGGTGTCAATTCAATTCCTGCTACCGTATTGGTTGATCAGGAAGGTACCATTGTTGCACGTAATCTCCGTGGAGATGCCATCAAGTCCAAACTGAACGAACTATTGAAATAAAATAACTGCAAAATAGTTTACAAAGTAAAATACCGATGTCTAGAAAGGCATCGGTATTTTTTATACTCGTCCTATCCTTCCCAATAATGCGCACTTTCCATAACAATCTTAACTGGAATGATAATATCAATGAAACTTTGGGCGAACATACTAATAAAAAAGAACTGCTTCCTCTCTTTTCCAAGGAAACAGTTCTTTAAATAGAAATATTATCTTAATTCAATGATTAGTTAAACCAACGAACATAGCAGAAATCCTGACGATGAGGCAAATCAACATTCTTCGGGAACATACGGTATGCCACCTTGAAGCTGCCTGAGTTAGACAAACTGTGTTTAACCTGGAATGTATACAAGTTACCTTCTTTCTTAATTACTTCCATTGGTTCTACAGAATAGATATGCTCTTTACCTTCCGCATTCGTGAAAGTGGTAACCAGTTCAATACCTACTGCATCATCCAATCCCTTTTCATCTATAACATAAGTAATGATATATTCTTTTCCGCTTTCAATATTACCGCTAGCCAGCTCTTCCGTCTTTTCACATGAAACGATTTCAATGGAATCCCAAAGTTCTGCAACTCTTTCTTTCCAAGCAGCCAGTTCCTTAGCCTTTGCATAATCATTGGCTACCAATTCTTTAAAACGTTTTGCTTCTTTAGTATAGAACTTAGCATAATAATCGTCTAACTGACGTTTCATTGTATAATGAGGAGCCACCTGAGCAATAGAATTCTTGATAGTCTTCACCCAACCCTCAGAATATCCCTTACGGTTACGTGCATAATACAATGGAAGAATCTCATTTTCCAAAATACTATAAATAGTTGCGGCATCCAATTGATCTTGATGATCTTGATTCTGATAAGTACGTTTTTCAGTTAACGCCCATCCTGCTCCTTCACGGTAACCTTCCAGCCACCAACCGTCAAGCACAGAGAAGTTAACAACACCATTCATCAAAGCCTTCTCGCCTGATGTTCCAGAAGCTTCCAAAGGACGGGTAGGAGTATTCATCCAAATATCAACACCTGAGACCAGACGCCGTGCCAACTGCATATCATAATTTTCCAAGAAGATGATTTTGCCCAAGAATTCCGGACGACGGGAAATTTCCACAATCTTCTTGATCAACCCCTGACCTGCACCATCGTGTGGATGAGCCTTACCTGCAAATAAGAACTGTACCGGATAATCAGGATTGTTCACAATCTTAGACAAACGTTCCAAATCAGTAAACAGCAGATGCGCACGTTTGTAAGTAGCAAAACGACGGGCAAAACCAATCAACAAGGCATTCGGATTAATCTTTTCCATCAGAGAAACGATACGTGAAGGATCACCTTGGTTCTTCAACCAGCTTTCACTGAACTGCTTACGAATATGGTCAACCAATTTGTACTTCAAAGCCATACGGGTTTCCCAAATTTCTTCATCGGCTACATTATAAATAGCTTCCCAAATTTTCTCATTAGACTGATCTTCCAGGAAATTAGGAGCAAAATGCTTAGCATATAGCTTCTTCCATTCAGTAGCACTCCACGTTGGGAAATGAACACCATTAGTTACATAACCTACATGACTTTCTTCAGGGAAATAGCCTTTCCAAATTCCAGAGAACATCTCCTGAGAAACCTTGCCATGCAACCAGCTCACACCGTTTACTTCCTGACAAGTGTTACAAGCAAATGTAGACATACAAAAACGTTCGCCTGCATCACCCGGATTAATACGACCCAAGTCCATCAAATCCTGCCAAGAAATCCCCATACGCTGTGGATAACCACCCATATATTTTCCAAACAAGCCTTCATCAAAATAGTCATGCCCCGCAGGAACCGGAGTATGAACCGTATATAAAGAAGAAGAACGAACTACTTCCAAAGCCTGGTCAAATGTCAGCCCGCTTTCTACATAATCACACAAACGCTGCACATTACACAAAGCAGCATGTCCTTCATTACAATGATAGACATCTTTCTTAATGCCCAATTTCTTCAGCAGCAACACACCACCGATACCTAACAAGATTTCTTGTTTCAAACGGTTCTCCCAATCTCCACCATACAACTGATAAGTGATAGGACGATCAAATTCGCTGTTCATTTCATTATCCGTATCTAGCAGATACAAAGGAACACGTCCTACATTTACCTTCCATACGTATGCATGAACGAAATAGTTCAAATAAGGAACATCAACTACCATCGGCTGTCCGTTTTCATCCATTACACGTTCAATAGGCAGGCTACCGAAATTCTGTGATTCATAGTTAGCAATCTGCTGACCATCCATTGAAAGGCTTTGGCTAAAATACCCATAACGATACAAGAAGCCAACACCACACATATCTACATTACTGTCTGATGCTTCTTTCAAGTAGTCACCGGCCAAAATACCCAGCCCACCGGAATAGATTTTCAAAACATGTGTCAAACCATACTCCATACAGAAATAAGCAACAGAAGGACGTTTGCTATCCGGCTTAGCATCTACATAAGCTTTGAATTTAGCATATACATCATTCATGCGCTTTACAATCACCTTATCCTGAGTTAATGCCTCCAGCTTTTCATAGCTCAAACGTTCCAATAAAGCAACGGGATTCTGCCCCACTTCTTTCCAAGTTGCAGGATCTAAATCTCTAAACAGGTCTGTTGCTTCGTAATTCCATGCCCACCAGATGTTACGAGCCATTTCCTCCAACTTCTTCAGTTCTTCGGGAATGTGTGATTTTACTGTAACTTCCTTCCAATTAGGAGTATTCGCATTACTTACTTTGATTTTCATGTCTCTCAAATTATTTATTAATAATTAATTAGCTATTCATAACAAGCCTTTTCTGTGCATTATGCAATGCCACATCATAAGCTTCATAATAATATTTGATAAAATGCTTCCACAATGCCTTTTCAGCAATGTCCGCCGCATTTTTACGCACTGTCTTGATTGTATTTTCCGGCAATCCCGAAAATTCCGATATAGTGTCCTTTATAACATCCGCCACTTCAGAATAGTTGTAATCCGAGCGATGGATAACTTTCACACCATCTTTCAACTCACTGTATCTACCCTTCAACGAGTTTACCCACAAACCAAATCCAGCCAGATCAGTTGTTATAGTAGGTACATGGAATGCTACACTTTCCAAAGGTGTATACCCCCAAGGTTCATAATAGGAAGGATAAACACTCAAGTCATTCCCCAACACCAAATCATAATATTCCAAATTCAAGATACCATCCTTTCCATCCAGATAACAAGGTACAAATATTACTTTTACCTTAGATTCCGCCGAATTGGACATTCCCAAATACTTCATCATATCAAGTACCTGATCATGACTCATATTATGCAACCAATGTGTGATAAACGGACACTCCAACGGAGTTGTGAAATTCTCTTTGCTTTTCAAACGTTCCACCAAATCCTCACGAGGATCCCCTACCCAACCTGGTACATTAATAAATGCCAGCACCTCTTTTTTCAAATTTTTATCACGGGTCAATCGGTTCAAGGACTCCAAATAGACATTGATACCTTTATTTTTAAACTCATAACGACCGCTTGTACCCACAATAAGAGTATCATCGCTCATCGTCAAGCCAAGCAATTTATTAGCCAAATTCAACATCGCAGCACGAGCTTTCTTACGCTTGGCGGCAAATGTACGACCTTGCGGAACAAAGTCATCCTCAAACCCATTCATCAACACCACATCTGCCGGCTTGTCCAACAACTCCTTGCATTCGTTGTTGGTAATCTCACTGACCGTAGTAAAGCAATCCACATGATGCGCAGTCTGCTTCTCAATAGAATGCTTTGCCTCCATATTGAGTTCACGCGCCATTTGGTCGCCATTATAAGCAAATAAGTAATCGTAAAGGGGTTTATTGTTTCCGGCGATAGACCGGCCTATAGAAGTAGCGTGAGTAGTAAAAATGGTAGCTATTTCGGGTACCGCTTTCTGCAAATAAAGGGCCCCCATACCTGTCATCCATTCATGTGCCTGATAAATGACCTTATCATTTTCGGTCAGATTGAAACGATAAAAGCTTTCAACCACTTTTCCGGCTGCATAAGAAAACATAGACGCTTCGTCGTAATCTCCATAAGCATGAAGTGAATCAACTTTGAAATCCTCCCACATCCGGCCATATATTTCATTTCTTTTAGAGAAAAAAGGATAAAAATCCACCAATATGACAATAGGCTCTCCCGGAATATTCCAGCGTCCCACACGAACTTTCAATCCGTCTTTCTTCAAAGCATGTTCACGCCATGCCGCACAAAGATTTTCATTTTCACTGAACAAAGGATTTTCCTTTCCTGCCCAAAAATCGGGTCCTATGAAAAAGACTTTGTCTTTGAATGCTTCCTGCAGTGTTTTGGCCCTGGTGGACAACACCGTATAAATTCCCCCTACTTTATTACATACCTCCCAACTTGCTTCGAATATATAATCAGGGGCTAACAATTCTTTTGCCATCTATTAACTAATCTTAATTCGAGCGCAAAGTTACATATTTTCAATGAGATAATAAAGTTTTTTTGCAACTTTATGTTATTCAGATAGTTTCTGAATTAGCATTCAATTATTTTACTCTAACAATCTTCACAAAAAATACTGATATCGGCTACAATAATAAATATTTTTAAGGTTCTGTCTTACATTAGAATAAGAAAAGCGGCTATTTCCATAAAAACAGGAAATAGCCGCCCATATAAAAAAACTAATCTGATTACGCAGCCAATGCAGATCCCATCAAGAAGGTTGCAGCCAAAGCAACAATAGCATACAATTCAGGAAAAACGGCCAAAATCAATGTATTACCAAATACATTATGTCCTTGGCCAATGGCAGCAATACCATTAGCACAAACCTGCCCCTGACGGATAGCGGAGAAAAGAGCTACAAGTCCCAAAGCAATACCGGAACCCAACACGGCAGCAGCTTGAATACCTGTAATAGCCGGAGTCAGAACACCGAAAATACTCTGGAACATGAAATAACCGGCAAAACCATACAGTCCCTGTGTACCGGGAAGTGCAGTCAACACCAAGAAGTTACCGAATGCACTATCATTCTTCTTCAATGCACCGATAGATGCATTACCTGCGATAGTTACACCATACGCACTACCGATACCTGATAAACCAACCATAATTGCAATACCTACATAAGCAATCAATAAATTCATTTCCATAATTCTTCTATTTTTAATTTTTAAATTCTTTATTTTATCAAACTTCTCCTAAAAGGAATACTTTTCATGTCATCCTGAACTTAGCGAAAGATCTGCATACTATGCTTCAGATTCTCCCTTTCTAGCTTTTCTGTCTGCACAAGGATACAACATTTATTCAAAATGACAATGCCGAAAAGGCTTAAACAGCTTTTAATTCTTTATTCTCATTCTTCAATTCTTGAAAGGCTTGTACTCCTTACCCCCTCCTTCGTAACCCGAATTCTTAAAAAACTCCACGAAAGTCAGACGCATCGGATGAACCATCGCTCCCAATATATTCATAAACATGTTGATAGAATGACCTATCAAGAAAATCAATACCATCACTATCGGACCTGCAATTGCATTATCAGGACTCATTCCAGCCGCCAGACTATTGAATACGCTGGCAAGAATACCACCCGACAGACCTAAAGCAAACAAACGCACATACGAAAGGATATCCCCCAGCAAACCGGTTGCCATATTGTAGGAATCCCACAAACCCAAACCGATATTGAGAAAAATATTCTTTCCTGGACTGTTGAGCAAGAAAATCAGCACACCGGCAAGCCCCAGAATTACCAAATGGACAGTTCCTCCCATCGGCATGGTATCTCCCAATAGGAATGCCAAAGCTGTACTTACCAATACAATAATCCATCCGATAGTTGACAATGCATATTTCAATCCGAACTGAATGGTCTGATTAGCCGCTTTCAGTATCATACCGAAAATAATCTGTACCGCTCCCAAAATCAATGAAAGATTAAACATCCATTGATTGTCCAAGAAGAACAAATCACGCATCTTATTAAAGAACGGAATATCATTACCATACAGATTAAATCCGAAAAAAGTACCTGTCAGCATACCGCAGAAGAAAGTAGAAGCACCCAAAATCTGCACCAAAGTTAAGATGGGCTTCATGGAAGCACCGACATTCTTCGCCAACATACGATAAACAGTTACTCCTAATACCATGAACAGACCATAGCCCGAATCGCCCAAACACAGCCCGAAAAAGAGCATAAAGAAAGGGGCAAAGAACGGCGTCAAATCCAGTTCATTATACTTAGGAAGCATATACAGTTTCATAATCGGTTCAAACAGACGGAAGAATCCTTTATTATTCAACTGAATAGGTACATTGTCCTCCGGCGTAGGGTCAGCAATTTCAAAGTACGCCTCCTGTTGATTCAGAAAATTAGTAATCTCCGGAATCTGCGTAGCCGGTGCCCACCCCTGTAACAACATCAATTTGTCATCCGCAGCTTGTTCAGTACTTAGCACCACTTTTGAGAATTCTATCTGTGAGCGGATATTAGCTTGTGCAACTTGCAAAGAAAGAAGTTTTTCTCCTGCTATGGCAGCTAACTTATCATCCACACTCTTCATTTGCTGTTCCAAATCTTCACATCTGGCAGCAAGCCTACTCAAGGACATTACCGGCAATTTGACCGATTCCACTTCCAATTCGGGCAACGTTCCTTCTTTGGTTATGGTAATGAAATAAATGCGTGAACCAATACGGTTAACCTCCGTAGCATAGTACGTATCCAACCATTCCTCGTTAAAGTTCTTCTCTGAGCAAATATAGAAATTCACCTGATATCCAACTTCTTGCAACCGCATAACCGACGCAGGATCGAAATCTCCCCATACCTCTAACGCGGCACGCTCTTTGTCGCAAATCTGCAACTGATGCTGCAACTGGGTTTTCTCCAGTTGTAACGCCTCCACTTCCTCCAACGCTTTCTCTCCACGGGCTGTATCCCCCTTCTGTTCTTGCAGTTCAACATTAAAACCTTGCAAAAACTTAATAGTCGAAGCATAGTGGTCGGACAGACGGATGCTCTCTTGAAGTTCGGTATTCTCCGCTGTCCCCTGCGCTTTTTCCGCCACGTGGACTACGCCCAAATCACGGATATTTTGCAGGAAACATTCATAGTCCTTATGATAAATAAGGAAAGTCAACTTCTTCATTTTTGTAATCATGCCTCCGCCTCCTTTCTTTTCTCTTGAATAGATTTCAGAATCTTCTGCGATGATTTGGACAAATTCTCTTCATCCTCCATAAATCGTTTTATCTTTCGCAGAGCATCCTGATATCCGGGTATCTGCACTTTCTCAAAAAGATTCACTTTTTGAGTGGTCTTTTTACGCGCATGTTCCAGCAGGTTCAGTTTGGCAAGCATAAATTCCCTTTCAATAGCAGTCTGTGCCAATCCTTTCAACAAATATATTCCATCGGAATACCACTTCGGGCTGTTGAACAGACTGTAGGGACGGATGTCAAAGTCTACGTTTTCCAACAAGGGAACTCGTACACCGGCAATCTTCTTTATACCCAAATGAACATCACTCACTTTTATTAATGAAGCATCAAATTCATTCCAAAGTGCGAACATGGCCTCGTATGCCTGAATCTGTTTTTCAAGCCTTTCCTCCAACCCGGCAGCTTCTGTCTTGCATCTCTTTACTTCCATGCGGAGGGCGCTTTCCTTATTTTTAATAATAGGAAGCGTACGCACACGGACCTTGAGCTGCTTCTCAAGCTGTTGTAGCGAGGTCTTGTTATATTGAAACTTTATTGCCATGTTTCTTCGTTAATTTATTGTTTTTTCCAATGCTGGTCAACCAATTCTTTCTTTATATTGACTTCTTCCGGCTTAAAGTATTTGCTGAACAATCCCCATGTAACATCCAGCATTTCAGTAGTATCCAGATTCACATCAATGGCGAGTAACTGATTAGCGTAATCTTTAGCAAATGCCAAAGTACGTTCATCATAATTAGTCAAGTCAAAACCATTTTCCATCTTAGTCTTGGCATTGGCGGCATCAGCATACAAACGTACAGCAGCATTCATCACCTGAGGATGATCCTTACGGGTTTTCTTACCACTCACCAACTGTTTCAAACGAGACAACGAACGGAACGGGTCCACGATAACCTTACCGATATCACTATCGCGACGCAGGAACAGCTGACCTTCAGTGATATAACCCGTATTATCAGGAACAGCGTGCGTAATATCACCGCCACTCAAGGTAGTTACCGCAATAATAGTGATTGAACCACCTGCGGGGAATTGTACCGCTTTTTCATAAATCTTCGCCAAATCCGAATAAAGAGATCCCGGCATAGAGTCCTTGGAAGGAATCTGATCCATACGGTTAGACACAATAGCTAACGCATCAGCATAACTGGTCATATCAGTCAGCAACACCAATACTTTCTGATTATGTTCCACTGCAAAATATTCAGCAGCCGTCAGCGCCATATCCGGAATCAACAGACGTTCTACCGGAGGATTTTCCGTAGTATTCACGAAACTGATAATACGGTCGAGCGCACCGGCATTAGAAAATACATTCTTAAAATACAGGTAGTCGTCATTAGTCATACCCATACCGCCCAAGATAATCTTATCGGTTTCGGCACGCAATGCCACATTGGCCATCACTTGATTGAACGGCTGGTCAGGGTCAGCAAAAAAAGGAATCTTCTGTCCTGATACCAACGTATTGTTCAAATCGATACCGGCAATACCGGTCGCAATCAGTTCCGACGGCTGTTTACGGCGAACCGGATTCACAGACGGACCGCCGATAGGCACTTCCTGTCCCTCAATTTCCGGTCCCCCATCAATCGGATCACCAAAAGCGTTGAAGAAACGTCCAGCCAACTGGTCGCTCACTTTCAGTGTAGGCGACTTGCCCAAGAATACGACCTCAGCATTGGTCGGAATACCTTCCGTACCCTCGAACACCTGCAAAGTCACTTCATCACCCATGATTTTTACCACCTGGGCTAATTTCCCATTAACCATTGCCAACTCATCATAGCCCACTCCTGACGCTTTCAGCGAACAGGTTGCCTTGGTAATCTGGCTAATCTTAGTATATATCTTTTGAAATGCTTTTGTTGCCATCTCTACTCATTATAAATTAAAATTAAAAATTAAAATCAGACACTTCTCTCGGCAACCAATTCCTGTAACTGCTTTTTAAAATCCTCATACTGCTCAGATTTATATTTAGCATAGTTCATCTGTTTGCAAAGGTTGATCATCTTTTTGAAATAATCCATCACCTCAATGAAAGTATCAAACTTGAATTCCGTATGACAGATGTCGATTACCATATTCAAGATCTCCTCCTGACGTTCCATCGGAGTCACTGAATCCACTTCATCAAAAGCATCCTGTTGCAGAATCACAAAATCAATCAGCTCTGATTTCCAAAAGATTACATGATATTCTACAGGTACGCCATCATCACCCAAAATATTAATCTGTTCAGCAATTTCCTTACCACGCAACAATCTTGTTTTGATTTCGTTCACCTTACCAATCCATTCACCATTAATACGTTTGGCGATATATTCCTCAAATTCCGGATATTCCAGATATTTTGAATAAGAGTCAATCGGGTTCACAGCCGGATAACGCTTCCTGTCGGCACGTTCCTGCTCCAAGGCATAAAAGCAACGGGCCACCTTTTTAGTATTCTCCGTTACAGGTTCCTTCAAGTTACCACCTGCCGGAGATACAGTACCGATAAAGGTAATAGAACCGGTCTCACCATTATTCAGATGTACATATCCCGCACGTCCGTAAAAGTTGGAGATAATAGCCGAGATATCCATCGGGAATGCATCCGGACCAGGCAATTCTTCCATACGGTTGGACATCTCACGCAAGGCCTGCGCCCAACGGGAAGTAGAATCTGCCATCAGTAAGACTTTCAATCCCATAGCACGATAATACTCAGAAATGGTCATAGCCGTGTACACAGATGCTTCACGGGCAGCCACCGGCATGTTCGAGGTATTGGCAATAATGATAGTACGTTCCATCAGCTTACGTCCTGTATGCGGATCTACCAGTTCGGGGAACTCCGTAAAGATTTCCACCACCTCATTCGCACGTTCACCACAAGCAGCGATAATTACGATATCCGCTTCCGCCTGCTTGGAGATGGCATGCTGAAGCACTGTTTTCCCTGTACCAAACGGACCGGGAATAAATCCCGTTCCCCCTTCTACAATGGGGTTGACCGTATCAATAACACGGACACCGGTTTCCAATAATTTATAAGGACGCGGCTTTTCCTTATAATTAGTCATAGCCTTCTTTACCGGCCACTTCTGAATCATGTTTACCGGAATATCTTTACCTTCTCTGTCCGTCAGAACCACTACAGTATCCTCAATAGTATAATCACCTTCAGGAACAATGGATTTCACTTTATAAGTACCTGTCAACTGAAATGGTACCATAATTTTCAGTGGCTGGAAGTTCTCATCCACCTGTCCCAACCAAGCCGATGGACCAACTTCATCACCCACTTTCACCAACGGTACAAAATGCCACACTCTTTCTTTATCCAATGGATAGGTGTATTGTCCGCGTTTCAGGAACACTCCATCCATTTTATCAAGGTCGTTTTGCAGACCATCATAATTTTTAGACAACATACCCGGACCTAGAGTCACTTCAAGCATGTGTCCCGTAAATTCGGCTTCAGCACCAACTTTCAATCCACGTGTACTTTCAAACACCTGCACATAAACATTGCTGCCTACCACCTTAATAACCTCTGCCATCAAGCGGTCTCCGCCAGTCAGAATGTAACAAATCTCATTCTGTGCCACCGGTCCGTCAACGGTAAGAGTAACCATGTTGGCTATTACGCCACTAACAGTTCCTTTTGTTGCCATATATCTTTAATCTGTTTATTATCTGAATTCTGCGGGAATCTGTATCTCGTCCTTTAATTTATCAATAATCTGACGGAACAGTTCGCTTCCCTTTTCCTTATCCATAGAAATCCAACGGCCAATCATTTCCAGTTTCAACAAAAACACGAAAATCCGCTCCACAGTAAAATAGTTGAAAAAGACAGCGTCTTCCATCCAGTTCCATTTCAACAAATCTATCTTCTTTTCCCTTTCCACTAATTCTTCAATCTCGCTGATACGGAGTACCTGCTCAAAATATTCCAGCATCTCGGACAAACCGAAATCTCGGGCATTCGATGTACGAATCATCTCACTCACATCCGTCTTGCCCACTACTACCTGAGATACGTCCATTTTATATTTACGTGCAGCTAAGGCAGCCAGTATATTATTGATATTCAAATTAAATTCAAACCAGGAGGAAACAAATTGATTACCGCAGTTCATGGCATACGCATAATAGCAGGCAGATAACATATCTTCCGCACGATAGAGTTCCTCTGCGGAAAGAGCCAAATAAGCAGTAATAAATTCATAAAGATAAGATGGGTATCTCTTATCCGGAGCATCGCCTTCACGCACCGAACTGATAAGCGCCAGCAACTCATTCTGAGAATAATTCCCCTCAAAATCTGTCGTAGCTTCCTTATCTTTCAACAGTTTCAACAGGTTAGCATTATCGAATTTCAAATAGAACAAGTCGATTAACTTCCTATCCTTTTCCGATAATTCCGAATAGATTTCCGATTTAAAATTAGCCACTGTATAGTTCAGTTTGCCATCCTCCAACGAAAGATCCGGCAAACCGGCTACCAGGCAATAATAATTTGTCATAGTCCCGTTTTAAAACAACATTTCTACTAATTGAGGACGAAGGAAATCCTTGAAATAATTTTCAAATTCCTCTTCACCGAAGTTCACTTTGTAAGAGCCGTCAGCTGGTGAGATAGTAAAAAGTGATTTCGTTCCGTTCACTTCTTCTATTCTCACTCCTTTATCCAACAAAGCTTTTGCGTTCGCTGCAAAATATTTCTTAAGTCCTTCGGCATCTGCGGTAGAGATCACGATAGATTCGTTAGCAGACCATTGGGCAGCTAATGAAACTATAAACTTATTCAGATACTCCTTATCTGCCACAAATCCTTTCACACTTTCACTGACTACCTCATTGGTCAACAAGGTAGCTATTTCGGTCTTCAATGCATTTACTGCTTGTCCGGCAAACAATTTAATTTCTGATTGTGTATTTTCGGCAGTTTCCTTGGCTGACTTCCGAGCTACAGCGAGAATAGACTCAGCTTCCTTACGGGCATCCTCTACAATCTTTGCTGCTTCATCGCGAGCACTACTGATAAGTCGCTGTGCTTCTTCATTTCCTTTTTCCACACCTTCACGATAAATCTTATCGGTAAGCTCCTGAATTTTATTTTCCATATTCTTAGAAGATATTTTTTTGAGTTTAACACTTTCTTTCTTCAATAAATTCAAAAAGAATAGCCCAAAAGTACAAAAATCAATGATAGAAAAAGAATTTAATGATAGAATTTACACTAAAAGTACTGCAAAAAGAGAAAAATATACCATATTCATGTTACAGAACATAGGATTATTTCCGTTACTAGACTCCGCCACACACGTGCGTATACAAAAAAAGCCTCCGGAACTTCTTCAAGTCCGGAGGCTTCAATCAAAACGGCGGCTACCTACT
>NZ_JAVHZY010000041.1:0-33579 GCF_031119655.1 Phocaeicola sp. GP0067
TTAGCTCAGCTGGTTCAGAGCATCTGCCTTACAAGCAGAGGGTCGGCGGTTCGAATCCGTCAACGCCCACCGAAGAATGAAGCCTTGCACACAATGATGCAAGGCTTTTTTGTTTCAGTAAGTTTCCCTAGTTAAAATGTATGGGCATGAAAACATTGCTACTTATCGATAATCAGGATATTACCCGTGAAGGTATGAAAACGGTGGCCGGTCGGATAGGAGGGTTCGCCGCAATAAAGGAAGCCGGCAGTCAGAGTGAATTAACCGGGCTTCTTGTCGATAATCCCAATGCCGTTGCAGTGTTGGACTATACATTGTTTGATACTTCGGCTGAATATTTGCTTATATTGCAGGAACGGTTTAAGGAGGCACATTTTGTTCTGTTCAGCGATAATCTGAGTGAGGATTTCATCCGGCGTATGGTTTTTAGCGGAACTTCATTCAGCGTGGTGATGAAAGATGCGCCGATGATAGAGATAGAGGAAGGGCTGCGGAAGGCAAAACAGCATTTACAATACATGTGTACGCGTGCAGTCTGGCTGTTGCAGCATAAAGAAGACAAAAAAGATAAGTTAGTTTCACCGCTTACGGTCACGGAGCGTGAAATTCTGAAACTGATGGCATTGGGCAAGACTACGAAAGAGATTGCGGCTGAGCGTTTCCTAAGTGTATATACGGTAATGACTCACCGCAAAAATATCTTTCGCAAGCTGGAAGTGAACAATGTGCACGAAGCAACAAAATATGCCCTTCGTGCAGGGATTGTGGATGTGGTGGAATATTATATTTAGGATAAAGTGATTTCACCGCTTCCCACACAGATTTCCGCATTCTTGTCATACAGCACACCGAACTGTCCGGGGGCTATACCCTGTAAGGGGACGTGGCTGTGGATTCGGAACAAGTTATCTTCCCGTGTCAATATTCCTTTCATGAAAGTGTCTGTATGCCGGATCTTGAAAGAAACATCTGCGGAAGGTGCTCCCTTCCATAAGTCCTCTGTGATGAAATGAAAATCATGCAAGGCAAAGTCTGTCCCATATTGTTTGTCTGTATCATAACCGTGTGAGACATAAATGATATTCTCGTCTATATCTTTGCGGATAACAAACCATGGTCCTCCACCTAATCCCAATCCTTTGCGCTGTCCGATGGTGTGAAACCAATATCCTTTGTGAGTGCCAATCCGTTTTCCTGTTTCCATTTCAATGATATCCCCTTCTTTTTCACCCAAGAAACGGCGGAGGAACTCATTATAGTTGATTTTTCCTAGAAAGCAGATACCTTGACTGTCCTTGCGTTGTGCACTGGGCAGTTTGGCAATGCGGGCGATATCCCTGACCTCATTCTTCATCAGACCTCCCAAAGGGAACATCAGTTTTGAAATTTGCAGATAATCTATTTGTGCCAGGAAATCTGTTTGGTCCTTGACGGGGTCTTGTGCGGTTCCCAGCCATATTTTCCCGTCTTTTTCAAGAATACTGGCGTAATGTCCGGTAGCTGTCTTGTCATATAAATGCCCTGCTTCCTGCTCAAAACATCCGAATTTGATGAGCTTGTTGCACATTACATCCGGGTTGGGAGTAAGACCGCGTTTCACTTTATCGATGGCGTATGCCACTACATTATCCCAGTACTGTCGGTGCAGGTCAATGATATTCAGGCTCAGACCGTATTTGCGGGCGGTGGCGGTACATAGTTCAATGTCCTCTTCTGCCGTGCAGGTGAGATCTTCGTCACCGTCCATTCCGATTTTAATATAGAAAAGATCCGGTTTGTATCCTTGTTCGCAGAGGAGATGTACGACAACCGCGCTGTCTACTCCTCCTGAAATTAATGCAGCTATGTTCATCTCATTTTATGATAATGGGTATTCTTCAAAAGCATAAAGCACAGTAGACAAATATCGTTCCCCCGTATCGGGCAAGATCACTACAATTTGTTTTCCTTCATTTTCGGGGAGTTTGGCCAGTTCCAATGCGGCATAGGCGGCTGCTCCCGAAGATATTCCGACCAATAACCCTTCCGTTAGAGAGAGTTCGCGTCCTGTGCGGATGGCGTCATCGTCTTTCACCCGGATTATCTTGTCTACTAATTTTTCATTGTAGGTATGAGGGATAAATCCGGCTCCGATACCTTGTATCTTGTGCAGTCCCGGATTTCCTCCTGAAAGGACGGGGGAGTTATCCGGCTCTACAGCTACAATCTGTATATGGGGATTCTGTTTTTTTAATCCTTCCGCTACTCCGCTTAAAGTGCCGCCTGTACCGACTCCGGCAACAAAGATGTCTACCTTTCCGTCCGTGTCGTTCCATATTTCCTGTGCAGTGGTACGTGCATGGGCGGCGGGATTCGCAGGGTTTTCGAATTGTCCCAGAATGACGGCTCCCGGAGTCCGGTCACGCAATTCCTCCGCTTTTTCTATGGCTCCTTTCATTCCTTTTGCACCTTCGGTCAGTACCAATTGTGCTCCCATGGCTTTTAACAGGTTCTGGCGTTCCTCGCTCATGGTTTCGGGCATGGTCAGTATGGCTTTGTAACCTTTCACGCTGGCAACCCATGCTAACCCTACGCCGGTGTTGCCGCTGGTTGGTTCAATGATAACCGCTCCGGGTTTCAAGATTCCTTTGGCTTCTGCATCCTCTATCATTGCCAGGGCTATACGGTCTTTTACACTTCCTCCGGGATTGAAGTATTCCAGTTTGGCAATTATTTGCGCTTTCGCATCGTGTTTTTTACTAAGGCGTGACAGTTCCAACAAGGGAGTTCCTCCGATGAGTTCGGTCAATTCTTTTTTTATTCTTGCCATAATCTTTTCATTTAGTGGGTTCTGATTTTATAATGCAAAGATAGGGGAAGATGTTCATGGCGGAAATACCCTATTTAGGGTATATTTTATAGTGTTGTCTCCTGAATAATTCACTATCTTTGTCCGGAATTAACAAGTCTAATCTATGATGATAACAAGAAATTTTATTGGGGTACTAGCCCTTTGCTTGTGTGCATTGGCAGCTTGCACATCTTCAAAAGAGTCGAAAAAGACGCTGACTGTCCTTTCATGGAATGTATGGCATGGCGGTCATTCAAAAACTTATTCCGGAAAAGGGTGTGAGGGAACTATTGATATTCTGAAAAAAAGTGAGGCTGATGTGGTCTTGATGATTGAAACTTATGGAGCTGCCCCGATGGTAGCCGACTCATTGGGATATTCGTACAATCTCATTTCTGATAATCTTTCTATTTATAGCCGTTATCCCATTATTCGGAAATATGCTTTTGCCGACAGCATAAGTACCTTTAATTTTGGCGGAGTGATGATAGATGTGGATGGGAAACCCGTCCGTGTTTTTAATACTTGGTTGCATTATCTTCCTGATATGCGTTTGGTCCCGACGGATAAATCCAAGGAAGAAATATTGGCTTGGGAGATGGAGGGAACACGTGATGAGGAAATACATAAGATTTTGTCTGTTCTTCAACCCTTGTTGGCAGAGGCCGACAGTATT
This sequence comes from Phocaeicola sp. GP0067, assembly GCF_031119655.1. Classification (NCBI taxonomy): domain Bacteria; kingdom Pseudomonadati; phylum Bacteroidota; class Bacteroidia; order Bacteroidales; family Bacteroidaceae; genus Phocaeicola; species Phocaeicola sp. GP0067. The sequence goes on from NZ_JAVHZY010000041.1 coordinate 3,507, forward strand.
CCAATTATAATGGGCGGTGATTTTAACGTGCATTCTCATCTGGATTGGACGGAAGCTACCCGTAACCTGTATCTTCATGGTGGTGCAGTGGTGGATTGGCCTGTTTCCATTGCTATGGAAGAGGCGGGATTTAAAGATAGTTTCCGTGAGATGAACCCCAATCCGGTGGCCAATCTGGGAGTAACGTGGCTGACAGATGCGGATTCGTTGGAAACCGAGTGTCGTATGGACCGCATTGATTTTATTTATTATCAGGGAAAAACCATTCAGGCGATAGCATCTGAGTGTTATGACAATAGTTTGGGTAAAACTTTTACTTTTAAAGGAGAAGATTTTTTCTATCCTTCAGATCATGGTTTTGTCCTTTCGAAATTCGAACTTGATTAAAATAAGAGTTGATAAAAATAGATATTCATGAAAAAGACCTTTTTATTATCGTGCCTGATGTTGGCCGCAATGCCGGTGATGGCTGCTTACACGGGCCATGTATATGTAGATAAAAACAAGAATGGCGTATTTGACCAAAGTGAAAAACCGCTGGCGGGCATCAAAGTATCCGATGGCTTGAATGTGGTTGAAACGGCTGCCGACGGTAGTTTTACTTTACCCGGTCATGAGCGTGAACGTTTTATTTTCATTACCACTCCTTCGGGGTATAAAACATTTAACCGTCATTATCATAAAATAGAAAAGAAACAGTCCGGTTATGATTTCGGTTTGATCCCTTACAGTGGACGGATTCGTAAAGACGGCTCCCACAGGTATATTCATATTACTGATACAGAGATATTTAATACGGAAAACCATGCAGACTGGGTGAATAATGTGCGTGACTATGCCAGGAATGAACAGGCGGCTTTTATCATTCATACCGGGGATATCTGCTATGAAAAAGGCTTGAAGGCTCATATCAAACTGATGAATACGGAAAATATGGACTGTCCTGTCTTTTATTGTATCGGAAATCATGATTTGGTAAAGGGTAAGTATGGCGAAGAACTTTTTGAAAGCATTTATGGGCCGGTATATTATTCTTTTGATGCAGGTAATGTGCACTATGTTGTTACGCCGATGCCCGGAGGAGACCATGCTCCAGGCTATACTTCCGATGACGTCTGTCGTTGGTTGAAGAACGACCTGGCTCATATCCGCCCCGGAACTCCTGTTGTTGTTTTCAATCATGATTTGCTGACATACGAAGATACCTTTATTTTTAAGAGCAAGAATGCCGGAAGCATTAATCTGAATGAGTACAACTTGAAAGCATGGGTATATGGTCATTGGCATATTAACTATATGAAGAAACAGGGAGATGTTTACAGTGTTTGTACCTCTTCATTGGATAAAGGAGGCATAGATCATTCCACTACTGCTTTTCGTGTGATGCACGTAGATAGTAAAGGAGATTTCACTTCCGAGCTCCGTTATACCTATTTGGACAAGAATATCTGTATCGCTTCGCCTGCCGGAGTAATGGCTTCGGGTGTCCTTCCGGTGGCTGTCAATGTGTATTCTTCCGTGTCGCCGGTGAGAGAAGTGCTCTATACTTGTCTGGCCGACGGGAAACCTGTGCTGAAAAACAAGCGATTGCTGCAAAGTACTGACTGGTCATGGAACGGGGAGCTTCCCTTGTCTCATAAATATGTGGGTAAGGAACTTACTTTGCGGGTAACAGCCCGTTTTAATAACGGAGAGATAGCTGAAGCAGAAAGTAATTTTATCTGCCGGACTGAAAAGGCCGTTCCTTTGTTTTCTGCTGACTGGGATAATCTGTCAGGCAATGCGAAACATTCCGCCCCCGTTTCCGCTCCATTGAATTTGCCTTTGCAGCTGGCATGGACTAACAATGTCGGAGCTAATCTTTATATGACTTCTCCACTGATACACAAGGGAAAAGTAATTGTTGCCTCTGTGGATGAGGATCTGAAAGGTGCAGGCCATGTGTATGCTTTGAATGGGAAGGACGGTACAATTCTTTGGAGTTGTCCTGTTCGTAATTCTATTAAAAACTCCATTGCAGTTGATAGTGGCATTGTGTTTGCCCAGGATGCCCAAGGCTTTTTGTATGCCATTGATACCGAAACCGGCAAATTGTGTTGGGAAAAGCAATTGCCCGTAAATGGCTTGCCGGCCCTTATTGACGGACTGGTGGCCGGTGAAGGAGTGGTCTATGCGGGAACCGGAAAGGGGCTTTGTGCTTTTGAAGCCCGAACGGGCAAACAACTTTGGAAAAATGAAGGCTGGGGACAAGGAGAAGGGACTACGAGCACGCTGACTTTGGGTAACAACCTGCTGGTTGCCGGTGTACAATGGAATGCCCTTTACGGCAATGATGCCAAAACAGGTGAGAAACTTTGGGCGGTCAGCGATAACGGTTTGCGTAATCGGGGAGCATCTCCTGCCATGCATGGTGCCTTGTTGTATCTGATCTCAGATAAGTCTTTCTTTATATTAGAGGCTGCTACCGGAAAAGTGATAGTCCGTAAACCATTACCTTATAATGTGGACGTTACTTCTACTCCTTTACTCACTGACAAGGAGATTATCTTTGGTTCTGCACAGAAAGGGCTGATAGCCTTGGATAGTGAGACATTGGAAGAAAAATGGACTTGTCCTGTGGGGGATGCTTTGGTTTATACCTGTCCTTATAGCCGTCAGCCTTCCGCTACGATTGAAACCAGTGCGGTATGGGCGGGAGATATTGTTTATGTAGCCGCTTCGGACGGTACGGTATACGGAATTAATAAAGAGGATGGCAAGGTGGTATGGAAACATGCTACAGGAGCTCCTATGTTCGGGTCGGTAGCCCTGTCGGGTAATGCATTGGTGGTTTCGGACTTTGGTGGAAATGTTTATTTGTTCTGTAAGTAGAAGATTCGATTAAAATAGTATGATTATAGAAGAAAGAGTAGAACGTAGTCAATATGTCAAGTTGATAACTTGGATAGTTTCTTTTATTATTCTTATGGCCGGAATAGTATTTCCTGTCCTAATACTTTGGGTAAATCAGGATATGATGTCAAAGGTTATTGGTGCCTCCGTTTTATGTCTTATCTTTTTTACTTTGATTTTTACTGTTGCCTATCAACCACGGAAACTTATCTTGTCAGAAACGCATATAATTATGGAACGTATATTGGGGCAGGTGTATATCTCTTATTCCGATATAACTGATATTTCCTTATACCATAGGGAAAATGTAGCAGAAATTCGTATTTTCGGCATAGGTGGATTAGGTGGGTATATAGGAAAATTCTATAATAGTAAAATAGGGTTTTATACAGCATATGTAGGAGATTATAGTCAAGCCTTTTTGATTAAAATAAATAATAGGGAAAAATATGTAATGAGTTGTCGGCATGCCGAAAAGATAGTGGAGGAAGTAAAGTCGCGGTTGAAGCAATAAGAAAATCTTATGTATTCGTTAACATTTCCGATTCCAAATCTTGCGATTGCTACCTTTGGCAGTGACACCTGGATGTCTTTGTCGAACTGGAAGAAGCAGACCTGTTTATCATGTTTGATATTCGGGAAATTTTGGAGAAGAGTTGTGAGTGTAAGATTGATGTGTTTCATTTGCGTGACAATCTTCGTGATTTACTTCTTAAAAGAATAGAGCAGAATGGAATTTACGCTTAAAGAGGAAATCATAGATAAACAGAACTTGATAATCGCATCTATAGGTATCATTCAGGTAGTTGTAAAGAATATCATTCGGTGTAGTTAAATAACCATAAAGTCTGCCCGGAAATACTTCCGGGCAGAATCATTACTGTACCTTTGTTCCCATAAAATAGATACAGGCCGTGAGGCCCAATTTAATTATTTCACATGACATTTAAAGAATTAGATCTTATAGAGCCTATTTTGAAGGCTTTACAACAAACCGGCTATACAACGCCGACCCCCATTCAGGAACAAGCAATTCCTGTATTATTAAAAGGTAAAGATTTGCTGGGATGCGCCCAGACAGGAACAGGAAAAACAGCAGCGTTTGCTATCCCCCTTATACAACGACTTTATCAATCAGACCATAAAAAAGGTATCAAAGCATTGATACTCACCCCGACGCGTGAGCTTGCTATACAGATAGGCGAGAACTTTGACCAATATGCCGGATATACCGGAGTGAAGCATGCCGTCATTTTCGGTGGAGTGCCCCAAAAGGCGCAAGTTGATGCTTTGAAACGAGGTGTGCAGGTATTGATTGCCACTCCCGGACGTTTGCTTGATTTGCAGTCGCAAGGCTGTATTTCATTGAAGGGGTTGGAGTATTTTGTATTGGATGAGGCAGACCGTATGCTTGATATGGGCTTCATACACGATATCAAGAAAGTATTGAAACTGATTCCTGCCCGGCGACAGACTTTGTTTTTCTCGGCTACCATGCCTTCTGAAATAGAGAAGCTGGCAGATTCCATGTTGACTAATCCGGAGAAGATAGAGGTGACTCCAGTTTCATCTACTGTTGATACTATCCGGCAGAGTGTTTATTTTGTAGAGAAGAAGGAAAAGAAGGACTTGTTGCTGCATTTGCTGAAGAATCCTGAGATAGAGTCAGTGTTGATTTTTACCCGTACCAAGCATGGTGCGGATAAATTGGCGAGGATTTTGAACAAGAGTGAGATCGGGGCGGAAGCTATTCATGGAAACAAATCGCAGAACGCACGCCAAAGGGCGTTGACAAACTTCAAGGATCATACCACAAGAGTGCTGATAGCCACAGATATTGCAGCCAGAGGCATTGATGTGAACCAGCTTTCTCACGTTATCAACTATGAGCTGCCCAATATATCGGAAACTTATGTGCACCGCATCGGTCGTACCGGGCGTGCCGGACACGACGGAATAGCCATCTCTTTTTGTGAATCGGAAGAATTGCCTTATTTAAAGGATATCCAAAAACTGATAGGACTACAGATTCCTGTTGTGAAAGACCATCCTTGGGTGACCGTGGAAGGGGAAAAAGCGCAGGCCGGCAAGACCGAAGAACTGAAAGAAAAAGCAAAAGCCAATAAGGTGTACCGGGGCAGCAAAAGCAATGGTGATTATTGGCGCAGGAAGAAACAGGCTCAAAGCAGACAAGGGCAAGGCAGGCAGAGTTCGGATAGAAAGGCTTCCGGCAGACAAGGATAAAGAATAACTTGTCTGCGTTTCATTATAAAATAAACACATAGCGAAAAAGTAAATTTGGGCAAAGCGTAGCGAATTAGCTGATACAGCGTTCGTTACGCTTTGTTTTTCTATGGGACAGAGCCAACGAAAAGCCAGTATGAAGCCAAATAGCGCAAGAGTTCAGTTACCACCTCATTACCCCCGTAATGGGTGCGGATTTCTTGCTAAATAGTTCTGTTTCTGTGATTTGCGTAATTTTGCATAGCAGTCGGTAACTCACTAATAACTAATTTTGTAACCAAAAAAAGGAGTGAATTATGCGTAGTACATTCAAGGTATTATTTTACGTGAAGAAAGGCAGCGAGAAGCCGAACGGCAACCTGCCTCTGATGTGCCGTATCACGGTGGACGGCGAGATTAAACAGTTCAGTTGCAAGATGGACGTTCCCCCACGGTTGTGGGACGTGAAGAACAGCCGTGCTTCGGGCAAGAGCGTCGAAGCGCAGAGAATCAACCTTGCGGTAGATAAAATCCGTGTGGAGGTAAACCGCCGCTATCAAGAACTGATGCAGGCGGACGGTTATGTAACCGCCGCCAAACTCAAAGACGCCTATCTCGCTATCGGTGTCAAGCAGGAAACTTTGCTGAAGCTGTTCGAGCAGCACAACGCCGAGTTTGAGAAGAAAGTCGGGCACAGCAGGGCGCAGGGTACATTTACCCGTTATCGGACGGTCTGCAACCATATTCGGGAGTTTTTGCCCCATACCTACAAGCGTGAGGATATTCCGTTAAAGGAACTCAACCTCACGTTCACCAACGACTTCGAGTATTTTTTGTGCACGGAGAAGAAATGCCGCACCAATACCGTGTGGGGCTACATGATTGTGTTGAAACACATCGTTTCCATTGCGAGGAATGACGGGCATTTGCCGTTCAACCCTTTTGCGGGATATATCAACTCTCCCGAAAGCGTGGATAGGGGCTACCTCACCCAAACGGAGATACAGACGCTCATGGACGCATCGATGAAGAACGCCACCCACGAGCTTGTACGGGACTTGTTCGTCTTTTCGGTGTTCACGGGTTTGGCGTATTCGGACGTGAAGAACCTCACCGCCGACCTCCTGCAAACATTCTTCGATGGCAACCTTTGGATAATCACCCGAAGAAAGAAGACCAACACCGAATCGAACATCCGTCTTTTGGACGTTCCCAAGTGTATCATCGAGAAGTACAAGGGGCTGGCAAGGGACGGTCATGTTTTCCCTGTTCCGAGTAACGGAAGCTGCAACAAGATACTCAAAGATATAGGCAGACAATGCGGCTTCAAGGTGCGTTTGACCTATCACGTTGCACGCCACACGAACGCCACGACCGTGCTTTTATCGCACGGCGTACCCATCGAAACGGTGAGCCGTCTTTTGGGGCATACCAACATAAAGACCACCCAAATTTACGCCAAAATCACCGCCCAGAAGATAAGCCAAGATATGGAAACCCTGTCGCACAAGTTGGAGGATATGGAGAAGAATATCTGCCGAGCCATCTAATTAAAAACAGAATCCCGATGAAAGAAGAAAGGAACATTATCACGATGGACGGGCAGGGCAATATCTCCCTGCCGAGCGATATAGGTGCAACCGCCATGACCGAGTGGGAAATCTGCGAACCGTTCGGGGCGGCAAAAGTCCGCAGGGCATTATTAGATAGGATTATACACGGGCGAAAAGAGAAAACGACGGTATTCGTGTCGGTTGTTTCGGACGGCAAGCCCAACAGCTGTTGGAAAGCATGATGATATACCAACATGCAAACATATCACTATGGTGATATATATTGCAGGTTCTATTCCTCTTTTCAGAGGAAAGCGGAGCAATCATTTCCGTTTACAAAGGCAAAGCAAGCACGGGGCGGCTCACCTGCACAGGGACGAGGAAACGCCACACATACACGTTACGCTCGTCCCCATCGTCAAGGGAGAGCGAAAGCGCAGGAAAAGGGAGGAACAGACGAAGAAGCGATACCGCAAGAAACCGACCGACACCGTGAGGCTGTGCGCAGACGATATTATGACACGGCTGAAATTGAAGTCCTACCAAGATACCTATGCCGTGGCGATGGCGAAATACGGGCTGCAAAGGGGCATAGACGGCTCGAAGGCTCGCCACAAGTCCACGCAGCAGTATTATCGGGATATACAGAAACTCGCCGACAATCTGAAAGCGGAAGTGGTGGACTTGCAGCAGCAGAAAGAAACGGCACGGGAAGAACTAAGACGGGCGAAAAAAGAGATACAGACCGAGAAGCTGAAAAGGGCGGCAACCACCGCAGCAGCCAACATCGCCAAGAGCGTCGGCTCTCTTTTCGGGAGCAACAAGGTCAAGACATTGGAAAGGGAGAACACCGCCCTGCATAGGGAGGTAGCCGACCACGAGGAAACCATCGAAGCCTGCAAGATAGGATACAGCCCATGCAGGCAGACCACAGCCGGGAGATACGGGAAATGCAGCAGAGGCACGGCAGGGAAATAGCCGACAAGGACACAAGGCACAAGCAGGAAATATCGTTTCTGAAAACGGTAATCGCAAGGGCGGCGGCATGGTTTCCCTATTTCCGTGAAATGCTCCGTATCGAAAACCTCTGCCGCCTTGTCGGGTTCGATGAAAGACAGACCGCAACGCTCGTCAAGGGAAAGCCATTGGAGTATGCAGGGGAACTCTATTCGGAGGAACACGGACGGAAATTCACGACCGAAAAGGCAGGTTTCCAAGTGCTGAAAGACTCCACGGATGGGACGAGATTGGTTCTTGCCATTGACCGAAAGCCCATTGCCGAGTGGTTCAAGGAACAGTTCGAGAAGTTAAGGCAGAACATTCGCTGACCTATACAACCGCAAAGGAAAGGCAGGGGGATGAAGCTATAACCGTGTTATCTCGCTGGAAAACAATAAAAAAGTATTCTTCATAATCTTTTGTGAATAACATTTTTTATATTTGCGCCATAAAAAGCACATTGAGATTTGTACTGGATACGTGATGAACAAAGAACTTTCGGAAAAATACATGTAAATACAGAGTTATAACCTATTTCCGTAATTTTGCACATCATTCAAGTTTTGGTATATGCCACTTGAAAAACAATGTATGTAAACAAAAAATATAATGTAAAATGAGAAAATTTTTATTTTTTTTATTATGTACGGTAACCTTCTATTTACTCGCTTCTTGTGAGAAAGAAGAGCACTTAGACGGTAAAGGTGACAAGCCATTAGTGGATACACCTAAAGATACGATTCAAGAAGAATTTCTCCTTAAATGGGATACATTTATCGATGATAGCAATGACAATGGAGAAATTTTTATCGGTACACAGTATTTAGGAATACAAGGATGGTCACATTTAGCAACTCCACCTTACATATATATTGGAGCAGTATTCCCCGAAAGTACATTTACTACAACGTTTGATAAAGAGATTGTTGGCAAAAAGAAGCCCATATATTTAACTTTTGATTTCCCAGATCCATACATCACATCTATGGAAACAGTCAAAGGAAGTGAGTACTTACAAAAAATTAAAGAAGCTATTAGTTCTAAAGAATACCAAAGTTACACTTCACCTCAAAGACCACATATCGTAAAATTTGCAGAACTAAAATCTCTATCAAATATAGAAAGTTGTTTCCCATATAATAAAGATTTTGGTAATACACTAAAAAAAATAGCCCTACAAGAATTTAATGTAGAAAATATAAAAAGCCTATGTATTGGTGAAGTTATATTCAAAGGTTTTACAACGTCAATGGATGTCCCCTCAAATGGATTATTCACTAATGAACCAACGTCCTCCGAAAAATTAATTTATATACGAAGTCTTACATATGGGGTTAGTGCTTATTTCATAGTCGCAAGTGAAGCTCCCTATAAGGAGGTTCTAACCGCTTTTAAAGATTCATTTATGGATGATTATAATAATCCTAAAGGTGTATTACATAACTCGAAGATTATTTTATTAACAACATCCGACATAAACCAAGAAGCCGAAGTAAAAGCAACATTCAATGACTTAAATAACTTTTTGAAAAATCCTTTTATGGGTGGAAAGATATACGGATATCCTATATACTGTACTGGATTTTATGTCAAAAATAACAAGATATTTACAAGAGAAAGCTAAAAGAAATTATTAGTAAATTCAAAGAACAAGAAAAAGCAAAAACAAAATGACGAGCAAAAGACAATAGGGAAAATACATGTAAATACAGAGTTATAAATCAAAGTAATATGAAAACTAAGAGTTTTTTAGGAATACTTGGACTATTCCTGTTTGTAGTCAGTTTTATAAGTTGCGATAATGACGATGAACAAGGAAGAAAAATAACAGATTACAAAGAGTATATTCTTACCATTGCATCGAAAAAAGTTCCGGGAGTAATGAGTTCGTGTGGCAATAATTATCTAACAGATGTATATGCCGTAAAAAAAGAGCAATCCAATGATTGGGTTCCCTTTGGTAGTATTAAAGGGTTTGATTTTGAAAAAGAATATGAGTATAAAATCAAGATTAGTGAAACGACCTTTTTAGATTATAGCATGGGAGAACCAGCATGGACGGAATATGAACTGCTTGAAACAATATCCAAAGAGAAAAAGGTTTCAGAAGATTTGCCTTTGCATTTTATCCCTGAATGGTATTACGAAGATCAATTTATCCCCGAATACAGATTCGCAGTAGAAGCGGATAACAAAGAGGTAATCGAAGAAGATTTGAAAGCTAATTCTATCATGCCATTGAACTATCATTATTTGTTGTATAGGGGTGATAATAAATTAATGACATGGATTGCCATAAAAGACAACAACACAATGTTAAGTCCGAAATTTATTAAAAGCACAAATAAAAAATCCGAAGAACTTCCGGATTCTTATACTATGCTCCCCCCGAAAGGGAATGTGATGGGTTGTATGGAATGGACGTTCTTAAATGAGTATGGTAATGAAACAGATATCCCCTCGTTTGATGTTTTTGTTGGTTATTTTGAAAAATCAAGGAGCACAGGACCAACACCAAACACAGCTTGTCTTTATAAAGACCTTACAGAGCATTACAAAAGCAAATATCCAGAAGCTGGAGTAAAAACGGTCGTGGTTTCTTATGACATTTCCATAAGATTATAGAGCCTCCGGCGTTTTTCCGCTGGTGCTTCTAACATTTGCACATAAAAATTGAATTATCCATGAAAAAAATTATTCTATTGGGTTTCTTATATTTACCTATATGCATATTTGCGCAAAAAAACTATTTTTCCATAACGGGAAGGACATTTTTAGAAGAATATATAGTTCCTAATCAAACAACAAAATCCCCCTTAAGTGCTGGTGCTTATATTCAAATTAAAGGAATGCCGGAACGTGGTTGGTTGGCAGATACAGAAGGGTACTTCAAAATAGATAGCCTGCGAAAAGGGAAATATCATCTAACATTTTCATGCATTGGTCTTGAGCGTGTAGATACTGTAATTCTCATTAATGGCAACATAGATTTAAAGATTATATTGTCAGACCTTAGTATTCATACACCACAATTAAGCCTAATTCTTTCAAAAGAAGAAGAAAACAAAGTTCTGAAAGACAATTTTTGGGATAAATACGGACTTAATGCATCGTGGTACACAAAAGAAAGTTTACGAGATAAATCACAGCGAATAACAATTTTAGGTTATTCCCATAGGGTAAAAAGAAATCAAATAATTTTCGACTATCTCGATAAGAAATACGGATATAGCTGGAGATTTGAAGCACCCAAAGGAATAATAGGGTTAGACGAAACATTAGACACTTATGAACTTTTACAAAATGACAAAGCAGACAACGCCCCTAACATTATACCCCATGAATGGGATGAATGATTTTCTTTTTTCGCAAGTTGCAAGTATAAAATTGCCACCGAAAGTTCGTACTTTCGGGAAAAGATGTGATATTTGCAAATGAAAGAGTTATTTGACAGCATAGCAACGCAAAACGCTGAAATTCGCACTGTTGCTAAATCGTTACTTCTACTTCTCAAATAATTCGCTAAAAGTTTATTTCTCAATCGGTTAAGTCAAACCGAGAATAATCTAAAATAGTTTATACTTGTTTTTATAATCTGTTTGAACTGAATGCATTTATTAATGCAGAAGAGTTCCCCGCTTTCCAAACAGATGGAAAGCGGGGAACTCTTCTGATATCTTGTGGTATTCTTTCACCGGTTTATCAAACTTTTGCATTATTCGTTGTTTATGCGGCTTTTCCTCATTTAACTTTATTGTAGGGTTTAGTGATAGTATAGGAATAGCTAATTCTTTTTGACCGTAAGAGTAAGCCTTTTTGAAAGGATGTGTTCTATCTCCATAGCCTTTGGAGTTAACTCCCAAGCTTATGGAGATAACTCCAAAGGCTATGGAGTTAACTCCGCAAGCTTGGGAGATAGAACATGAAAGGAAGAAAACGCTTAATGATTAAAAAGAAAGATTTTAATAATAAGAAAAAAGGATTGCATTTCATTCCAAGTCTTCAATAATCTTCTCCACATCCACAGGTTGCAGTCGGTCATAGACTTTCTATCATTATTACAGGGGGCAATCCATAGGCGCCTACACACCACAGACAGTCCGGAAAGAACTTACCATCGGGAGTTGTTTCTCCTGCTTCTATTCCCAATATCCGTTTAAATTCTTCCGGTAGTTTTTCGGAACCACGTACACGGCAGACCGTTCCCATGCATACGGAGATGGGATGTTTTCCTTTGGGGATCATGGCAAAGAACGTATAGTAAGTAACCATGCCATACATTTTCTATACGGGCATGTTCAGTTTGCGGGCGATGATACGTTACATCTCTTCAGGCTGGTTCCCATGCTTGTTGCCAATCTTTCCGCTTTCTTCATGATTGCTTGTAATTTACAGGTGGGGCGTATTTTCATGGGCATAAGAATTAGTGTGTTGCGAAGATCGGAAAATGTCCGGGTTGATAAAGGAAGAGTGGAAAATATGAAAAAAAAGAAGCCCGGTCCGTTTGGTGGTGAACGGACCGGGCTTTACAATCAATTTGTCAACCATTTATAGCCAATGGGAACTGCTGTGCCTCCATCGGACCTTTAGAATTGTGCGACAGGGCGTGTGGCGTAGTTGCTGGCTTTACTGTTAGCAACTATCGCACCACTTACAAAATTCAGATGCCAGGCGGATTCTGCCGAGTGTTCGGAAGAAGACCAGTACGCTTTGCGTGCAAAATCATTGAAACAATCTTGTTTGTCTTTGCAAATGATTCCGGCTTTTTGAAGTTCCCACAACAAAGTCAACTCGCCTGCCGACGGTAAATACCATTCACCTGCCGATTTGCCGCTGGTACTGTATTGGTAGCAGTAGCCTCCTGCCGGGTAGCTGGAAGAACTTTTACCGAGGTAGGCGGTGTGAGCCTTTCCATTGAAGTCGCTGATGGCTCCTTCTGACACCCAGGTGGCAGGTTGTCCGGTTTCAACATGAATGGTTGCCCCCTTGATGCGTTCCTCGTCCTTATCGGAGAAGAAAGAATCGGCGGTTCCGTTATAATAAGGGAGGACACCGCTTGTCAATGTGCCGTCGGCGGTGGTATAGTTTTCGATGCCTTCTATATCTTCTGCTTTGCTGATCCATTTGGTACTGGACTGGTTGTCGCCTAATGCCACGATGCGTCCGAATGGAGAAGTGGACAGGGTGGGCGAGAGATTGCCGTCCGCATCATCCAGGGCATAGACAATACCGATGCAGGTTTTATTCTCATTCTTCTCGCTGGAGAAAGTAGCGTCGCTATAGTAATAATCGCCTACCTTGGCAGAAGGTAAAAGAGTGCAAGTGAGTGCCGGAGCTTCGTATACTTTGCCTTTCTCCAATTTGATGGTTGTCGAAGTAGCTGCCTCATACACTTCACCGGTGGTGGTAACAAGAGTGAAATGCAACTGTGCTTCGGAAGGGAAGAAGGAGATGTAGGTGGTTCCGGAAATACCGGCTTTGTTTTTAATAGTGATATTTCCTGTTTGGGTACTGCTGAACTCTCCGTTTTTTAGTTTCATAACGGCACTGGAGTAGAGGGTTCCGGCAGTGGCGGTTATGGTAATTCTTGTGATGTTGTTCAAAGGACTGCCACCGTTGACGGTGAACTGGAATTTACCGATAGTGACCAAACTGGTCATTTCGCAGGCGGAAGAGCCTGTGGTTTCGTTCATGCCGGCTTTACATTGTGCCCATAAGTAATCATAATTTGTTATACCTGCCAGTGTTCCGTCCTGTCCGCTCAGGTTGAGGGTTTGGGTCAGGGTGTCACTGCTGTTCGCGGTGATGGCTGCCGCCGGGTAAAATACGGCAATTTCATTCTCATTCTTTACCAGTGTCGAAAGATTGCCCGTAAAGGTGTCAGAAGAGTCGGTTTTTCTTGTGAGAATGCTTTTGGGAACGCCGCTGGAACCGGTCTTTATTACGGCCAGTTGGCTGTTGGCGTCCCAGTTGCCTTGCAGGATGCCTGTATCCTCTGCATCTGAAGAACGGGGAGACAGAGATGCTGTGAGAGAAAAAGGAACGGTGGAGGTTGTCGTAACTTGATCGTCGTCATCGCTACACCCCAACATGCATAGAGCGATGCCCAAACAGAGAATAGTTGTTGTCTTTTTCATCATCGTTTTCGTTTTGCTGTTTTATGATTAAAACTTGAATGGTATTTATTATTTAATTTTAGACAGCAAAGGTAAATGTTCTCGGCCGATTTTTCTAATCTATTCGGCGAAAGCTGATTTTTTTTCGATAAATTAGGGGAATAAGGGGAAATTTGAGGAGATGGCAGGGGGGGTCATTGTCTCCCTGTTTAAATTCTCATTGAAAATCATAGTTTTTTGTTGTTTTGAATGAAGGGAATTGTATGAATGAAAATTTAAACAGGGATTTTTATGGAAACTTTTTAGTTTTCTTTGCCTTTTTGATCGGGATATAGTGACTGGTAATAATTGATTCGTTCTGTCCATGGACGGTATTCAAAAGGATAAACGTGTTGTTGCTCTGCCCATCGTGTCCATTTGTTTTCTAATTCTTTTGTTTTTAAAGGAAATTGTTCGGAAAGATCTTGTGTCTCAAAAGGATCGGTGGTGAGGTGAATCAATTCCCAAGGCTGTCTGCCGTTGGCACGTACTAGTTTCCAACCGTCAGACAGGATGGCGCATGAGGTCTGATGTTCAAAGAAAAGATCGCGCGGCTGTATTTTTTGTTTTCGTATAGCCGGCAGGAGACTGGTTCCGGCCAATTTCACTTTTTGATTGTGAAACGTGTCGGGGTAATGTGCGGAAGCAATATCCAGGCAGGTGGGAAAAATATCAATGATATGACTGGGTTCCCGACAGATACTGCCTTTTTCTGTCTGGCTTTTGCTTCTTCCGTCTGTAAGGATGAGAGGGGAACTGGTTCCTCCTTGGAATACCCATTGTTTGTAACTGCGATAGGGGGTATTGCTTAAATCAGCCATCAGCTGTTTGATGAATCCCCCTTCACTGGTAGAGCCGTTGTCGCTCATAAACAGAAACAGGGTATGTTCATACATTCCTTTGTCTTTTAAGGTCTGTATTACCTTTCCTATGCCGCTGTCCATGATTTCGATCATGGCGGCATAGGTAGCCATATCGGTTATCCATTTTTCTTGCTGCTGTGGAGTAAGTTCGGTCCAGGCGGGTCGTTTACCGTCCGGAAATTCTTTTTGGAAGACTGGAAGAACCATTTCCGGCGTTATCAGCCCTAAGGCTTTTTGACGTTCGAAACGTTGTTGGCGTAGAACATCGTAGCCGGCTTTATAGCGCTCACGGCAAGCATCTATCTTGTCTTGGGGGGCTTGTAGGGGCAAGTGAGGTGCGTAATGTGCTATGTACATGAACATGGGAGTCTGCGTGGGATGTTGTTTGATAAAACTAACGGCAGAGTCTGTGATAGCGGTGGTATAGTAATAATCATCCGGAAACTCGGTAATCCGTTGCAGGTTATGATAAACGGGATCTGGTTTGTAATAGCTTCCCCCTCCATGCAGGCAGCCGTAGTATTTGTCGAATCCCCGTTGAACTGGATAACTTCCATTGGGGGTTTCAAAGGCCGCATCTAAGGTAACATGCCATTTGCCACTCATGTAAGTGGCATAGCCTTGGTCGCGCAGTACTTCGGCAAGGGTGGGCAGGTGATCCGAAATCTGTCCCCGATACCCCGGACGATGTTCGTCTACCGCGGTCATCCATCCCATTCCCGCTTCGTGCTGATAATGTCCGGTGAGTAAGGCGGCACGACTGGGGCAGCTTCGTCCTGTGTTTTTAAATTGGCTGAAACGTATGCCTTGTTCGGCCAGATAATCTATATTAGGAGTATGTATTTCTCCTCCGTAGCAGGATAAATCAGAGAATCCCATATCATCGCATAAAATCAATACGATATGGGGATGTTCCGTGTCTGGTTTGGCGTGAGTGGCTGCTACAGTGGAGGTTATGGCAGTTAGTGCCAGGGTTGTAACGGTTAACTTATATGTCATGGGTGATTTGTATTTTAGTTTTTTCATTTTGTTCCATCCCTTGTGGGGATGGAGTAGAAGAGACTTTGAATTGCTTTTCTCTTTCTGCCTCTTCCCCACACCGGATGGAAAGGTTTACTTCTTTTCACCGAAATCAGCTTGCTGTTTTTCCACTTCTTTCAGCTTTTGTGCATTCCGTTCTTTCAGCAAACGTTCCTGTTCCAGTTCGGAAGCCGATTTGGCGGCTGATTGCCCGAAAGGTGAGTCGCTGTTCATGGAAATCAGCGCAGCTTCACTTTCGGTGTAGATGAGAGGATGAGCCGCCGGCTTGCTTTCTAATTCCAACACTGCGCTGGCAGGCATTTGCGAGCCTTCGAACAATACGCTGGCAGTGATTTTGATTTTACCCGGCTTCAAGGTGGATTGTATCAGTACGGGGGCTGTTCCCCATTTTACCGGAGCCGGATTGGCCAGTATATTCGCTCCGCCCAAAATACGTCCTTCGCCTTCTACATGGAATTTCACATAATAGTTGTTCAGACGTTTGATGTTCCCGTTTTTATCGGCTATGGCGGCTACTACGGTTACAAAGTCGGAGCCATCAGCTTTTAAGTCGGTGTTTTCATTGTCAACCCAAAGTAGCACTTTCTCGGGACGCCGGGCCGGTCGTACTTCGTGCGTGGCAACTACTTTTCCATCTATGATGCCTTCGGCCAGTAGGAACACCTCGTCCTGTTTCTTCTTTCTCATAGACATGTTTTTGTCTATCATGAAGTCGTATATATCTTTGAATGTAATAACGGGTGAGGGCATTCCTTCTTTCGTTGCCGGCTTGGTGTAAGTCCATGTCTTGCCACCTTTATTATAAGTAAGCCGCACCTCGTCACAATTGGAGTACACAGTAACGTCTTTGGGTGAGAAGGGAGTCATTTCATGGGCGATGTACACCATCGGTCCTGTTTCGAAAAGACGGTCTTGCTTTTCGGGCGAGCGCTGGGCTTTGAACATATAATAAGCATATTTGGGTTGACGGAATACGTCCATCACACCACCATAGAAGGGATCGGGATGATAGCCGCGTTGGTGGTCGAACGAGTGCCACAAACAGCCGCCGACGTGTTGGCGCGGAGTACGGCAGAGTACATCGTAACAGGTGAAAGGATAACGGGGGGCGGCATAATGCTGTGCCTGGATGAGCATAGCCTGTTCCCCCCAGTTGCGTGCCACACGGCTGGGGGAGTTGTGCGAGTTCCAGTCGTCTACATTATCTCCCCACTCGCGGGTGAAATAGGTTATTTTAGGGTCGAGGCTTTTGATGGCCCAGTCCTTGTCCGCATTGGCCGGATGAGTGAAGAGTACCGGATATACCTCATGTCCCCGTGCTTCGCTGTCGCAACCGGAATAGCAATACGGATAAGGGTATTCTTGATTGACAATATCGAGGGTATTTTTGGCGAAGTCTGCCGGATACCAGGTTTCATTCAGGATAGGTTCCCATAACCATACACAAGGGTGATTGCGGTCACGCCGTACCAGGTTGCGGATATCGCTATAAACCCGTTGTGCAAATTCAGGAGCGTCATTCCAGAATTGCCATCCCGGTGTGTTTACAATGACGAACAGCCCCAGTTCGTCACATGCATCCATAAAGGCGGGGTCTTGAGGGCAGTGAGCATTCCGGATGACTTTCATACCTGTGTCGCGTAGCTTTTTAGCGTCGCGCCAATGAATGCTGTTGGCAACGGCATTGCCTACTACGGCAAAATCCTGATGGCGGTTGGCGCCAATCAGCGGGCTTGGATAAGGTTTGCCGTTCAGCCAGAATCCGTCCTTTCCTTTGAATTCTACGCTGCGGATACCGATACGGCGGCGGTAGCCGTCCACTACATTTCCTTCATTGTCGCGGATACGGACAATCAGGTTATATAACGTAGGCGTTTCAGGGCTCCAAAGCAGAGGAGACTTCAACGTTATTTTATCTTTTGAAGTGACTGCCTTGCCCGGACGTACTTGAATGACATCGTTCAGAAATGCGGCTTGTGTGCCGTCGGGTTGCTGAAGTTCATATTCTACTACTCCTTTGAAGTTCTTTTTACTGTCATTACGTATATGGGCTTTCAGGATTATTTCTGCGGAAGTGTCGGAAACTTTGTCGTATGCCACGAAAAGCCCGCCGCCTGCCATTTCGTTTTCGAAATTGGGATCGGTGATGAAAACCGGACGATGGGCTATTAGCCAGCAGTCACGATAGATGCCGCCAAAATAAGTATAATCCAGTACATCCTGTGCTTTGCCGGGAGGATAACTGGGGTCATTGCTGTTGTCTGCCCATACAGCTATCACATTGTCTGTCCCCCAATTCAGTGCATCGGTGACATCAATGACTACAGGCAGGTAGCCGCCAAAGTGTTCGGTCAATAAATTGCCGTTTACAAAAACTTTGCTTTTTCCCATGATAGCTTCGAAATGCAGGAAAAGTTTTTTGCCTTTCAATTCATTTGCCGGAGTGAAATGTTTGCGGTACCATACCTCACCTTGATAGTTGATACATCCACTGGCCTCAGTCGGTACATATTCGATGCCGTCGGGCAGGGAAACCACTTTCCAGTCCTGGTCATTAAAGTCAGTGGTTTCCGCACCTGTAGCGGTTCCTTTGTGGAATCGCCATGCCGGATTCATGGAATATACTTCACGTCCGGAGTTTGCCAGTTCATAGAAACCGGCAGTAGAAAACTCAGGCTGGTAGGCTGCTTGCATCTCATAGAGAGGAAATAGCAGCAGGGCGATGAGATAAGATAAAAAATGTTGTTTCATAAAGTAGTGTTGTATTATAAGGTTCATATTATTTTTTATATTAAAGTTTCATTCGTTGTTTCTTATGGAATGTTTTTCTGTCGGGCGGTCTGAGAGTTCATCCATGTTCTTGTCTTCCTTATCATTGGAATTTCATAATAATACCACCAGTCGCTGTTGTTGGTTTTGGCGGCAAGATGGTTGTGGTGGTTTTGGTCAGCAATGTAACCGTCAGGTTGTTCCATAAAACGGGTCTGTGAATAGGTCTCTTCCAATTGTTTTCTCATGGTCTGAAAGTCATTGCACACTTCATTTATTTGTTGCAATGCTGTCTGTTTGTCTTGTTCATGTATAGTGATATCATAGTTGTGCAAGGCTAGAATCAGACGGACAGGGAAGTTGAACAAGTGGTTTGTCTGTTCGTATACCTCTAATGTATAGCGGTTGCGTAAAGCATGTTGTTTAGCCTCTTTTATGCCTTGGCATATTTTTTCATATCGTTTTTGTTCCACCTTTGCTTGGGCTATTTTTTGTTGGTAGGTACGGCTCCATGCTCCCGGTGCGTCTGGATCCGGTAGGCTGATTAAAGTAAAATCAGTAGTTCCCCATGCCGGATTGCGCCTTCCCGAATTGACCAGGGCATCATCAAAGAAAAATGCTTCTTGTTCCAGTTCATCCAGAAAAGCCATATGGTTGTCATTTGGATGAAAGCCAAATTCTCGTTGGGCATGTGCGGCTTTGAAGGCTTCGACTGTCCGTGCTGTTGGGTTCCAGCCATATTCTCCCTGTGCGATGTATCCACGCCACACCGTTTCAGAGTGTGGGGAACCATCATCCCATGCTGTGGCCAAAATTCCTTCCAGTTGATTTTGAGCAACTAATTTGCTGAATCCTTTGATATAGCCGGCCAGTGAATTTTCACGCGGTATAAATGGAGAACTGCCACACGAAGCAGCGGTAGCTCCCATTACTTTCAGTCCTTTGTCATGATACCATTGTAAAATGCGTTGATGCCCCGGTTGGGTGGCATCTTTGTAGTTCCATCGCATATACACACATTCTTTGGGGAATAATTTGATGCTTTCATTCAATTTTTTATCGTTCCATTTTGCTGCTATTTCATCCTGGGTTTCATTACTGTTGACCAAATCCCATACACCGCCATATTTTAATGGCATATCATCCCAGAAAATAGGAATGCGGTTGTGAGCTGTTGCGAAATCGCATACTTTTTTCAACCAGATCATTTGTAGTTCAAATGGAGTTTTTCCGGTGGCTTTACAGCGTTGGTCTATGCCTATGGCGGTAATTTCATCTCCTCCTATATGTAAGTATTTGCTGTAAGGCATGGCTTCGATAGCATCCCGGTAAAGGTCGAATTGCAAATCATAGGTACGAGGGTCAGATGGGCAAAACTCCCAGTCGCTGTCGGGGTTTTCACGTAGTTCCCAATGATGTTTTAAAATAAAACCGGCATGTCCCAAACCTTGGACCAAGGGGGTTATTTCAATATTCCGTTCTTTGGCATAGCGGCATAAGGCTTGCATTTCCTGCTTGCTGATGGCATTGGGGGCACCTATTTCGGGGCGTCGGGTATAACGCAGTTTATCTTCCAGCTCCCAAATAACTGCGTTTATTTTGTATCGGGCCAGTTTGTCTATTTCCTGATAATAATACTCCATGCGGTCTAAATGATGTTTTACATCAAAGTGCACGGCCCGATAGGAAATGGCCGGATAATCGATGATTAGCATGGCTGGAATAAGTATGTTGAAATCCCGGCTGTCTTCCATTAATTGTTCTAAAGTTTGGCAACCGTAGAAGATACCTGTCATGGTTCTGGCTGATATACAGACTCCTTTTTCATTAATTTCCATCATGTATCCTTCCGGAGAAGCAGGAACATGCTGGCTGGTGAGTTGGAGCCGGATGGGTTTCCCTTTTCGTAGGCAACGGGGAAGTTTGTTGAGCATATCTCCCAATATGGGGATGGAAGTTGTGTCTGATGACAGAATATAGGATAACTCCCAATAATTGATTCCTTTTCCAGAAGTCAGTTCTATGGATTGTGGTTGTGGAAGCAACTGGAATGTCTTGTCTAATTCTCGAGAAGCAACCTCTTCTATGAATAAGCATAAACAGAGTAATAAAAGAATTTTTTTCATATCACTTCGATGATTAATTTTTTTTCTACTAATTTTGTTCCTTGTACAGTCAGGGTTCCTTTTCCTTTTTCTTCGTCAGATTGTAATAATACTACACATTTTCCCCGAAAGCAACGGCAGTGGGGCTGTTGGTATGGAAACATATCTGTAGGGTTTCCGTTGTCTACCCCCAATAGCCGGAGTGGTCCACTTACGTGGAAACTGAGTTCATTGGAGGCATAAGGACAAGGAATTCCGTTTTTATCTGTTATGTCGATCTCTATGCGTATGATTTCATCCGAACCGGCTTTTACAGAATACTTGTTACTGGCAAGGGCGACAGAATGAGGTGCTTCTGCACTTTGATAACAGTCTGTTGCCACGATTTTTCCTTTTTTTATGCCTCGGGCTTCTATTTTTCCGGGCGAATAAGGAACTAACCATATCAGTTGCTCCCCTGTATAAGGTTTACTGCCCAAAGATACATTATTTATAAATAACTCTACTGCATCACAGTTGGTATAAATGACTACGGGAATTGTTTTTCCTTCTTTTCCCGGATGCGTCCAATGCGGAAGAAGGTGTACCATTGGTTTGTCGGTCCATAAACTTTGGTAGAGGAAATAGGCGTCTTTCGGAATGGCAGCTATGTCGATAATACCGAAATTGCCACATCGTTGAGGCCATTCGGCTTCACCTAAATAGTCAAAACTGCCCCATCGGAATTCTCCCATTAACCAAGGGAAAGAACAGGTGCGTTGCCATGATTTACGGGCGCTGATACGTACAGAAGCATTGTCGTAGGACGATTGATAATAGGGATAATCGGATTCTTCGGGGAAGCATTCTTTTTCCGTCAGGTCAGGTATAGGAAAGACCCGATGTTTAAATTGTTCCCAGTTTATGTTTCCTTTTTCCCAAGGAGCGGGGAAATCCCGTCTTCTCCATTGTGTCTGGCTTCGGTATACGCCACGGGTTTGATAAGTGTGGGGTACCTCTGTAGCAATGGCACAAAGTGTTGGGTAGTTTTTGTGGAAGTGTTCTAGTTCTCCTATTTCTTCTCCATTTCCATTGAAGCCGATAATGTCTAGATAGTTGATTTTTTTTTGATAATCGGTCTTCATACCTCTAGTAGGATCAGTTCCTCCTTGAGTGACAGGGCGGTCAGGGTCCAGTTGGTGAAATAGGCTGACCAGGTTGTGTTGGATTTCGGGGGTAGCTCCCGTTACTTCGTTGCCGATACTCCACATAATGATAGAGGGATGGTTGCGGTCTCGTTTTATGAAATCAGTCATATCTTTTTGCCACCATTCATCAAAGTAATTTCCATAGTCATCGGCGGCTTTAGGTTGATTCCATCCGTCCAATCCTTCGTTTAGTACCATGATTCCCATCGTATCGCATAAATTATAGAAAGCAGGAGAGAAGGGATTATGACTGGTGCGTATCGCATTACATCCCATATCTTTCAATAATTTGAGACGATAATGAAGTAGGTCGTCGGGTACGGCGGCTCCTACAGCACCGGCTGTATGATGATCGCATACTCCTTTTATCTTTAGTGATTTGCCATTGAGCAGGAATCCGCTGACCGGGTTGAATTCTAATTGACGGAAGCCTACAGGTAATCTACATTCATCTAGTATCTTGTTATCTCTTGTCAGTTGGCATATAAGTGTATAGACGTTAGGAGAATCAGGCGACCATAATAATGGTTTCCTGATGCTCCCTGACAGGAAGCAAAGAGAATCTGCAGATGGGACAAATATTTTTTCAGAAGTATCGGCTATGCTACCGTTGGGAGCTTGTAGATATGTTTTTACTTTGATTGGCTTTTTCTCCTGTGTTTCAATTTCTATAGATAGGGTGTAGGTGGCAGATTGCTTATTTTGTAGCTTGGATCTGAAATGGATTCCGGAATAAGGAATGTGGGTGGGGTTACTGACCAGCAGGTATACAGGACGATATATTCCTGATCCTGTATACCAACGTCCGGTTAATGCTTTGCTGTGATCTACTTTTACAGCGATTTGGTTCTTGCCTTCTTGCAAATATGGAGTTAAATCATATACAAAGCTGATATACCCATTAGGGCGTTTGCCCAGCCAATGACCGTTTATCCATACTTCGCTGTTCAGATATACGCCCTCAAATAGGATTTGTACTTTTTTATTTTTCCATTTGGAAGGAATGGTAAAAGTTTTTCGATACCAGCTTATTCCGGCAGGCAGGAAGCCGCTTTGCCAGTCGGTTCCGTTTTCAAATTGTTTATAAGTGCCTTCTATGCTCCAGTCATGAGGAATGTTCAATATGCGCCATTGAGAATCGTTATATGAGGAAGAAGAGGCTCCTTTGCCTGCATCTCCTAGATGGAATTTCCAGCTTTTACAGAAATTTATGGTTTCTCCGGCAAAAGATGCCAATAAGAAAAATTGTATGCAAACAAATAAAAGGATACGTTTCATGGTTAGTGTGAAGAGAAAGAGGGGCTGAATGTTGCTTGAAGAACAATCAGCCCCAGAACTAATTTACTGATGTTATATATAAGCTAATACCTGTTGATTTACCATCCTTCACTAGGCGTACAAAGTGGATTGGTGTCAAGTTCTTTGGCTGGTATCGGGAAGTAGTTGAACTTATTGATATTACCGGATTTGCCAGTCTGATAGTTTTTATAGCGGGTATCATCACAAGTTTTTAATGTCTGCTCTAACAATCCCCATCTGCGTAAATCGTAGAAACGTTCGCCTTCCACAAAGAATTCAATGGCGCGTTGGTGTACCAGATCTTCAAAAACCCCTTCTTTGGTTATTGGGCCGCTATAGTCATTCAGGTTGGCGCGTCGGCGGATTTGATTAATATATCCGATAGATGTGTCTAAAGCCCCTTTGTTCATATAGGCTTCTGCCAGCATCAATAATACATCGGCATAGCGGATGGCTCTTTCATTGATGAATGACTTGGGAGGTGCCGGCTCATCTTTTTGAGTCTTCCAGTTCTGATATTTCAAAATCCAGTATGTTTTCCACTTGTCTTGTGCAAAAACTTCCCGGAAAGGTCTTTGGTAGTAAGTGCATCCCTCATAGTCCCATGCCACAGAACAGCGGGCACGATAATCAAAATTGCCGTCTTTGTCTTTTTCCTTCCAGAAGATATCCATAATTTGCTGGGTAGGATTTGCTTCATACCATCCTCCGACTTCAGCAGCGGCATATTCTTTAGGGCGGGTATTGGATTGGGTGGAATTGATATTTTCTCCATCTCCCCAAAGATCTGTTCCACCCACATCTTCTATCAATAACTCGAAAATACTTTCGGCATTGTTTTCATGAGTGTCATCAAAATTCCAATTAAAGTCCTCTACTAGTTTGTAGGTGTAAGGATTCTGCGTCAGAGGCTCGAGGACGTTTATCGCTTCTTGCCAATTTTCTTCATAGACATATATTTTACCCAAAGCGGCATAAGCGGCTCCTTGTGTAGGCTTTCCTATTTTATTCGTTATGGGCAATAGGGAAGCAGCGGTTTTTAAATCTTCTTTGGCTTGTGCCCATATATCAGCTTGTGATGATTTTGCTAAAGGGAAAGTCGAGGGAGATTGGGAGGCTGTCAGGCGGAGAGGGGCGTCTTTAAACTCTTTGGCTAACTGGAATAAATAGAAGCCACGTATGAAAAGACATTCTCCTTTTACCGAATTTTGAAAATCGGTAGAAAATTGTTCTTTCTTTTCTTCCAGTTTTTGCATAATGGAGTTGGTACGGTACAAGGCATTGTAAAATTGATAGAACATGCCTTGTGTCAGTGAGTTTGTATTACTATTAGTAAAACGGTTTACTGTATATACATCCGAAATATCGTTGCGGAAGTCGACTTCATCGGCTCGGGCTATTCTCAGCATTACACCGCGAGTTCCATAATAACCGCCGTTTAGGGCATTCTTCAGTGGAGTATAGCAAGAGGTCAAGGCCAGATTGAAATCGGTTTCATCTTTCCAAAAAGTATCTTCTGTTGCTTGGTTGGGATTGGCCTGGTTTAATTGATCTTCGCAGGAACTGAATAGCATGCCTGAAATCAATATGGTCAATGTCGTTTTAATATATGTTTTCATAAGATGTTTATTTTTAGAATGTTACATTTAGTCCTAACATGAAAGTACGGTTAGTCGGGTAAATAAAATTATCAAATCCCCGATAATTGGCATTGTCTGCATTGACATCCGGTGAATATCCGCTGTAACTGGTGATAGTAAATAAGTTTTCAGCGTTAATATACACACGGGCATGCTGTATGGCACCTTTAAACCATGTCTGAGGAAATGTATAACCTAATTGAACACTGCGGAGACGCAAATAAGAACCATTTTCAAGATAACGGTCGGATTCTGCACGGGTATTACGGTTAGGATCATCCCATGTCAGGCGTGGATGGGAGGCATTTTTGTTTTCAGGAGTCCAATAATCCAGGCAACTTGCCAGAAAATTGGAACCTTTGGTTACATCTTCTAATGTCTGACGGGTTGCATTATAAATTTTATTTCCTAACACTCCTTGCAGTCCGATTGATAAGTCGAAATTTTTGTATCTCATATTACCATTCAGCGCGAAAGTAAAATCGGGAAAAGGACTGCCTTGAAATACACGGTCGTCGTCATTGATAACGCCATCGTTGTTGGCATCTACAAATTTTATATCACCCGGTTCGGCGGCTGGTTGTATTTTTTTACCGTCTTTGGCATATGCGTCTACTTCTTCCTGACTATTGAAATATCCGGCTGTAGAGATAAGCCAATAACCTCCAATAGGATATCCGGCTTTGGTTTCACTGGTAGTGATGTTTTGGTTGGTAGAACCGCCTTTGATAGATCCGCTTTCACTTCCCATGGCTATTACTTTGTTTTTATTGAAAGACCCAATTAAGTTGATGCCATACGAAATATCCGGATTGGGTTGGTCCATCCATCCTAAATTGAATTCAAAGCCATTGTTACGTATCTTGCCCGCATTGCGTATAGGGTCATTGGCACCACCGGAAGAGATAGGAATAGGAACGGTCAGCAAGATATCTTTTGTATTTTTCACATAATAGTCTGCTGTTAAGCTTAGTCGGTTATTAAAAGCCATAAAATCAATGCCGACATTAGTCATAGCGGTTTCTTCCCATTTTATATCCGGATTGGCAAAATTTTTAGGAAATGCTCCTTGAAGCAGACCACCGTTGCCATCGGGATAATTGATGCCGGTAGTGATGGTGGAGGAATATTGATAGTTATCGATTTCTTGATTTCCTAAAACGCCATATCCGCCACGAAGCTTTAGCTGATCAAGCCAATGCACGTTTTCCATGAACTTTTCTTCGGCCACATTCCATCCTAATGAAAAAGAGGGGAAGTAACCATATCGATTGTTCTTACCGAATTTGGAGGAACCGTCCCGGCGGATAGTGGCGGTGAATAAGTATTTATTTTGGTAGGAATAGAATACGCGTCCGAGAATAGAGGTAAGGACACTTCTCCATGAATTGCCTTCGTTGCTGCGATTGGTTGTGGCTGCATCTATTTCTTCTAATCCCTGGGGTAATCCTTCACCATAGGCTTGTATGTGGCGGAATCTGCTGTCTTGATAGGTATAACCTGCCAATGCTGAAATTTTATGCTCTCCGAACGTACGGTCGAAAGTTAATAAATTTTCAACAAGTATATTACGTCTCCTTCTTTGTCTTTCTGTTAATTGGGTGATGCTGTTGGTCGCTAATCCAAAATCATATTTATTGAGATAATTCTTATATCTTTCGAAAGAAAAGTCTGGAGTTAAATTCAGTTTGTATTTTAGTCCTTTAAAAAGTTCAATTTGTGCATACAAGTTAGCGAATATTTTTACATTTTCGTTATAACGGTCCATGATGTTGTCATCAATAATGGCCAATGGGTGAGGAATGTTTACCACATCACCATATGTGCCACCATATCCACCTTCACGAGTATCATCATATTTTTCCAAAGTAGGAACACTTTGCAGAATGGTGCCAATCATGCCGCCTCGAAGTTCCTGGTGAAGGGGCTTGTCATGACTGAATGAAATAATGAGATTTGTTCCAGCAGAGAATATCCCTCTTTTATAATCATTCTTGGATTGGATATTATACCGTTGGTAATTGGTACCTTTTACAATACCGTCTTGGTTGAAATAACCTAAGCCGGTGTAATAAGTGGAATATTTTCCACCACCTTTTACAGACAAATTGTAGTTTTGCATCAGTGCGGGGCGAAACATGATGTCTTGCCAGTCATTGTCTGGTTTGTTAGCCAGATCGGTAGCCATGTCTAATGCCGGTTTGCCGATAGCTTGACGGGCTATAGTGGTAACTTCTGCCCATCCTTTGGCATCTAGCATATCAAGAAATTTGCTGGCAGTTGATATACCTAAGTTGACAGATAAATCAATGATAGGTTTTCCTTCTGTGTTACTTCCTTCTTTGGTAGTGACAATGATAACACCGTTGGCTGCACGGGAACCGTAGATAGCTGCGGATGAGGCATCTTTCAATACGTCAATGCTGGCAATATCATTGGGGTTGATATGATCAATACTGTTCATATACATGCCATCGACAATGTAAAGAGGGGAGGCGTTGTTTAGCGTACCAATACCGCGGACCATGATACGGGTTCCCGAACCTGGGGCACCACCTTGAGATACGATGTCTACCCCTGCAATTTTGCCTTGCAGCGCTTGGCCGATGTTGGCGTTACTTTGTGTATTTAGTTTTTCTGTGTTAATGTTTGCAACAGATCCTGTCAAGTCTGCTTTTTTCTGTACACCGTATCCAATGACTACCACTTCATCAAGAGTTTTTGTATCTTCTTTTAATAGAAAACGGATACTTTTTTGGTTGTTGATAACCGTTTCTTGTGTGAGGTAACCAATGTAGGAAACTTCGATAACAGATTGTGGTTCGGCTTCAATACTGAAGTTGCCATCTATATCTGTGATTGTACCTGTTGTGGTTCCCTTTATACGGATGTTGGCTCCGATAATGGGTTCTCCGCTGACATCTGTTACCGTTCCCGTTACTGTTTTAGCTTGTTGTTGAGCATGCAAGTCTTTAATAGCTTCTGTAGTTAAAATAATGTGTGTACCTTCCAGTTCATAGTTGATACCGGTCCCTGACAGAATTCTGTCCAGTACTTGTGCTACGGCTTCATTTTTGACCTTTACGGAAGTAATTTTGTTAATATCTACTTGGTTATTGTAGATAAAAAGATAATCAGTTTGGTTTTCAATTTCATTCAGGATCTTATCCAGTTTAACATTATTCATACGTATGCTGACTTTTGCATTTTGAGAATGGGCATTCCCAGCATACGAACAGAACACACAGACCATCAATAGGAAAGTGGAAATTCTCATAATTCTAAAGATTTGTTTAAATCGGGGATTTTTGAAGCAATATCTCCCCGACAAAGTGTTATTTTTCATACCTTTGCGTTGATTTAAATAGATTTTTTTACTTGAAAAATTGTTTTGAGTCTATGCCGGTAAGTGCGGCAACACTTATCGGCATTTTTCTTTTTAAGGTTAACTTGAGCTTTTCTTCATAGGCTTGTTGTTTTTAGGTTAGTATTGTCTGGTCAATTGATGTAAATAATTTCTTCATCGTTGGCTCTTTCATATTTAAAATGGATATCCCTTTGCAGCACTCTTAATGCATAATCAATACCGTCTGCTTGACGGAACTTGCCATTATAGGAATATTTCAATACCTTTTTGTTATTGATGATGATCCGGATACCATAATATTTTTCAAAATCTTCCATGATGGTCTGGAAAGGTTCATCTTTAAAACAGATCAAACCTTCTTTCCAGCGGTAAGGAGTGAAATCGTTTACTTTGGTAACTGCCAACTGCCCGTCTTTTACATATGCTTTATGATGAGGCTTCAAGGTTATTGTCTGTTCAGGAAAGTGCTGTGAGGTAACTTTTACACTACCTTTCATTAAAGTTGTTTCAAACGCCGTTTGGTCAGGATAAGCATCTACATCAAACTGTGTACCCAAAACTTCAATGTCATATTTGTCTGTCCGTACAATAAAAGGAGTTTTTTTCTTCTTGGTTACATCAAAATAAGCTTCTCCTTTTAAAAAAACTGTTCGTTGCTTTTGGCTGAAAGTGACCGGATATTGTAAAGTGGTACGGGCATTCAGCCATACATTAGTTCCATCTGGTAAAGTAATATTGGTACGTTGTCCTGCCGGAACAGATACTGTATTCATGGCAATGACTTCATTTTCCGATTTATATTCCTGATATAAATAGTTAATGGTAAGCGTCAGTATGATGACGGAAGCTATTTTCAGCCATTGACGAATAATTTTGGGAATTCGTTTGGTGGAAATGCAGTTATTTGTAGTTTGGTCATCATGCACCATGAGGGCATCGAACAATTTACGCTCTTTGTAAAAAATGCGCTTGTTCTCTTCGGATGCTTCCATCCATGCTCTTATGTCCATGCCTTCTTGTATAGAAGTAGTTCCGGCAAAAAAACGATGTAGTTTCTCTTTTTCCATTTTATTGCATTCTTTTATGCTTCTATATAAACAGCACTTCAGAATGGAAAATTCCTAGTGGCATTTCATAAAAAAATAGAGAAAGAGTGGAAAATAATCTTTTAAGTTAGTCTGAAGCATCTTTAATGCCTTGTTTATATGGAAATCTACTCCTTTGGGGGTGATATTCATGAGAACTGCAATTTCCTTATAGGATTTGTTTTCGTATCGGCTCAACATGAAGATAGTACGGGTTTTTTCGGGCATGTCGGTGAGGGTTTGTTGGACGAGTTCTTGAATTTCGGAAATAAAAAGCTCATAAGGTTCGCATGCTTGTAAAGTGGCGATCCGGGTATTCAGTTCCCATTCATAGTAATCTTTTATTTTATCCGAGTATTCTTCATGAATTTGCTGATGACGCAGATAATTCAGGCATTTGTTTTTTATAATTGTTAAGATATAGGCTGGAATATTGGAATCTTCGCTTAAGGATTGCCTGTTTTCCCAATAATACATCATCGCCTCAATAGTAATATCTTCTGCTGTGGTTAAATCTCTGACATAAGTATTGGCGAAGCGTACAAAACGTCTTTGAAACTCCTTGTAGAGTTGGTTAAAAGAGGTAATGTCTTCTTTATAGTGCTTTATCTGGATGGGGTCGGTCATCTTATGCGTCGTTTGATTCATGATTAGTACAAAAATACATTTTTTTTATTAGTACTACAATTTTTCGAATGTGAAACGTATGAATCACCTGTAAAAATATGGAGAGTGTAGGGGGATATGCTTATTTTGTATCAGAAGGTACGCTTTCCGCTGACCCGAAAATCCGCTGACCTGAAGTTCCTTTTCTTTTTCGGCTCAGCGGAAATTTCTGGTTGTTAAGTTTTAAAATTAGCTACCTTTGCTTACCTTTGTTTTATGAAACCCGAAC